>CAZTSL010000027.1:4973-41753 GCA_964616915.1 uncultured bacterium
CGCAGACGCCGTCGCCGTCGGTGTCGCCCGAGGCGTCGTCCCCAAGGCAGAGATCGGTGTCGTCGCAGACGCCGTCGCCGTCGGTGTCGCCCGAGGCGTCGTCCCCAAGGCAGAGATCACAGGGATCGCCGACCCCATCGCCGTCGCCGTCGGCCTGGTCGGGGTTGGGGGTATCGAGACAGTTGTCCCGGTCGTCGCAGACGCCGTCGCCGTCGGTGTCGCCCGAGGCGTCGTCCCCAAGGCAGAGATCACAGGGATCGCCGACCCCATCGCCGTCGCCGTCGGCCTGGTCGGGGTTGGGGGTATCGAGACAGTTGTCCCGGTCGTCGCAAATGCCGTCGGCGTCGGTGTCACCGCTGCCGTTGTCCCCGAAGCAGAGGTCGCAGGCGTCACCGATGTCGTCACCATCGGCGTCCTCCTGGCCGGGGTTGGGGTCGTCGGGGCAGTTGTCGAGGGGGTTGGCGATGCCGTCGCCGTCGAGATCACTCGAATCGGTAAAGAGGAGCCAGACGGCCCCCTGGTCGATTCCCCCATCGTCATCTCCCCGTGCGCCGGTGGCGAGATCGATCTCCCCATCCCCGTCGAAGTCGCCGAGGAGGGTCGTATCGTATCCGAACTGGTCGAAGTCGGAGAGTACGCCCGAAAAGCCCCCTGAAGTGTTGCTCACCTTGAGATGGGCGCGCACGGTGGCATCCCCTTTCAGGAAGAGGAGCCACAGCGCCCCTCGGCTGCTCCCGCCATCGTCATCTCCGATCGCCCCCACGACGAGGTCGGAGATCCCGTCGTGGTCGAGATCGGCCCCCGTGGCGATGCTGTTCCCGAAGAGATCGACGTTGTCGAGGATTCCGGTGAATCCTCCCGTCGTATCGCTGATTTTGACGTGGGATTTCACGGAGCCGTCGGGGTTGAGGAAGAGGATCCAGACCGCCCCCCGATCACTCCCTCCATCATCGTCGCGGGGTGCGCCGACGGCCAGATCGGGGGTACCATCCCCGTCGAAATCGCCGAGGGGGGCCACGCTCGAAGCGAAGGCGTCGCCGTCGTCGAGGGTTCCGGTGAATCCGCCTGTCGTATCGCTGATTTTGACGTGGGATTTCACGGAGCCATCGGGGTTGAGGAAGAGGATCCAGACCGCCCCGCGTCCGCTGCCCCCGTTGTCGTCCCCCGGTGCCCCGACGGCGAGGTCTGCGATGCCGTCGCCATCGACGTCACCGAGGGCGGCCACGCTCGTGCCGAAGGCATCGTTGAGATCGAGCGAGATGGCGGTCGTCGTCGCGGAGATCTCCACCTCCGCCTTGACGGAGCCGTCGGGGTTGAGGAAGAGGAGCCAGACCGCCCCACGCCCGCCGTCGCCGGTGAGCGCACCCACGGCGATATCCGCGGTGCCGTCGCCATCGAAGTCCCCGAGGGCGGCCACGGCGGAGCCGAAGCGGTCCTCATCGGAGAGGGGGCCGGAGAATCCCCCCGACGTCGAAGAGATCTTCTGATGTCCCTTGACGGAGCCGTCGGGGTTGAGGAAGAGGATCCAGACCGCCCCACGGTTCATTCCGCCATCGTCGTCGAGGAGGGCGCCGACCGCCAGATCCCCGACACCGTCGCCGTCGAGATCGCCGATCGAAGTCACGCTCTGACCGAAGAGGTCGGCATCGTCGAGAGGGCCGGAGAATCCCCCACTCGTCGAGGAGATCTTCGCTTCTCCGATCACCCCGGCCCTGGCCGTACCCGCGAGGAAGAGCCCGATCATCAGACACGTCGCACTCCAGATTCGAGGAAACCTTCGTCTCATGACACACCTCTCTTTCTCCGGCTCATTCGGCTTGAGGGGAGGAGCACTCGCGTCGGCAGCGGCCTTCCTCCCTTCCCTCCCGGTCGTTCGCCTCCACGGATCGAAGTTCCGAAAGGGGGAGCGGAGGTTCGAGCGGTTGCCGAGAGCGAGAAATTTTGAGCGCCTGGGGGCATTATAGCCCAAAGGGATGAAAGAAGAAAGCGATATCGCCGGAGGCGCTCGTCTCCTTCAATCACGTCGATGGATCCTTGACATGCGAAAAGTCTGTCCCCCCGCGAAGGAGATCCCAGCCGAGGAGGAGGAGGGGAGGGAGAAACTCGATCCCCTTGCGCCAGAGGGGTTCATGCCAGATTCCGGCGCGGTCCCAGTCGATATAGACGAGGTAGGAGATCGCAACCGTGGCCGAGAGGAGGAGAAAGCCGCGCAATCGCTCGAAGATCGTGCAGAAGGGCAAGATCCAGGCGAGGTACCACGGATGGAGTTGCGTCGTCGTGAGGAGGAGGAGCGCGGTGAGGTTCGCGGTGGCGCGGAAGGGTTCGACCCTCGAACGGTAGAGCACGATCGCCACGCAAAGGACGATGCTGCCCACGATTCCCTTGGCCACGAGCATCGAGGTCGCATATTCCCCGATCCCCAAGGAGACGAGCGCATGAATGGGGTGGAAGAGCGCGTCGTTGAAGCGAAGTTCCCCCGCATAGGCGGCCAGGCCGCGCCACAGCCCGCTGCCGGCATCGAGGAAGGGGAGATAGGGGAGGATCACCCCCAGCGAGAAGATGAGCCATCCCTTCCCGTCTCGGCGCAGGAGGAAGGGCGCAAAGAGGAGCGCAAGGAGTTTCGCCTGGAAGGAGAGGGCAAGGAGGAGGGCAGCCCAACGCCGGTGCCCCAGGTGGCAGAGGAAGAGGGCACAGAGGAGGAGGAGGACGCCGAGGGTGTCGTTGTGGCCGCTGCCGGCGAACTCCACGAGCACCAACGGGTTCCACGCATAGAGCACCACCCGTTCCCGCGCCACCCCGAAGAGGGGAAGGATCCGGCATAGCAGGAACACGATCTCCAGATCGCAGAGGAGGAAGGGGAGTTTCATCATCACGGGATGGTGCGCGATCCGGTCGGTCACGAAGAAGACGAATTCGCTCAAGGGCGGGTAGATCGTCGGCAGGTCGGGATGGTTGATCGAGGCGTGATACCGGTCCGCCAGGGGGGCTACCTCCGGCGCATTGGGGGGATAGCGGTAGGGGTCGATCCCCGCCTGCTGCACCCGTCCGTCCCAGAGGTACCGGTAGAGATCGTCGGAGAGGGTGACCGCCGTGGGGAGGAGCGTGAGACGAAAGAGGAGTGCCCCGGCAAGGATCCAGGGGAGGGTTCCCTTGGGAGTGTGCCGGGGAGGGAGGAGGAGGGCGTAGCAGAGGAAGGCGAGGGCATAACCGGCCAGGAAGGTGTAGAGCCGCTCCGACATCGCCCCCCGAAGGTCCCCCCGAGCCAGAGCGGCCAGCGCGAGCGCCTCGATCCCCAGCAGAGCGACCCCGAAGGGGAGGGGAAACGCCTTGCCCCTCAACGCTCGATGAGGCTCTCGAACTTCTTGTTTCCCGGCACGAATCGTGGAACAGCCCCCACTGCGTAGGCCCTCAACTCTCGATGAAGCTCTTGAGCTTCTTGCTCCGGCTGGGATGACGCAGTTTCCGGAGCGCCTTCGCCTCGATCTGCCGGATCCGCTCCCGGGTGACCTCGAAGTCCTGACCGACCTCTTCGAGGGTATGGTCGGAACTCTCGCCGATCCCGAAACGCATCCGCAGAACCTTCTCTTCCCGCGGGGTGAGGGTGGCGAGCACCTTGCGGGTCTGTTCGGCGAGATTGAGGTTGATCATCGCGTCTGCCGGGGAGAGGGCCCGTTTGTCCTCGATGAAATCTCCGAGATGGCTGTCTTCCTCCTCGCCGATCGGGGTTTCGAGGGAGATCGGTTCCTTGGCGATCTTGAGGACCTTGCTCACCTTGTCGAGGGGGAGTTCCATCTTTTCGGCGATCTCTTCCGGAGTGGGCTCGCGGCCGTACTCCTGGACGAGGTAGCGGGAGGTGCGGATCAGCTTGTTGATCGTCTCGATCATATGTACCGGGATTCGGATCGTGCGGGCCTGATCCGCGATCGCGCGGGTGATCGCCTGGCGGATCCACCAGGTGGCATAGGTCGAGAACTTGTAGCCGCGGCGGTACTCGAACTTGTCCACGGCCTTCATCAAGCCGATGTTTCCCTCCTGGATGAGATCGAGGAACTGGAGGCCGCGGTTCGTGTACTTCTTCGCGATGCTGACGACGAGGCGGAGATTGGCCTCCACGAGTTCCGATTTCGCCTGTCTGGTCTTCCACTCTCCCTGCTTGATGCGCCCGATCGTGGTCCGCAGTTCTTCGACGGAGAGTCCCGTTTCCATCTCCACACGATGGATCTTGCGCAGTGCGCAGCGCAGTTTCCAGCGGTAGCCGTGGATCTCCTCGGGCGTGAGGCCCTTGAGGTTCCGTTGCGGGTAGACGGCCCGGTCGGGGGAGAAGGAGAGGAGTTCCTTGCGGGTGAAGCCGGAGAGGCGTTCGATCTCCTCGATCTCGGCTTCCGAGCGTTCCACCCGAAGGAGGAGGTTCTTGAGGCGCAGCACGATCCGATCGACCTGTTTGCGGCTCAGTTGCATCGAAGCGATCGTTTCGGTGAGTTCCTTTTCGAGCCCTTCGATCTTTTTCCGCTGTGCCTTCGTCGGTTTCCGTCTGTTCGCTGCTTTCCGCCGCTCTTTCTGGAGTTCCTCGTAGAGGCTCTTGATCGTGGCGATCGTGGCGAGGGTCTGCTCCATGGTGGGGGAAGGGACCTGTTCCATGTCGGGGTCCTCGCCGATGACCTCTTTGAGGCGAAGTTTGCCCCTTTTCAGGCGTTTCCCGAGGCAGATCACCTCCTTGACCGTGAGGGGCGTGTGGATGACGATGTCGTAGACTTCCTGCTCACCCATCTCGATGCGTTTGGCGATCTCGACCTCTCCATCGCGAGTGAGGAGAGAGACGGAGCCCATCTCCCGGAGGTACATCCGGACAGGGTCGCTCACCCTGCCCCGCGCATTGGCATCGTAATCGTTCTCTTCCTCTTCTTCCTCCGATTCCTCACGCAGTTTTCGCTTGGAGATTTTCACTTTGGAGGCGGAATCGACGATTTCGATGTCCATCTCTCCGAAGAGCATCATCACATCATCGATCTGATCCGAAGACAAAACGTCTGGGGGGAGGATATCGTTGACTTCGTCGTAGGTCAGATATCCTCGTTCCTTTCCGAGGGAAATCAGTTTTCGGACTTCTTTCATTCCCTGTTCTTTGGACATTCAGTCCTCCTTACCTCACGCGGACCTCGTATTTCCTCGAAAGCTGGAGCATTGCAAGACATCCATCATAAGATGAGCACGAATTCAGATCGAAGCAACCACGAGACATGTTCTTTCGATGCAGAAAAGTGGGATTTGGATGCTAGAGAATCGAAATTTTTTGTTTTCGTCGGATGATTTCATGGAATTCCTGGAGCAATGTTGCCATCGTTTCGCCGTCTTGGGCTGCTTCCGCCGCGCGGATGCTTCGTTGGAGTCGTTTTTCCTGGCGCCGGAGGTATCCTGCTTCGATCCTTGCCAGGCATTCGTGGAGTGCCTGCATCGCCTGATCGGCCGTAATGGCCCGGTCTTGCGTCGAGATTCGGAGCAGGAGATCCCGGGTGCGCTCTTCTTTGAAATGTTCGATCATTTCGGTAACCGGGGAGATTCGTCCCTCCTGTTGCCATTGTTCGACCATATGGGCGAGGAGTTCGCGTAGCGGGGGGGCGCTCATCCATGGGAGCACCTCCTCGGCTTTTTCCGTGAGTGCCTCGAGCGTGTCCGTGAAGGAGAGGGCGAGGTAAAGAAGTGTTTCCTCGGCGATGGGGAGGGAGCCTTCCCCCTTTCCGGTAGGATCTGTTTGCGGCTTCTCCCTCTGTTCCGCTTTCCTTCTCTGTTCCGCTCCCCTTCTGTGCCCCTTCTCTTCCATGAGACACCGGCGGACGAAAATTTCATCGATGCCAAGAGCGTCGGCCACCTTCCCGATATGGATACTCAACTCGATGGGATCCCGGACAGGACGCAAGAAGGGGATGAGTTCCCGCACGACACGAGCCTTTCCTGGGGCGCCTGCCGGCGCTGTGGCGAGGGATTCCTCCACGAGGTGGGTCAGTGCCGGGCTTCGGGCGGAGAGGGCGGCCTCGAGGGCTTCGGCGCCACGGCCGTGGAGGAGGGAATCGGGGTCTTCGCCGGGGGGAAGGCGTGCCACTTCGACTTCGAGGCCGAGTTCGAGGCCGAGTTCGATCGCTCGCCGGGTGGCTTTCTCCCCTGCGGCGTCCCCGTCGAAGAGGGTGACGATGCGGGGGGTGAATCGCTTGAGGAGTCCCACCTGCGCCGGGGTGAGCGCCGTGCCCAGGGTGGCCACGGCGTTGCGGAACCCGAAGGTGAAGAGTGCGATGAGATCGAGGTACCCTTCGACGACGATCGCTTCTTGCCGCTGACGGATCTCCTCGCGCGCCTGGTAGAGGCCGTAGAGGACTTCCCCCTTCCGGTAGAGGAACGATTCGGGGGAGTTGAGATACTTCGGCGTGTTCTCCGGAACGTCCTTGCCGACGATTCGTCCTCCGAAGGCCACGACTCTCCCGTAGAGATCGTGGATCGGGAAGATGAGCCGTCCCCGGAAGCGATCGTAGTGACCTCCCTTTCGTCCTGCGACCACGAGGCCCAGTTCCCGTGCGGTTTCGATTCCTTCCCTCGATCGGGAGAGGTGGCGGGTGAGCGCCTCCCAACTCTGGGGCGCATACCCCAAGGCGAAGCGTTCCACCGTCTCCTTGGAGATCCCTCGTCGCTCGAGGTAGGGGCCCACCCTTTCGTGTGCCTGGGCGAGCGCCTGCTGGAAGAATGCCGCGGCCATCGTATTGATACGATAGCCCCGTTCTTTTCGCTCTTCTCCCTTCCGCGACCGGGTTGCCTCCCGCGGCAGGGGGATCTGATGCTTACGCGCCAGTTCCCGCACGACCTCGTAGAATTCCTGCCCTTCGATCTTCATCAGGAATTTGAAGACGTCTCCCCCTTCCTTGCAGGCGCCGAAGCAGTAGTAGATCTGACGTTCCTCGTTCACGTGGAAGGAGGGGGTCTTCTCCTGGTGGAAGGGACAGAGGGCCACATAGTTGCGTCCCACCCGCTTGAGCGTCAGGAAGTTGGAGACCACCTCCACGATGTTCGTGCGGTTGCGAATCTCCGCAATGACTTCCGGTGGAATGTGCCCTGCCAAGGTCGATCCTTTCCCGATCGTCTCCTTTCCGATCGAGTGCTCCGTATCGAAATGGATCGTCAAAATTCCGAATTTTCTTGAAAGGATCTCGCTTACGCGTTACGCCTCCATCCCCTCGATACGGGTGAAGGGGGGCGATGAGATTCGAGGCGATCCGGTGTCCTCTCCTCTTGACGAGTCGATGAGCAGACCGGGGAAAAACGTGGAGAATCTTGAGAAATCCGACATGGGGTGACCCCCCTTCCCACACCGGCAGCGACACGGATCGAGGAAGGGGGCGCGTGGCATCATGTTGAACGATGGTGGGCGTGGCCTACATGGCGTTTTCCATCTCTTTGCGCATCTTCTTGAGTGCGCGTTTCCTGGCGGCGATCGCTTTCTTCTTCCGTTTCACGCTCGGCTTCTCGTAGTGCTCCCGCTTCCGGATCTCAGAGAGGATTCCAGCTTTCTCGCACTGTTTCTTGAAACGTCGCAGGGCATTCTCGAAAGACTCGCCTTCCTTGATCTTGACGACAGGCATACGGCTCGACACCTCCTTTCCATGCGCTCGTGGGTTTCAGGGCTTCGGGACCGATAGATATCTCTCCTGTTTACAAAAGACACATCTCTGGAGAGGATTGAAAGTCGAATCCTCGATTTTTTGGCGCCATCGGAACCGGAATCGCTCGTGTCGGGATTCTTCTTTGCATTCCTTTCCCCTGCGTCGGGGAGGAAGATCCGCTTTACCATATCGAGCATCTCGTGTCAAATCCCCCACGGATCGAATGCCCCCCGAACCGAGCGAATCGGAGGGGATCATTGGGAAGATCGACGGTGGCGGTCCCGGGAGGCCGGTTGACAAGCGCGGGAGGCGTGTGGTGGAATACGAGCGAGCTGGAAAGGGCAGCGGCGCGAGGTTTTCTGCCATGGGGCGTGCAAGACACGAGGAGAAAGGGTGGGGATGAAGCGGATGACGGACCCGATCTGGAAGCGGCTCCATCGGTACTACCGGGTGGGGAAACGGGCAGGGATGTTCGAGGATCTGACCGTGGGGGGCGCGATCAAGCTCATCGAGGTGCTGCGTCACTACAAGATCGGACCGGGCGTGGCCCATACGATCGCAGCGGCCCGCCATCCGTCGAAACCGGCCGTCGTCATGGGACAACGCTTCCTCTCCTATGCGGAACTCGACGAGATGATCAACCGCTTCGCCAACATCCTCCTTGCGCGCGGTATTCGCCCCCGGGACCGGGTGACGCTGATGATGCGCAATTCCCCGGAGTACGTCGCGCTCTTCTTCGCCCTCTTCCGGATCGGGGCGGCCGCGGTTCATGCGAGTTTCCATCTCAAACCGCGGGAACTGAGCTATCTCCTCCGGCACTCGGAGAGTCGGGCCGTGCTCTTTGGCGCCTCGCAGGCCGAGGTCGTCCGGGAGACGATGGCAAAGGGCGCCGGGATCCCGCCGGCGCGATGTCTCTGCGTCGAGCCGGTGGAGGGGTTCGAGGACCTCGAGACGCTGGCCCGGGACACGCCGGCCGCCATGCCGAAGGTCCCGCGTCAGACGATGGCCCACAACTTCGTCTATACCTCGGGAACGACGGGTAACCCCAAGGGGGCGGTGCGGGACGTGAACAAGGACTCGATGGCCAACTTCTTCAACATCCTCGAGGTCACCCCCTTCCACCACGACGACCGGCACCTGATCGTCTGCCCGATCTATCACAGTGGGGCGCAGGCGTTCATGATGCTCAACACCGCCATCGGGGCCACCCTCTACCTCCTTGCGGAGTTCGAGGCGGAGACGGTCTTGCGGACGCTATGCGAGGCCCGGATCGACTCGGTCTTCCTCGTTCCCACGATGATCGCGCGGATCCTCGATTTGCCGGAGGAGACGCTCCGGCGCTACCGTCCCCGTCACCTCAAGGCCCTCTTCTCCGGGGCCGCCCCCTTCCCCGTTTCGTTGCGTGACCGGGCGCTTGCCTACTTCGGGGACGTGCTCTACGACTTCTACGGTTCCACCGAGGCCGGATGGGTCACCGTGGCCAATTCCGAGGAGATGCGCAGGAAGCGGGGGACCGTGGGCCGCCCGATCGCCGAGACCGAGGTCGTGATCCTCGACGAGGCGAAGAACCCCCTCCCCCCCGGGGAGATCGGAGAACTCTTCGTGCGCAACACGATGTCGATGGAGGGCTACTTCAAGGATCCGGGCGCGATCGACCGCTACGAAGGGTTCCTCTCGGTTGGGGATCTGGCCTGGATCGACGAAGAGGGCTACATCTTCCTGGCCGGGCGAAAGACGAACATGGTGATCAGCGGGGGTGTCAACGTCTATCCCGCCGAGATCGAAAACGTCCTCGAACGACACCCCGACATCAAGGATGTCGCGGTGATTGGGGTCCCCGACGAGGAGTGGGGGGAGGTGCTCGTGGCCTTCTACGTCCCCACCCATCCCGAAACCCCTCCGACAGACGAGGCGCTCAAGGCCTTCTGCAAAGAACACCTGGCGAACTTCAAGGTCCCGAAGCGCTTCCATCCCCTCGATGAGATCCCCCGGAATCCCACGGGGAAGGTCCTCAAACGTCTCCTGCGCGAGATGGAGACCGACACCGGGGCCGAGGCCGAAGCCCACAGATCAGGGTGAGGTTCGGCCCCGAAACGGAGGAACCCTGCTTCCGGAGCGACGGGCAGGGAAGCGGGAGCGGGGATCGAAGGTAAGAAGACGGCAAGGAAGGGCATGGGAAAGGAACTCTACGAAACGCTCCGGCGTTTCTTCGCGGAACATCCTGCAGCGGTGGCTGCGGCACGCCCCCTGGCAGACGGCGCGAACTCCCGCGTCGAACTCGAGGGGGACGACACGATCTATACGCTGATCCGGGAGGAGGGGCGCTCCGTGCTCCGTCCCGGAGAACCGGAGGATCCGGACCTCTCCTTCTACTTCACGCGAGCGGCGGTCCACTACATCACGGAGGGGGAGGGGACGATCGGAGACTTCGGGAAACGGCTCTATCACTGCGTCTTCGGCGGCGATCCCGCCTGTCGTGTCGAATTCCGGCCGACGACCTCGATCCGGACCTTCTATCGCCGCGGCTACTTCGGGATCCTGCGCCTGGCCGGTCCCGAGGTCTCGCGGATGATCATGCGCCACGTGATGCGCTTCATCACCTCCCGGGGGAAGGCGTGGTGAGGAAGCGCTCTACCCTTCCATCGACGGTGTCGTCCCACGCCGTGGGGTGCCCATGAGCGGGGAGAGGCGGCGGGGAAAAGCGGCCCTATGAGGCTTTGATCCCTCGTTCTTCGTCGGTGCCGGGGATGACGTTGTCGAGGATGAGCCCGAAGATCGCCGCGACCGCCATGCCGGTCGAGCCGATCGATTTCACGATGTCGGCAAGCGTCGCGGGAAGAGCGGAGAGGAGCGTTTCGGCCGTGGGGCGATAGACGGCGAGCATCTGGCCCGGCAGCATCCCTTGGGTGCTCTCCACGGCGGAGAAGTACGCCGGAACCGAGAGACCCATGAAGAGGGAGAAACCCGCGATGAAGAGGTTGCGGTCGCTGCGGAGGTCCGCCTTGGCGAGCTGCTGGATCCCCACCGCGGAGATGAGGCCGAAGAGCGCGCAGTAGAGGCCCCCCACCACGGTCCCTGGAATCGTGGCCACCACCGCGCCGAACTTGGAGAGGACCCCCAGCAGAAGGAGGATCACCGCCCCGACGTTGACGACGTGGCGGCTGCCCACCTTCGTGATCCCGATGAGCCCGATGTTCTCCGAGTAGGAGGTCGAGGAGAAGCCGCCAAGGAAGCCGGTGAGGAAGCAGGCAAGCCCCTCCGCCCCGATTCCCCGGTTCAACTGCTTCGGCGTCGGGTCCCCCCCCCCGGCCATGTAGGAACAGGCGTGGTAATCCCCGAACGACTCGATCGTAGAGGCGAGAAAACCCGCGAGCACCGCAAAGATCAACCCCACGTTGAACTTCGGAGGCCCCCACGGAAAGAGGATCGGGTGCTCCCCCCAGAAGAGGTTCCACCGGAACCAGGGGGTATGGCCCACCTGCGAGAGATCGACGAAGGCAGGATGCCCCTTGCCATACACCCCGAGCACCGACATCAGGAGGCAAAATCCCCAACTGATCAGGATCGCCAGCAGGATCGGGAAGATCTGGAAGATCCGGTTGCGTTGCCGCAGCACGAGGGAGAAGAGGATGATGAGCACGATCGTCATCCCGGAGGAGATCCAGTCCGTCCCCGCCTTGGGCGCCCCATGCTCGAAGAGGGCCAGCCCGATGAGCATGATGACCGGCCCGATCACCACCGGCGAGAGGACGCGCCGCAGCTTCCCGATCAGGCCGCTGTAGCCGACCGCCATCTCCACGAGGCTCCCCACGATGATCGAACCGGCGATGTAGCGCATCGCCAGGGCCCCGTGAAACGCGCCTCCCGCCTCCTGCTTCGCAAAGGCGATGCAGGCGAAGAAGGCCGCCAGAAAGGAGAAGGAAACCCCCTGCACGATCGGAAGGCGGGTGCCGAGGTTCACCTGGATCAGCGTGGCCACCCCGGAGCAGATCATCACCGAGGAGACGAGGATCGCCAACTGCTGGTCGTTCATCCCGAGGGGGTGTTCGAAGAGGAGCGGCACGCTCACCGTGGCGCCGAACATCGTCAGCACGTGTTGGAGGCCGAGAACGATCGCCTGCCGAAGGGGCGGCTTGTCCTCGATCCCATAGATCACGTTCCGTTCCCCCGACATTCTCCACTCCTTTCGTCTCATCGCCGGAGGGGGAAGCCTCCCCCCCCGAGCCTGCTTCCCGGAGATCCGCCACGCGGAAACCGCTTGCCGTCGAAGGGGGAAGGTAGCCGAAGTGCCAGGGATTGTCAAGGTTTTTTTGACATTTTTCCCCCGCTGGCTATGATGGCTCTCCTCGGAAGTCCAGATCCAACAGGGGGCGTTTCCCCCAGCGAGATGGGAGATGATCGTGCATCCGGAGAAGATCCCAGCGGCTTCGCTCCCTTCGAAGGAGCGCCTCTGCTTCGAGGGGGTCGGAATCTATGCCGCCGTCCTCGTGACCTGCAAGATCTTCTTCGAGTTGCGGGGGCAATCGAGGTTCCTCGACCTCCTCTTCGAGCCGCTGGTCCTCGTGCTCTGGGTGTACGTGCCGACCTTCTTCATCATGGGCAGGCGCCTCGATTTCGCGTTCTACGGCATCACGCTCCTGGGGGATGGCCGCCCCTGGGGAGAGCGGCTGCGATGCTGGTGGCAGCGGTGGGTGAAGACGACGCTCGTCACGACGGTGCTCATCATTCCCGTCTTCGTCGTGGGGTATTGGATCTACAGCGAGTTCCTCTTCCACCGTGGACTCCGGACGCATTTCGGACGGGGATGGGGGCAGATGGCGGCCGGGCAGCTCTTCGTGATCGGGTTTCCCGAGGAGTTCTTCTTCCGCGGTTTCCTCCAGACCCATCTCAACCGGGCCTTCCGGGAGCCGATCCGGATCAAGGGGTGGAAGCTCTCCTTCTTCGGGGTGGATCTCGGCTGGGGGCTCTTCCTGACGAGTGCGCTCTTTGCGCTCGGTCACATCTTCATCGAGGGGGGGCCCCAGCGGCTGGCGGTCTTCTTCCCCTCCCTCCTCTTCGGCTGGCTGCGGGACAAGACGGGCACGATCGCCAGTTCCTCGATCGTGCATGCGATCTGTAACATCACGATCTTCACGCTCGAAGGGGGCTATTGAAGCGGAAGTGGCCGTGGGGGATCCTTGCCCTCACCTTCGGGGTCCATCTCCTGCTGTCGGTGTGGGCCTTCGCCTTCGGGCGGCTCAACGAGGACGAGGGGTGGTATCTTCTGGCGGGGGCGCGGGTGGCGGCGGGAGAGATTCCGTACCGGGACTTCCCCTTCTCCCAGGGGCCGCTCATGCCCTACATCGAGGCGCTCTGGCAGAGGGGGGCGCACCGGTGGGTGGGGGACCCCCTCTGGTGGGGGCGCCTCTTTCGCCTCCTCTCTTCGTGGGCCGTCTTGGCCCTGGCCTGTGTCCTGGCCGGCCGGTTGGGGGGGATGCGGGCGGCCGCGGTCACCGCGGTACTGCTCGGGTTCAATCCCGATCAGATCTACTTCTCGACGCTCGTCAAGACCTATTCGCCGGCGGCGCTCTTCCTCCTTCTCGGCTTCTTCCTCCTTTCGCGGCGGCGGATCGTAGGCGCCGGGATCTGCTGGGGGGTGGCGGCGGGGATCCGGGTTTCTCTGCTGCCCGTTCCCCTGATCGCGCTCTGGCCGTGGCGGGGGGCGCGAATGAGGTTTGCCGCGGCCCTCACGCTCCCCCTTGCGATCCTCCTCCCCTTCCTCCTGCTGGGCAAAGCGCGTTTCTTCTTCTGGGTCGTCGGCTTCCACCTCGCCTACGACCCGGGGGGGACGGGCTACCTCGCAGCGAAGGGGACGATGTTCCGGTATCTCGGGGAGAACTATGGCCCCTTCCTCCTGGCGCTCCTCTTCCTCCTCCTGCCGAGCGGGGGGAGGTGGGCGTGGAGGAAGGCGTGGGGAGCAGGCAAGATGATCCTCCGGGGCATGGGGGCGTGCGCGCTCTTCCTCTTCCTCCTTCATGCGCTCTTGCGCCGTTCCCTGGCGGAGTATCAGACCGTCGTCGCCCCCCTTGCGGCGATCCCGATCGGTGTGGCCTTCGCGGGGCTTTCCGTAGCGCGTTTCCAGCGGCGTTTCCTCCTCCTCCTCGCCTTTGCCGCCCTTTCGGTTCCGGGGCAGTTGCACACGACGTACGGCCGGGTTCCGGGAGAGCGGGGGACGGTCTTCCGGGATGTGGCCCGGGTGGGCAAGGTTCTCGCATCCCTCCCGGAGGCGGAGGTTTTCACCTTCCACCCCCTCTACCCCCTCCTGGCCGGTAAGCGGGTCGTTCCGGGAGGGGAGATGGGGGTCTTCTCCTATACGGCCGAGATGCGTGCACAGGAAGCGGCGGCGTACCGGATGACGACGAATGCGCAGATCCTCGATCGTCTTTCGCGCCAGCGCCCCCTCGTCCTCCTGGCGGCGGGAGATCTTCGGGAGAGCTACCCCTCCGGCAGATCATGCGCCCCGCGGTTTCGGCAGGAGATCCTCGATTGGCTCGCGGATCACTATACGCTGTATGCCACGATCCCCCATACGGGCCAGTTCGACGAACCGATCACGCTCTATCGCCCTTTGCCGAAGTAGCCGGCGCACGAGACTCCCGAATGGGTTCGTTGCGTCTCGTGTAGAGGGTATCGGCGAGCCACTCGATGAAGGGATCGCTCAGGGTGACCTTCGTGCAGAGCCGCCAGAACCAGCCGAGATTGCTCACGAGCTTGCGGTGTTCCCGGGTGACCCGGCGAAACCCCTTGGCGACATCGATGTCGAGGGATTCCGCGGCCTCCTTGAGCTGGTACCCCGCCGAGAGGAGACAGAGGCCCCAGAACGTGGAGTACCCGAGGATCTTCGCGGTCTCGAGTTTCCCGGCCCGTGCGAGGATTCGAGGAAGATAGTTGCGCGCCAGCCCGACATGCTTGGCCTCATCCTGATCGATGTAGCGCAGCAGATCACGCAGGACCGGTTCCTCGACGTGGGAGCGGATCTCGAGGAAGAGGTGATGGGCCAGGTTCTCCACGAGGAGTTGCATCCCGAGGAGCTTCACTGCCGGGCTCTTCGTGGCCCGCACCCCCTCGAGCACCTGCTTGCAGAAGAAATTGACCGGTGGAATCTCTCCCCCCAGGAGTTCGAGGTAGCGTTGCAGTGCCGTGACATGCTTGGCTTCCTCCACGACCTGGACGGCGAGCACCTTCTGGGCGTCGAGGTCCTCGACGAGGGGGATCAGTTCCGCGGAGATCTGCAAGGCCACGATCTCGCCGTAGTAGATGACCGAAAAGATCTTGCGCAACGCCTCCCGCTGCGTTTCGGGGAGTTCGACCTTCCCATATTTCGCGATCAGGTCGTCGAGCACTTCGGTGTCGTTCCAGAACTGCCGCTTCGAGGCCTCGTAGGAGCGGTCGAGCGAGGGGAACTCGACCTCGAGGTTTCGCGGATCGTAGGGATCGAATCTTCTCTTCCTGCGCAGGAACATGGCACCTCCTTTGGGCCCAACCCTTCCATCGAGCCATGCCTTCCCCCATTATACCAGGGATCACAGAGGGACTCAAACGCCAAGGCGCTCGGGGGTGCACGTCACCAAAGTGGAACTTTGGGCGCCGTATCGTGGAAAATTGCGCGCTTCGATCTCCCTGCGGATCTCTGCCTCGAGCCGTTCGAGGGCCTCCAGGGGTCGGCACTCGCCGAGGGGTTGCGATCTTCCCGGTACGCCGAGGGCCCGTGGCGTTCAGAAGAGCCGTTTGATCTTCTCCACGAGGGTGGTGCGGTTCATCTGCAGGAGCGCGGCGGCTTTGTTCTTGTTGCCGTTCGTGATCGCCAGTGCCTGCTCGATGAGGTTCTTCTCGATCTCACTCACCACGGCCTTGAGGTTCAACCCCTCCTTGGGGAGGCGGAGCAAGGGGAGTTTGTGTCCATCCTCCTTCCGGTACTCCAGGGGGATGTCCTCCACATCGATCGTTCCCGAGTCGTTGAGGATCACGAGGCGTTCCATCAGATTTTCGAGCTGGCGGACGTTTCCCGGCCACTCGTAGGCGCACAGGAGTTCCATGGCCTCCCGGCTGACCCCCTGGACATGCTTCTTTTTCTCCTTGTTGAAGCGGGCGAGGAAGAAGTTGACGAGGAGGGGGATGTCGGAGATTCGTTCCCGCAGGGGGGGGAGATAGATCGGGATGACGTTGAGGCGGTAGTAGAGATCCTCGCGAAAGCGACCCGCTTTGACCTCCTTTTCGAGGTTCTTGTTCGTGGCCGCGATCAGCCGGAAATCGACCTTGACCGTCTTGTCGGAGCCGACCGGCTGGATCTCCCCCTCCTGGATCGCGCGCAGGAGCTTCGTCTGCAGAGGCATCGGCATGTCGCCGACCTCGTCGAGAAAGAGGGTGCCGCCGTTGGCCTGTTCGAATCTCCCCTTCTTGTCGCGGATCGCGTTCGTGAAGGCTCCCTTGACATGTCCGAAGAATTCGCTCTCGAGGAGTTCGCTGGGAATCGCCGCGCAGTTGACCGGAATGAGGTGGCGGTCGCTGCGATGACTGTGCAGATGGATCGCCTGGGCGACGAGTTCCTTTCCGGTTCCCGATTCCCCCGTGATGAGCACGGTCGTATCGGTGTCGGCGACCTTTTCGATCATCCGGAAGACCTGCTGCATCGGTTCGGAGTCCCCGACGAAATTCTCGAATTTGTATTTCTTCCGGAGGGAGCGCCGGAGCTGGGAGTTCTCCTGGTTGAGCTTCTGGTGCTCGAGGGCACGGGCCACGATCAGGTTGATCTCGTCGAGGTTGACCGGTTTCGTCGCATAGTGGAAGGCGCCGTGGTGCATCGCCTCCACGGCGCTATCGATCGTTCCGAATCCCGTCAGAATAATGACCATGATCGAGCGGTTGATCTCCTTGACCCTCTTGAGGAGAGCGATGCCGTCCTTGGCCGGATCGGGATCCTCGAGATTGAGATCCGTAATCAGCACATCGACCCGTTTCTCCTGGACATGGGCCACGGCCTCGTCGAAGGTGTTGAAACTCACCGGCCGGCACCCCTGGACGGAGAAGTTGCGTTCCATCAACTGGCAGATGTTCCGGTCGTCGTCCACGATCATGACGTGCTTGTTCTTCATGATGTCGTCGTTCTTCATCCTGTTTCTCTCCCGGGGGCGGCGAAGGGGGAACCCGCTCGAGCCTTCCAGGCCTCCGATCGTCATCATAACAGATTGACAAATAATTGACAATCACTCGGGCAAAAGGGTCGAATCGCGGGGATTCCGGTATTCTCCATGGGTGGGGGGGACGAGGCCGAAGTGGGAGAGGCCGAAGCGTGATGGGTTGCGGGGAAGGGCAGGGGCTCAGGAGGCGAGCACCTCGCTGACGATTCGCTTGAACTCCCGCAGATCGAAGGGTTTTCGGATATAGCGTTGTGCTCCGAGTTGCCTGGACTTCTCGATCATCTCCTCGATCGGCTGGTCACCGGGGTTGGCGGACATGATGATCGCCTTGATCGCCGGATCGATCGTTTTGAGTCTCTCGAGCGTCTCCCATCCGTTGATGATCGGCATCCGGACATCGATGACGGCGAGATCGAAGTGATGGATCTCGGCGTATTCGAGGGCTTTGAGGCCGTTTTGGGTGGTGACGACGCGATGCTGATCGAGTTCGAGGCTCTTTTTGAGCATCCCGAGAACGGTCTCCTCGTCGTCGATGATGAGGATGTCGCCCACCTTGGGGGAGGATTTGGGGATCGGGGTGGTCGGATGGGAGCGGGAACCGATCTGGGGGAGGATCTCCCCGGAGAGCATGAGGGGGAGGGTGAGGATGAAGGTGGTTCCCTTTCCGAGGGTGCTTTCGGCGCGGATACTCCCCTTGAGGCTCTCCATGATCGCAAAGCTGACGGCCAGGTCGAGACCCTTTCCGGGGAGGCTGCTGCCCCCCAGGCTCCCCTTCGTCGTGAAGAAGGGGGAAAAGAGCATCGCGAGGTTCTCCTCACTGATCCCCTCCCCCGTATCGATGACCCGGATTTCGAGCTGATCGTCGATCCGGCGGGAGCGGAAGATGAGATCGCCACCGCGGGGCATCGCATCGATGGCGTTGCGGATCAGGGCGATGAAGACCTGCTGCAACTTTCCTACCGAGGTGACGAGGAGAGGATCGCTCTCGAACTCGAGATGGACGGTGATCTTCTGCTTTTCGAGGTCCCGCTTCATCAGGGCGAGGGGTTCCTGCAACACGCTGGAGAGAGAGGTTTCCTCCACCTTTCCCGAATCGCGGCGGGCGATGCTGAGCAGTCCCGCGGTGATCTCCCCCGCCCGTTTCGAGGAACGGACCACGACCTCCACGCACTTTCGGTAGTCCTCCTCGGCCTGGGTCATCTGCGCGAGTTGGGCGTAGCCCATCATCCCCCCGATCAGGTTGTTGAACTCGTGGGCGATGCCGCCAGCGAGTTGTCCGATCGCGGCCATCCGCTGGTTGCGGATCAGGAGGGACTGGAAGTCCTGCATTCCGGAGAGATCGCGGAAGATGCAGATCACGCCGATCCGTTTCCCTGTCCGGTCGGTGTGGAGGGATGTCGAGAGGCCCACGGTGAGCGTATGGCCGTCCTTGTGGACACCTTTGAGTTCGAGGGAGCGCATCAATTCCCCCCGCTCGAAGGTGCGCTTGACCGGATGCAAGGAAGTGTCTTCCTCCGCGTAGAAGATCCGATCGATCGCCATGCCGGTCAGTTCCCGACGCTCATAACCCAGGATGCGGGAAGCCTCGGTGTTGGCAAGGACGATTCGTCCCTCCGGATCGACGACGATGAGACCGCTGTTGAGGTTCTCTACGATCTGGGCGACGTATTCGAGGGAGGCCGTATCCCCTGGATCCTCCCGGGCAGGTGGGAAGGGGGACGTGGCGGGAAGGGTTCGCTGTAATGCGAGGAGTCGGGGAAGCACCTCGTTGAGCATTCGCACGCGCAGGGGTTTGGGAAGATGGTAATGGAGGAGACCGCTTTGCATGAGCAAGAGGGTACGCTGCGCCTCCCGATGCCCCGCACTCAGCACGCGCAGGGTGCGGGGCGCCGCCTCGGCCACGCGGGAGAAGAACACCCACGGTGCCTCACCGAGCAGATGACCCGCCGCGATCAGGAGGTCGAAGGCGCCTTCTCCCGCGATTTCGGCGGCCTGTCGTGGATCTGGAACCGTGACGAGGTCTCCCCGAGCTTGGAGCTGTTTCTCCAGGAGGTTCAAACTCGCAGGCTCGTCCTCGACCACGAGGATTCTGACCGGTTGCTTCACGCGCCTTGCACTCCCTTCTTCCTCTCTTCTCCCGACGAGGGCGTTGTCGTTCGAAGTCGTACCCCAGGTTACCATTTTTTTGACGATCCACGATCGCCGAAGGTTCGTTTCCCCTCCTGGCCTCATCATACCATGCACTGCCTGGAAACTCAATCATTTCCCGATCGATCGGTTCTCTGGCGCCCGAAACGCGCAGCGGGAGCGAACCGGGAGGGAAGGCGTCATGAGGGGGAGAGCTTCGACATGCATCTTTTCCACCGGCCGCGACGTTCGGGGGAAGAAGAAGTGGCGAGGAGCTACTCTTCGATCAGGAGGTGCCGTGTGTGATAGGGCAACTCCCGGAGAACGATCTGACGACCGATTCGCTCCTTGCGGTTGAGGAGGAGGGGTGCCTGGAGATTCGCGGTGACGCGAAAAGGATCCCGATGGAAGGTGACGATCACCCACGTCTCGATCTCTTCCTTGCGGGTGACGGAGAGGAGGTCGAACTCCTTGGGGGGAAGGGAGAGACGGTAGTCTGGAAAGAAGTGTTCCGGTTGCACGAGACAGAAGCCCAATCGAGGATCGTCGAGGGACTGAAGGAGTTCGATCCGAGGTCGTCGTTCCAGTTCGATCATACAGAACTCCCGGTACTGTGGGAAGCCGATGAGCCCATCGGGCAGGAGGAAGATCTGTTCCTCCTTCGCTTCGAATTCTCCGAGGCGCGTCGAATGGCATCTCACGCCCCCTTCCTTCCTCGATCTGCTTGCGCCACGCATGATTCGTCTCCCGCGAGCGTACCCACCCCCTCTGGGCGAGGCCAAGGCCTCCTGGGGTTCGATCCGTTCCTCGTCCATTGTCGCCATGGTGGTCCTACGCTTTCGACTTCGGCGGGACCGAGGTCTGTTTCCACGCGACCTCTGGTGGCTCGACGGTCGTTTTCGACAATCGTTTCTTGACCTTTCGCAGCGTCAGGGCACGCTTCATTCGGGCGATGTCGATCATGGCGAAGTCTTCGGCGCGGTGGTTTTCCTGTTGGCTCTGGACGTATGCCTCTTCTCTGTGGATCGGTACCTCGGGGGGAGCCTCGATGCCGATGCGCACCTGTCGTCCCTTGATCCCCTTGATCGTGATTTTGATGTTTTCGCCGATGCTTACGCTTTCGCCTGGTTTTCTCGTCAAGATCAGCACGATCGCATACCCTCCCTGGTTGTTTCCGGAATTCCCCTTTCCGGTCTGGGATGAACGGCGGGCCGTCCGGCACCGGGGATCCCGATTCGAGTCACGCCTGTTCCGTTTGCCCCCTGGGGGCGGAATCTGCAACGGCTACGACGACGACGATCCGTTTTGCGATTCCCTTCGCGTCGATGCGATATCGTCCCCCCCGCACTTCCTCTTTGAGTCGCTCGATCCGTTGTCGTCTTGCAGCGATCGGGGGAACCTCTTCCTGGTCGAGGGCGGCAGCCACCCCTTTGCGGAAGAGGAAGAGATAGGCGAAACGATGCGCGGGAAGATCCGCGGCTGCGGAAGTACCACACAAGAAGCGATTCATCATGCCTCCTGAAAGCACGAGCGAGTCACACGGGGCGCGCCTCGGGCGTTGCGATGGAAGATGCCCCATCCTTCGAAGGTCATGTTTCCCGGTCCCCCACTGGAAGCTGTGCGGCCTCCCTGCAACGTGAGGACCGGAACGAAGGGAGGGCGTCCGGCCTGCGAACGTGGCCTCCCCGATTACCTTCTCTATCGGCGCAAAATGTCGGAGACTTGACTCCTTTCTCGGCGGCGAGGGGGTCGAAGGGCAAGTCGGACGATGCCTCCTGAGGGAGGAGGGAGGGGAAAGGATCGAGATTCGTAGCGCGGGTATGCCCAGGGAGCAGGGAGGTTGCCAAATCCTGGACGAAGGCGTAGGATCGAGACGATGATATCCTTCCCGAGATCGCTCCTGCGACCGATGTGGGCAGCGAAGGGGCGACGGGCGGGAAAGGGGTTCGTTTCCCCGACCCGATTCTGGAACGGGCAGGAAGGTAGAAAAGGTAGAAAAAGGAAGGAGCAGGAAAGAGGATGAAGGCTTCCGATCTCTTCGTTCGCGCGTTGGAAGCGGAGGGGGTTCGATACGTCTTCGGTGTTCCTGGCGAGGAGAATCTCGATCTGCTCAACTCCCTACGGGAGTCGAAGCAGATCGAGGTGATCGTCACCCGGCATGAGCAGGCCGCCGGCTTCATGGCCGCCACCTGCGGGCGGCTGACCGGGAGGGCCGGCGTATGCCTGGCCACGCTGGGACCTGGTGCAACGAACCTCGTGACCGCGGCAGCCTACGCCCAGCTCGGTGCGATGCCGATGCTCATGATCACGGGGCAGAAACCGATCAAGACGAGCAAGCAGGGGCGTTTCCAGATCATCGATGTCGTCGATATGATGCGGCCGCTCACGAAATTCACGAAACAGATCGTGAGTGCGGACAACATCCCGGCCTGTGTGCGGGAGGTCTTCCGTTGCATCGAGGAGGAGCGCCCCGGTGCCGGCCACCTCGAGTTGCCCGAGGATATCGCACGGGAGGGGACGGATGCGGGTTTGATCCCCCGCAGCCTGGCCCGGCGCCCGGTAGCGGAAGAGAAGGCGATCGCGCGTGCCGTGGCGATGATCGAGGGAGCCCGCCATCCCCTCCTCCTGATCGGGGCTGGAGCCAACCGCAAGCTCACCTCGAAGATGCTGCGTAGATTCATCGACAAGACGGGGATCCCCTTCTTCAGCACCCAGATGGGAAAGGGGGTCGTCGATGAGCGGGATCCCCTCTTTCTCGGCAATGCCGCGCTATCCGATCACGATTTCCTCCACCGTGCGATCCGGCGTGCCGATCTCATCATCAATGTCGGCCACGACGTGGTGGAGAAGCCGCCCTTTTTCATGAGACCGGGTGGATTCCAGGTGATCCACGTCAACTTTTCCTCTGCCGTCGTCGATCCGGTCTATTTCCCCCAGCTCGAGGTGATCGGCGACATCGCCAACAGTGTGTGGCAGCTCACCGAGCGGATCGAGCCCCAGGCGGGGTGGGATTTCTCCTTCTTCCTGAGGGTGCGGGAGCATGTGGAGACGCATCTGGCCGAGGGAATCGACGACGACCGCTTTCCGGTCTATCCCCAGCGGCTCGTGGCCGATGTACGCCGCTTCATGCCCGAGGATGGCATCATCGCCCTCGACAATGGGATCTACAAGATCTGGTTCGCCCGCAACTACAAGGCGTACCGTCCGAACACGGTCCTGCTCGACAATGCGCTCGCCACGATGGGGGCGGGGCTCCCCTCGGCGATCGCTGCGAAGCTGGTCCATCCCGACCGGAAGGTGCTCGCGGTCTGCGGGGATGGCGGTTTCATGATGAACGCCCAGGAACTCGAGACCGCGGTGCGTCTCGCGCTCGATCTCGTGGTCCTCGTCCTCAACGACGGCGCCTATGGGATGATCAAGTGGAAGCAGTCCCAGATGAACTTTCCTGCTTTCGGCCTCGAGTTCGGCAACCCCGATTTCGTGCGGTACGCCGAGAGCTACGGCGCCAAGGGGCATCGGCTCGGCTCGGCCGACGAACTCGTGCCCCAACTCGAAGCGGCTTTTGCCGAAGGGGGCGTGCATCTCATCGATGTGCCGATCGATTACAGCGACAACGATCGGATCCTCACGCGGGAGATTCCGCAACGGAGCAAAGTCTTGTGAGCCAGGGAAGGAGGGTGAAGATGAAGACGGATTTTCCATTGATGGTCGTAGGGATGGAGGAACGGGTGGACGCAACGATCGAGGTCGTCGCGCCCTTCGACCGTTCTCCGATCGCCACGGTGGCGGCCGGGGGCCCCGCCGTGGTCGAGCAGGCGCTCGATACGGCGTACCGGCTCTTCCGCAACCGCGATCTCTGGATGACACCCGCCCGGCGTATCGAGATCCTCGACCAGGCGGCGAAGATCATGGAATCGCGTGCCGAAGAACTCGCCCTCGAAGCCGCGCGGGAGGGGGGCAAACCCCTCATCGACTCCCAGGTGGAGGTCGCGCGGGCCATCGATGGCGTTCGCAACTGCATCGAGGTGTTGCGCACGGAATCGGGGCGGGAGATCCCGATGAACGTCAATCCCGCCTCGCTCAACCGCCTGGCCGTCACCCATCGCGAACCGCGGGGGGTCGTCGTGGCGGTGAGCGCGTTCAATCATCCCCTCAACCTGATCGTGCATCAAGCAGGGCCGGCGGTGGCCACGGGGTGTCCGGTGATCGTGAAACCCGCGGCGGACACGCCGCTCTCCTGCTTCCGTTTCGTGGAGATCCTCCGGGAAGCGGGACTTCCGGAGGGGTGGTGTCAGGCGATGCTGACGGATACCCATGAAACGGCGGAGAAGCTCGTGACCGATCCGAGGGTCGCCTTCTTCTCCTTCATCGGCTCCGCGGAGGTGGGCTGGCGCCTGCGTTCGCGGCTCGCCCCGGGGACCCGTTGTGCGCTCGAACATGGTGGGGTGGCGCCGGTCATCATGGCTGCCGATGCGGACATCGAGGATGCGATCCCCCGTCTGGCCAAGGGGGGCTTCTATCACGCGGGGCAGGTCTGCGTCTCGGTGCAGCGGGTCTTTGCGCATCGCACGATCGCAGAGGAGGTCGGGGAACGGCTTGCACGGGCGGCCGAGGCGCTGCGGGTGGGGGATCCCACCCTTCCCGATACCGAGGTCGGTCCGTTGATCCGTCCGGCCGAGGTCGATCGTGTCGAATCGTGGGTGCGCGAGGCGGTCTCTGCGGGGGGGCGTCTTCTCTGTGGGGGGAAACGTCTCTCCGACACCTGTCATGCCTGCACCGTTCTCTACGATCCTCCGGTGGATGCGAAGGTGAGTCGTGCGGAGGTCTTCGGGCCTGTGGTCTGCGTCTACCCCTACGACGAACTCGACGAAGCGATCGAACGGGCCAATTCGCTCCCCTTCGCCTTCCAGGCCGCGGTCTTCACCCGAAGTCTCGACACGGCGTTGCGGGCTTATGAGCGGATCGATGCGGCCACGGTGATCCTCAACGATCATACGGCCTTCCGGGTCGATTGGATGCCCTTTGCGGGGTTGCGGCACTCCGGGCTTGGTACTGGGGGGATCCCCTATACGATGCACGACATGCAGGTCGACAAGCTCCTCGTGATCCGTTCGGCCGAACTCTAGGTCGTTTCGCGGAGTTTCGGGGCGATCTCGCGTGCGATCGCCTCGAGGCTCCAGGGACCTTCCTCCTTCGGGTCTCGAACCCCCAGTTCCACGACCTCCATCCGGTATTCCGTGATCCTTCCGCCGGCCACTCCGAAGACACGGCCGTTGATCGGGGCGGCTTCGTCGGAGGCAAGGTAGGCCACCAGGGGGGAGATGCAAGCGGGATCGAGTTCCTCCTCCCGGTTCGTCACCATGGAAAGCCCTTCGGTCATTCGGGTTCTGGCCAGGGGGGCGATCGCGTTCACCGTGATCCCGTAGCGGGCGAGTTCGAGGGCGGCCACCCGGGTCAGGCCGTAGATTCCGGCCTTGGCGGCACCGTAGTTGCTCTGTCCGAAGTTGCCGATCAACCCCGATCCGGAGGAGGTATTGATGATCCGTCCCCCGCTCCCCTGGGCTTTCATCTGGCGTGCCGCGGCCTGGGTGCAGAGGAAGGTCCCTTTGAGATGGACGGCGATCACGGCGTCCCACATCTCCTCCTCCATCTTGAGGAGGGTCTTGTCGCGGAGGATGCCGGCGTTGTTCACGAGGACATCGATGCGTCCGAAGCGGTCGACCGCGGTCTGGACGATCGCTCTTGCCTCTTCGGCGATGGCGACGTTGTGGTAATCGGCGCAGGCTTCCCCGCCTGCTGCGGTGATCTCCTCGACGACGCGGTCGGCGGGGGTGTTCGATCTGCCCCCCCCATCGCGTTCGCTTCCGAGGTCGTTGACCACGACCCTGGCGCCTTCCCGGGCCATGAGGAGCGCGTGACAGCGGCCGATTCCCCGACCTGCACCCGTGACGACGACGACTTTTCCAGCAAGAATGCCCATCTTCACCTCCTGAACTCCACGGTTCGATTTCGTTCGGTTCCGCTGTGACGCTACCCCATTTCCTTGTGGAAATGCAACGCCTTCGGAATGCGGTTCCAGGATCGATCCGGGGAGAGGAGGAAGGGAGTGAGGGTGGGATCAGCCAGAATGCCGAGGATCGCGGGGGGAGATGAGACGGGGTGCGCCATGGATTCCGAGCGTTCCGTCCCGCTGGAACCGTAGCTCGATACCGGCGCTGAAACGGGCGTCCGTCTCGATCGAAGGGGCGTAACGGTCCGTGAGGTAGTGGAAGCGCTGGTTCGTCGAGCCCACCCAGTTCCGGCGTCCTTCCGGCGCGGAGGCGAGGTAGCGCCCGTCGATCAGGAGATCGGTGCTGGCGAGGAGTTCGGGCACACCGGGGAGAGATGCTTCCTCGAGTTCCTCGAGCGTGTAGCCCGTGAAGACGATGACGGAGAGCCCATGGGCCTGACACCCTTGTGCCACCTCCGCGAGACCTCGCGCCTGCAGGAGCGGTTCGCCGCCGAGCATCGTCACCCCTTCGATCCCTTCCCGTTCGGCCGCCTCGAGGATGCGCGCCAGCAGGAGATTCGTGGCCACGAGGCGGCGCGGCACGAAGGCGAACATGCCGGGGTTGCAACAACCGGGGCAACGGAGGTGACACCCCTGGACCCAGAGGGCGAAGCGTTTGCCGGGACCTTCCACTTCGGTACAAGGGAGCCAATCGGCCAGGTTGAGCCATCCCATTACTGCACCTCGAAGACGAAATGGGCCTTCTCCCCGGCCTGACGGATGAGGATCGTCCTGCCTGCGTAGAAGGCGAAATCCTCCTCCTCCTCGAAGAGAAAGCGTGCCAGGGGATCGATGATCCGTTTCACGATCTCATTGAGCACGGCGCGTCCGCCCATCTGCCGATCCACGCCGCGACAGAGTGCCCGCAGAGCCCGCTCTTCGTCATGGAAGACGAGGTCGCGAATCCGGTACTTCTCCTCGAGGCGTTCCCGCAGGGGCCTGAGTTTCGCCCGGGCGATCGCCATGAGGAACGCCTCGCCGGTAATGAAGTCGAAGGGAACGATGTTGTCCCCGATCCGGTTGAGCAACTCGGGGCGTTTCGCCTTCTGCACGAAGTGCTCCCGGACTTTCTGCAGAAAGCGGGCTTTGACCTCGGCAGGATCGTCGCTCAGGGTGACCTCGGAAGCCCCGATGTTCGAGGTGAAGATGATGACGCTCTCCGAGAAGTAGACCGTTTCGCCCTTGCCGTCGGTCAGGCGCCCGTCCTCCAGGATCTGGAGGAACTTGTCGAGGATCCGGACATGAGCCTTTTCGATCTCATCGAAGAGGATGACGGAGAATGGGCGCTTCTTGACGGCGTTCGTCAGTTGTCCCCCCTCTTCGTAGCCGACGTAGCCGGGAGGCGCGCCCACGAGGCGCTGATCGCTCTGTTCGTGGTTGAACTCCGACATGTCGAAGCGGATACACGCCTCCTCGTCGCCGAATAGGAAAGCGGCCAGGGCCTTGGCCAGTTCGGTCTTCCCCACACCCGTGGGTCCAACGAAGAAGAGGACACCCTTTGGCATTCGTTGTTTGCGGGAGTGCTGGAGACCGGAGAGTCCGGTGTAGGCACGGATGATGACGTCGGCGACCTTCTCCACGGCCGCGTCTTGCCCCTTGACCCGTTCTCGCAGCGTCTCCCGGATCTTCTGGAGCTTCTCCCGGCTCAGATCCTCCCAGGGGCTCTTCTGTTCCCCATATCGGTAGAGATTGATCAGGCGCTCGAAGGTGAGCGGTTCTCCGCAAATCTGTCGGGAGAGACGGATCATCTGTTGGAGGTCCCGCAGGGTCATCCCTTCGAGCGCATCGATGAAGTCGTCGAACCTCGTCTCCCCTGGCCGGATCGGTTCCCGCAGCCACCACCGATCGAGCGTCCGCTTCACGAAACATGTCCGCTCGATCCGCCCCGGTGTTGGCACGACGATGTCGCAAACCGCGGGGTTGGCCTGATGGAAGGCCGGCGGAATCCCCCCCAGGGAGGCGCACAGGAGGACGATCAGGTTCGTCGGACGACGCAAGGCATCGGGATCGTCGAGCGCAATGGGGGCATTGCGAATCGCACGCGAGAGGATCAGGAGCCATTGCCGCTCCTGCTCGGAGAGCGCCGTGGGGTTGCCGAAGAGATAGTGGGACCAGTCGAGAATGAACGCGATCCGTTCCCTTTCCGGATGGAGGAGGTGATGATGGACCACGGCAAAGAAGTCGTCCGGGTTGGGGGGCGCTGTCCCCCGCACGGCATCGTCGTCCGCTTCATCCATCCCGATGTCATACGTTTCGAATCCGTCATCGCTCTCTTGCGAGGGAGCGCTCCCCCCTGTGGCCTTCCGGACGAGATCCTCCCATACCTCGGGAGAGACGTTCTCTGGACCCTGGAATCGGTCCCAGATCACGACGTGATCGAACCCTTTTCGCTTCAAGGCCCGCGCCACGACCTCCACCACGGGGAAATAGGCGTCACGTTCGGGGTCGTGACAGACATCGAGGATGTTTCCGTGGAGGAGGATACCGCGTCGGATCCCGCTTTGCCGCAGGAATTGATCGATCCAGGGGTTTTCCTTCGTCTCAGCCATGTCGTTTCCCTTTCGTTCCCTCTCCGATGGGGCGCGCCGATTTCGAGATCCGTTCGGGGTTTTGCCACAAGACGCGTTCGTTCGACAACTCGATGCCATAGATTTCCGAGAGGCGTGGCAAGACCTGATCGATGTCTTCCTTGCATTTCATCCCCTCGTATCGATCGAATTTGTAGATCATCGTGCCGTCGGCGTCCACGCGGAAGGCTGCCTGGGCTCCGGAGGGTTTGCGTGCCCGGATCAGGACCTCGTCCTTCTCCTGGACGCGGCGTTTCGGGGGATCGACGACGAAACCGGCTTTTCGAAGGGATTCGAGGATGGCGCGGACGACCTCGCGCCGGCATGTCTCCTCGGTGACCGCTTCGTCGATCTCGACCGTGGCGCTCTCGAGTTCCTGGTCGATGGGGTCACACCCCCCCTTGCTCGTTTCGGGGGATTGCGTTTCGGGGACCCGGCGTTCCAGGTCATCGAGTCGTCTGAGGATCGTCTCTGTGGTTTCGGGATGGGATCTCCGGTCGGCTTCGGCGACCTTGCGATGGATCTCGATTCGCGTTCGTTGCGCCTCTCTTGCGGTTTCCTGCCGTTTGCGTTCTTTCCATGCGTTGGCAGCCTCGGTTGCTTCGGCTCGGATCGTACGTATCCGTTCTTCGACCTCCTCCTTGATCCGCGTGAGTTCCTTGGGATCGACGACACGTCCTTCGTAGGTCGAGCGGAGGGCTTCGATTTGCTCGAAGGCGAAATCCTGTTCGATCGGATCGGTGATCTCGTCCATCAGGCCTTCGAGGAAGCGTTCCAGCTCGGAAGTCGCCCGTCTTCGCATCTCTGCGAGGTGGCGTTGTCGCTGTCGTTCCCTCGCTTCGAATTCGCGGTGGGCATTGTGGGCGAGTTGGGAGAGTGCACCGATTTCCCGTCCGATCTGAAAACTGATCCTTTGCGCCTCTTCGGGGGCTTCCACCAGGGCGGCGGAGAGTCGATCGAGCTGTTCTTCCATCCGGGCGATTTCCTCGGAGACATAGCGGTCGAGCCCCTCCTGCCGGAGTTGCGCCATCCGCTCCCGGTACTCGTGGTAGAAGCGCTCCGTCGTCTCTCGGATTCGCGCGAGACGAATACGCCGCTCTGCTTCTCTCGCCAATCGGTACTGGTAGCCGTATGCTCCGCTCATGATCCTTTCCCCTTCTTCTTTTTCTTCTTTTTGGTCCTCTTTCCCTTCGCTCTCGATTCGAGGCTCTGCAGGAAGTGATCGGAGGAGATCGTTTCGATCCCTTCGGCCTTGGCCTTCAAGGTGAGATTCTTGTCGTCCGTGACGAGCATCGGATGGCAGCGCTGGTAACGTACCGCGACCGAAAGGATCAGGTTGTCCCCCTTTTTCCGGTAGTCGGGGGAGAGGAGGGAGAGATCCCCCTCCGCGAACTCGATGCGATCCGCCGGGAATGCCTGGAGGGCATTCGTCACCTGGGTCACATGCCTGCGTAGCCGTTCCTCCCCCTTCTTGTCGTCGAGTTCCTCGATCACGCGTTTGCTCACCACGATCGACGCATCGGGCGGGATCTTGTCGAGGAGATCGGGCTTCGAGAGGAGTGCCGAGGTATCGAAGATGTAGGTCTCCCGGAATCTGGGATCGGGTTCCGCCAGCTTCTTCCATCCTTCGAGGAACGCCGATATCATCGCGTCGATGTGGAAGAGCTTCGAGTCTTCGAGGGGCGAGAGGGAGAAGGCGGTTTTCCCGTGTGAGGATAGATGCTGAACCAACGCTTCCAGGCTGTCGCGGAACGTCGAGAAGGCCCCCTGCCACTTCTCGGCGAGGGGGACGAGTCTTTTTCCCTGCTTCGTCTTGAGAAGGGGCAGGAGCGTGTCGTGCTCAGGCGCCTTCTCGAAGACCTCCCTGCCGACGAGGATCTCGATCTGCCGATAACATTCGAGGAGGACGCGCAAGCTCTGGTGAAAATCGTTCTCGCCCTTGACGATCCCTTCCAGCGAAGGATCGGGGAAACGGTTTGCGATCTCCCGAATGACCCGATCGTTCTCATAGAGGGCCGAAGGGAAGGGAATGGGCCATTGCGCCTTCTGGAGAATCCCTACGATCTCGGAAAACCTGTCGAATGACGAAACGGAGGAAAAGATGCTCTGCGACCGCTCCCGGAATACCTCGAGGAGATCATTGGCGATGGCCCCTTTCTCTTCGTTCTTCAGATCGCACGAGGTCAGGAGATCGAGGCACAGTTCCAGATCCTTTGGAGGGGGTGGGGAATACCATTCTCTCTGGGACAGGGCACATCCTTCCTGCACGACCTTCACGACGCACGCCCGCCACCCCTCCAGGGCGGTCTTCTTCTCGATTCGACGAATGCCTTCCCGGATTCGTAGCAAGCATTCGAGGCGTTTGACGATCTTCTGGATGAGCGGATGGGAGGCACGATACGAGCGAGAGGTGGCGGGCGTCCTCCCAACGTCGGCGATTCGACTCGTGCCGAGCGTTCGGGATGTAGCCTCCCAGAATCTCTCCGTCGGTTCCCAGAAGGCGGGGAGGAGGAGGAAGTCCACTGGATCGGGGGAAGGAGAGCCCCCCGAGAACATCCAGTCGTCGTTCATCCGCAACGTGGTCGTACGGAGACTTTGGGCAAGTTGCTCCAGAACCGTATCGAAGGTCTCCGATCCCTTTTCGATCTCGACGCAATGAGCGATCGGAAACGATGAACGAGTCTGCCGATGCTGCCGAGCGCTTCGTTCCCAGAGATACGCGGATACGAGGAGCTCTTGAGAAGCGAGTAGGGCGCCATCGAATTCCCTTGGAAAGGGAACCCCGGTCAGGGAGACGATGGCGCCGTCGCGGTGATCGTTCCATTCGATCCGATTCGAGAAACCCCTCTGAAACTGAAAGATCACCTGACCGGCGGACGCCTTTGGGGGTGTGAGGTTCCCCCCATCCCCTTGGACGAGGAGGATCTTGGCCTGGGCGTATTGAGCGCATTGCGAGAGGGGTCTCCAGCTCCCCGCCTCCTTCTCCAGGAGATCGCGCGTATCGATGATGCGCAGGCTCACCGGCCTGAAACCCTCCGGCGGGTCGAAGATGGGACGTACGATCCGTTGTTCGAGCGTCTCGGGCGGAAGTTTCGCGAGATATTCCATCGTTTCCTTCTCCTCGCAGACGACCTGGAGTTCGCCGGAGGGGAGGAGGTGGAGGCTGGCGGGAAGATCGCGCCAGAGGATCTCGACGTTACGTCGTTCCAGATGATCGATCCTGCTCTTCTCCTTCCACCAGGGGAATCCCTCTTTCGGGATCTGTTCCCGGATCGTCTCTTCAGGAAAGACTTCCCGAAAGGGGTCGGCCTCGATGTGGATGGGGGAGGGATCCGATTTCTTCGGGGAAGATCTCCGTTTCAGCAGGAGCGTCTTTCGGATGGGATCGTAGAGGAAGGACGCCGTATCTTGCCGGTGAACGGCAGGAAGTTCGTTTCGTTCCATCATCGTTCGGCCCCGGTCGGTGATTTCGAAGGCATTCAGGGTGTATTCGTCGGAGGTTTGGCGTGATCTGTCGATCCGGATCGCCTCGAGACGGTGAAGCTCTTCGAGGATGGGATGAACGACGGGCTGGGGATCGGGAACGGAGAGGAAGCGCTCGAAAATCGTACTGAGGGGCATGACGCCATATTCGGGGTCCGTTCGGAAGCGTTCGTGGAGTTTGAAGAGGATCCGTTCGAAGGCGGTCATTGGCCTCGGGGTGGAGTGATGCACCAAGACCTCGAGTTCGAGGATCGGAATCCCGATGGTCAGACGAGCGATTTCCATCTCTTCCCTCTTCCTGTCATTTCCCCGCTCCGTCGAGGGGGAGTGCTCTTGCAGGGGACGTGACACGTTCGATTCACCCTTCTCTGCGCCGATCCTTCGGCCTCCTCGGCCGATGGGACGAGCGACGTTCACCGGGGAACTCCCTTGCGCGCTTCGGTTTCGTAGGATTGGGGGGGATGAACCGGCAATCCTCGGAAGAGAGGAGGTCCCCCGAGCGGAAGAAGCCCCCTTGCCGATCGATCTCCTCGATGATCCTGCGATAGATGCGATCGGACTTTTCTTCTCCGGGGCGATCGAAAGCGGGGAGTCGGACCGGATAGTCGGCGAAGACGTCCTTGGCGCCGACGATGACGAGCAATTCCTGGGCGCGGGAGAATGCCACGTTGATCCGTTCGAACTTCGCCGGATTCGCACGCCGCGAGAGGCGCCATGGTGGATTGCGGACCATGCTGACGATGACGATCGGGCGTTCCTGCCCCTGATAGCGGTCCACGGTATTGACGTCGTAGTGGATCGCGGAGAACCGGAGCCCTTCTTCTTTTTGGAGACGCTTGACCATCTCCCGAATCGCGCGGATCTGTCGGGTGTAGAAGGAGATCACGCCGACCCGCTTCTTCCCCTTGCCGTTCTGACCGTATCCTGCCTCCCGGCAGGCGCGTTCGAGGTCGATGAGGCAGGCAGCTACGAGGAGTGCTTCGAGGTCATTCACCTTGCTCGTCGCTTCCTCCTGACGTTCGTGATAGGGATGGCCCGTAGGATCCTTCGAGGAATCGATCCAGAGGACATGGCGAGCGGGGGTGACATATGCCCTTCCCCGACGATGGAGGGTGAGGTCGTGGTTACGGGTCGTATCGGGATCCTCGAGGCCGCACTTCAACCGGTGATCGTAGAAGTGGTTGATGACCCGCATGATCTCGGGATGCATTCGGTATTGGGTCCAGAGGGTCGATTTGAGGGACGGATCCGCTTTCTCGAAGTGTTCCTTGAAGAAGGAGGCGGTCACCATCTTCCGGAAACGTTCGAGATTCTCCTGCGTCAATTCGCTCGAAGGGTCTTGTTCTCCATCCCCCTCTTCCGCCTGTTCCGCGACGGCCTCCTCCCACGAAGCGCCATGTTCGCGGAAGAGGGGGGGGAGTTGCCGGTGGTCTCCCACGAGGATCCCCTTGCGGCCGATCATGAGCGGCATGATGAGTTCGGGAGGGGTCGCCTTGCTCACCTCGTCCACGATCACCACATCGAACCAGGGGTGTCCCTTCTCTACAAGGGTGCTTCTTCGCTCCGTACAGGTGATGCCGACGACGTTGCAGGCCTCGATGTAAGCGTCGAGAAGGAATTTCCGATCATTCTGAACGGTTTGGGGATTTTCGAGATCGTTGACCCATGTTTCGAGGATCGGAGCCCATGCTTGACGGAATGTGCGATCTTCTTCGATCTTCCTACGAAGGGTTTCGATCTCTTCCTTGATTTTCTCTCGGGCACGCCTGGCCCATTCGGAGAGGGGCCGATCGTTCTGGGGGGTGATCCCGCCGAGAACGATGGCGAGACGCTTTCGCCGGTCATTTCGTCGTTGTCTGGTTTCCTTCCGGCGTTCCTCGATCGCCCGCAGTTCCCCTTCGAGTCGTTTTCGCCGATGCTCGCCGGAGGCGGGAGGAAGGGCGCGCTCTGCGATCGACCGGTGCAACGCCGATTGCACGACCTCGATCCCCTTCGCGATCTCTCTGCCGACGTCTTCGATCGTAGCGATGACTTCTTCGAGACGGGAGGCGCGTTGCGCTGGAGTGATCCTGGGATCGATCCAATCGTGGAAGGCGGGACGCCCCTCCTCCTCCATGTTGAAGAGTCGTTGGTAGCGGTGCGGATCGAGCGTATTGCCCCTTCGTTCGATCTCACGGATTTCTCGTCTGATCTCCCGCCACCTGCCGACCTGGGTCTCATCGTGCTCCATCTCCTCCTCGACCTGCTTCAACGCCACTCTGAGCTGATCGAGGCGTTCGGCATCATGGGGGGAGAGGAGGGTCTCATTCCCTTGCAGTCGTCGAAGATCTTCGCGCAGGGCGGGGATCTCTGCTGCAATGGCATACCATTTCCTCACCATGTGGCCCACGAGGTCGGAACGTTCTCGGGGAGATCGAGGGGCGTTGCCCTTGCCCCAGGGGTTACACCGAATGCCGATTCGTTCGAGCGCTTCGAGGGGCGGGACGATTCGCTCGAAGCAGATGCCGAGGAGCGTCTCGGGCAATGTTCCTTGCCAGGCGTCGGAACGCCCTTCGATCACCCCCTGGAATTCTTGGAGATTCTGGCGTTCTTGGGCGATCTCGCGCTGTCGTTCCTCTTCGGTTCGAAGACGCTCGAGCGCTTCGCGGATCTCTCGTTCTTTGTCGGTATCGTTCTTCATCTCCTGCGTGATGCGCTCGATGTCGTCGAGGAGGAGACCGAGTTCCTTCAGCGTGCGCTCCTGTTTCTGCAACCTCGTCTCGTTCTGCTGCCATTGGTCGAGCCATTGGTTTCGGCAACGTTTGGCGATGGATCCATAGTAGGTTTCAATCGCCCGGGTTTCGCTGAAGGGATGTTCCGCCTCATGTTTGCGTTCCCGGTGGCTCAGACGGATGGCCCGGATTTCGGGAACCTGGGAAAGACGCTCGAGGACGTTGTTGACGGCAAGGCTGGCCTGGGAGGCGATGAGCACCTTTTTCCCCCGCCGGACGAACTGCCAGATGGCTTCGGCGATCACGGTGGTCTTTCCGGTTCCTGGGGGGCCCTGAATGAGGGCCAGGTCGGGTGCAGCGACGACCGTACGGATGGCCGCTTTCTGGTCGTCATTGAGGTCTGAGCGGTTCCATTCGTCGATATCCTCGATCCGTTCTGGAGTGTTGGCCTGACGAATGTCGAAGAGATAGGAGGAGAGGAAGGGGGCATATCCCGATTCCTCTTGCAGGGTTCTCAGTTCTTCCCGCTGGCGGCGGACGAGGGCCAGGTCTCCGACGATGGAGAGGGAGAGGAAGCCGTTCGGTTCGATACCGGCGAGAATCTTCTCGGCGATCTTCGGAAGTGGCTCGCCGCTCCCCTGCATCTCGCGGAAGTCGTCGAAGAGATCCTCCGGGAGCCGGAAGGTGAGTTCCGCCACGAAGGGATCGTTCCACGGCATCGTTTCATCTTCGAAGGCCGGCTCCTCCTCGGATATCTCTCGCCAACGGACGAAGTCACCCACTTCCCACCGGCTGCTCCGCTGTTTGTCGTTGAACGAAAATTTCCAGGGATCCTTGGAGTAATCGAGCCCAAAGGCGTTGAGTTCGTTGCTCCGGAAGATCTTGCGAAGCTGGTGGAATTTTTCCCTGGATGCCGCGACGACGCGAAACCTGAATTCCCCCTCCTCCGTGAGATCGATGGAGATGTAGCGCAATCCGACGAGTTTGCCCTTGCTGAGACGTTCCCGCCAGGCGAGATAGGCCTTCCACTCCTCGAGACGGGCTTTCGTCTCTCTCGAGATGAGGGGGAGTTCGGCGAGGAAATCGTTCGAGAGGGCGTTCTGGATGCGTCGGGGGGCCGGGTAGAGGTCTCGTCTCGATACCACGGCCTCGATACGCCTCTCGAAGGGACGTTGCTTCGAATGGGAGAGGGGGATGATCTGCTGGACCAGGAAGACGGGGTTTCCGCTCCCGTTGCGATCGTCCCAGCATCGCCCCCGGATCGCGAAGGTCAACCCCCGGGGGAGCTTCCCTTCGAGACGGGGACCAATGACCGCGGGGCGGATCATGAGAAAGGGCCGATCGTTGAGACTCAGGTTCGCCACGAAATAGGGACGGCACAACCCTTCGGGGAAGAGGTCTTCCTGGAAGCGCTCGAAGAGGTCTTCCCTGCGATCGAGGTCGGGGAAGAGGCTGCCTCGGAAGGTCTGCCGCAAGCGCGCGAGTCGAGGGCGAAGTCCTTCATAGGTCCGACGTGTCTTTTCATCGGTTCGATCCTCTGCGTTCCTTTCGAAATCGAGGTAGAGACGAAGCGCTTCTTTCCTCCCAGCCGCTGACCTCCCCCGATTGGTTTCATACCCCCTCTCTCCTCTGGCATTCGATCCTTGCGTGCTCGTTCTCGTGGCATTCGATCTTTTCACGGTCATGCCGCCTCCTCCAGATTTGGATGTTTTCCTCATGTTCCTGAAACAAGAAACATTCCAGAGCCACCGTTCCAGAGAGAACGATTCTCGAAGCGTATCCTCATGACTTGAAGAAACGAAGGGGAAATATGCATGAGCAGCCATGCCCGGTGTCGAGCAAGGGGGGAGAAAGGGGAACGACCTTCAACGATGGTTGATCCCGTTTCAAAGGTGGAAGAAAGTTTCCCTCCCTCCCCAAGGAACCCTTCAGGGGGTTCCCCCTTCTTGGTCCCCGATGGCGCCGTTTCGTTGCGCATTCTCAGATCGAACGTTTCCCTTCCCCCTCTCCCGGCATCGAGGGGCGATCCTTTCTCCGGCGCATCGGCCGGAAGCGTACTGCTGGAGGACCGGAAAGCGGGAGCAACGATGGGATCGAAGCCCACGGGCGCATCCGATTGTCTTTGCTTCGGGATCGTGATACGATACGGTGATCTGGAGGAATCGTGGACATTGCGCGGGTTTCTCCCCCATTCGTCGTGAGGGGAGCGGTGTCGCGCATGACAAGGAGACGACGACGATGCGATGGAGTTTTCCCAGACGTCATCCCCGCCTGGCGGTCCTCTTCGTGGCCCTCGCGGGGATGACCTTTCTTGGTGGCTTCAAGGTCTTCGTCCAGCCGGGGCACGGCTGGCAGGACCTGCCGATGCCGATCCTCGTGGACCAGGCGGGGCATCCCGACATCAACGACGGGGATGGCGGCGTGAGCGCCACGGTCGATGCGATCAACGATCCCCGCGTTTCATGGAACAGCGCGGTGCCGGGTGTGGTGGAGGCACGCGCCGGCGATACCGGAGGGGGCCGTCAGGGGGACGGGATCCCGACGCTGAACTTCACCGGTTCTCCGGCCTGCTTCGGGGCCTGCATCGCGATCACGCTCCCGACCTATCGGCTCGGCACGATCGTGGATGCGGACATCTACGTCAATCCGCGGATCGACTTCCAGAGCACGAAGGAACCGGGCCCCTGCAACTACGAGTTCGCCATCGAGGCCACGATGGTCCACGAGGTGGGGCATGCGCTGGGCCTTGCGCACACGCCGGGACGTTTCTGGGCCACGATGTTCGCCTCCGGTCCCCCCTGCCTCAACTACGCCGCTTCGATCGAACGGGACGATGCCAACGGCCTGCGGTACATCTACCGCTGAGGGACGTAGGGTCCGTGAGGATCCGTGAGGAGCACAGGGGTACCGTCTCCGTTCCGCGGCCCCCGCACAGCGGCCGACGTAAGGTCCGTGAGGAGCCGTGAGGAGCACAGGGGGGAGGGGCTCCCCCCTTGCCATGGGGGAGCCGGAGGGGGTCAGCCC
>CAZTSL010000028.1:0-13701 GCA_964616915.1 uncultured bacterium
ACCCCGCCCTCCCCCCGTCCTCTCTCCCAGGAGCCTCACACCTTGCAGCTTCCTTCCTTCCTCGCCCGGAAGCGGGCTCGAAGCGAAGTCACGGAGATCGAGTTCGTCGAAAGTTTCAAGGAACTCGTCCACGCCGCAGGGTTCTATTTTCCCGACGAGGACCTCGTCAACCTCCACATCTCGCTCAAGACGGGACGGCTCAATATCCTTGCGGGGAAGAGCGGGATCGGGAAGAGCCGGCTTCCCCATCTCTACGCGGCGGCACTGGGGTGCCGGGAGGAGTACCTCCATATCTCGGTGCGTCCCGATTGGCTCGACGACCGGGACCTGATCGGTTTCTACAACAGTCTGGCCGGCCGTTTCGAACCGGGGAGTTCCGGTTTGATCGATCGGATCATCGCGGCCAACAGTGATCTGGAGATGGAGCGGGGAGGGATCTACATCGTCTGTCTCGACGAGATGAACCTGGCGCGGGTGGAGCACTACTTCGCGCAGTTCCTCAGCCTCCTGGAGCGTCCCGATCCGGTCTTGACCCTGATCCCGGAGGCAGTGGTGGACCCGAGGGATCCCTATGCGCCGTACCGCCGGTTGCCGATCCCGGCGAACCTCCTCTTCGTCGGTTCGGTCAACGTCGATGAGACCACCCACACCTTGAGTCCCAAGGTGCTCGACCGGGCGAACGTGATCACCTTCTCCCCTCCCGATCTGAGCGCGGGAAAGCGGATCGACTACGTCCCCGACTCCCTCTACCCCGTCCATTACGAGAACTACCGAAGCTGGAAGCGGGTCGCCGAGATCGACCCCACCGATCCGGTCTTACAACTCCTCCTCGAGATCAACGAGGCGATCGGGGTCGCGAAGCTCCAGATCGGGTATCGCACGCGGGATGCCTTCCTCGACTACGTGGTCAACGCACGCGGGCTCCTCACGGAGGACCAGGCGATCGATCGGCAGATCCTTCAGCGGATCCTTCCCGCGCTCCGTGGATCGCGGCGGACCTTCCGGCAGGCTCAGGAGAACCTCCTCAAGATCCTTCCCGAAGCCCGCTTCCCCCGTTCCCACGAGAAGCTCGACGCGATGCTCCACGCGGAAATCGATAATGACTTCTGGCAAGTTTGAGTTGCTGCTGCGGGTCGAGGACGAGATCGTCTATCAGAAGGCGGTGCCGCGGGAGAATCTCCCCTTCACGGAGGCACTGGGGCCCAAGCTCTGGGCGGAGCGTGCCTTCTGCGTGGTCGTCTCCCGTGGGAGCAGGGAGGGGCGCTGTGATCTCCTCCTGGGGGACGAGCGGGTCGTGGAGATCCCCGAAGGGGAGGAACGACTGGTTCTCGAAGCGGGGCGCCACTTCGACGACTACATCGGAGAGGGATCGATCACCGTCCGGGAGGAACGGGAAGGGAAGATGCTCCCCGTCTTCCAGATCACCGTGCCGATCGTCCCCCACAAGATCTCCCTCACCATGTGTACCTGGATGATCCGGGATCTCCTCGAGATTCACCCCGGCTTCCTCTTCGACTTCGTCTCCCGCAGCCGCCTCTCTCCCCGTGAGATCCCGGGGGGAGCCTTCCACCAGGGTCCAGAGGCGGAACTCGATCGGATCGAACGTTTCGTGGTGAAGGTGGAGGAGGGATTCCGGGCGATCGGAGAGCGACCCGCCTCGATTCTCACCCTCGACCACGAGGTACGTCGATACCGCAGTGGCACCGACCTCGACACCAACTCGATCACCTGGCTCTCCCGCCACCACTACGTCCTCGAAGGCGCGCGTCCCGATCGCTTCCAGCCCCGCAAGATCCTCACGCGCGTCCGAAACGAAAGTCTCGACATCTACGAGCATCGGATCCTGCGCACCCTCCTCTTCTGGCTCATCGACCGTCTCGAAGCCCTCGCCGAGCAGTGTATGCGGATCGAGGAGCATCTCGAGGAGAAACGGGCTGCCTGGGACACGCATCGGCGCCGGGGGAAGAAGACGGTCTGGGAGCAGGACGATCTTCCCCGTCTGGAGCGGATCCGGGAGATCCGGCAACGGATCCGCCACCTCCAGCAGCGCCTGTGCGACGACATCGAGGCCTACCCTTTCCTGCGGGAGGCAGGGACCTCTGAACTCGATCTCTACCCCTCCCAGATCTTCCTCAACCGTCCCCCCTACCGCCGGCTCTATGAAGAGATCCGACGTTTCCTCGACGATGCGCGCTACCGCTTCGACGACTCCCACCTGAAGTACGGGATCAAACGGCTCTCCGCGCTCTTCGAGTACTGGTGCTTCGTCAAGGTCGTGGAGACGATGAACGCCATCCTCCAACAGACGCCCAGCGGGGCGTTCAAGATGACGCACGAGACCTATCTGCCGACACCGGAACCGGGGCAGAGTTTCCGCTACGAACTCGATGGACGCCGTTGGCTGGAGGTGACCTTCAACAAGGAGTACCTCCCGAAGAAGGAGGCGTTGCGAAAGGGGTACGGATATGGCCGGGCCAAGTTCGCGCGGCTGGCACTGCGTCCCGACATTTCGATCGAATTGTGGCGTCCCCGTGTTTCCGCCCCCGATCTGGCGATCATCCTCGACGCGAAATTCACACGCAAGATCACCCCATTCCACTGGCGGGAGTTCTCCGACTACAGCCGACTCGTCTACGAATTCCGAACGGGACGGCAGTTCATCCGGCAACGGTGGCTCCTCTACCCGGGGGAGAATCCCGGTGAACGAGTCCTTTGCAACATCCCCGAATACCTGCAGGGAAAAGTGAACGCCCCCGATCTCTTCATCGACGGCTCGATTCCGGTCGTTCCCGATGAGAGGAGCGGCCGGATCTCCTCCGGGCTCGAGGAGGTGATCACCCGATGGGCCATGGTCACCGGCATCATCGAGGGGAGGGGACGATCCCGGATCTCCAGGGGAGCGTGAGATGAAAGAACGATGGATGATGAGCCCTTTGGAGTCGTGAAGCCGTGAAGATCGCCATCCCAGCCTTCGTATGCGCCATTGCCACCATCTTCGGGGTATATACCGCCCTCTTCGACATGCCCCTCTCCCCCCTGACGTGGCGAAGCGAGATCGTGGAGATTCCTGCCGAGGTCGATGGGCGAAAGATCCCCCGCTACGGCATCACCCTTGCGAAGTTCTCCGGCAGCGTCACGTTTACCGACGATGCCACCCGGATCTTCGTCACGCTCATCGACGAGGGGCTGACGGTGGGGAGTCCCTTCACCCCGACCGAGCAGGACCTCTACAAGAGTCTTCTGACCGGCTATGCCCCCTTCAAGGACGTGGCGGAGGATGAGATCCATCTCCTGCAGGGGGACCGACGGATTCCGCTGATCGCTTCCACGCTCGCCAAGAAGTTCAAGACCGCCTACCGCTACGATCCGGCCACGAAGAAGGTGACGGGGATCGCGAACCGGGATGGAACCTACCAGACGAACCTCGTGGTGATGCTCCAGTTCGGTCCGATCCCTCCGCAACGGCGCCACGACCTCGTACTCGTCTTCGGCGGGATCCGACTCCCCCTCGTCTCCTCCTGGACGGCGGAGCAGATCGCGCGCCAGCCGAGAGCGTTGGCACTCTCCCTCGCCGCCGGGGGAGGCGTCCTCTTCCTCTTCGGGCTCCTCTTCCTCTGGACGAATCACCGCGAAGGGGCCGCACCCAAGGAGCGGAGGGATGGAGGGCTCTTCAGCGGGCACAGCTCGCGCGGTGGATCGGGGGGAAGGGCCCCTCGCTGATCGTGTAGATCGCCTCATCCCCTTCCGCATAGGAGATCGCTTCCCCCTGCGGCTCCGCTGCGGGATCGATCGCACAGGGGGAAGCCGAAAAGAGCGCCTCGAAGGGCTCCGAGGGGGTACGGGTGAATTCGTGGATCCCCACATAGGTTCGCACGAGGAGCCGAAGCCCGTCCGGTGACACGTCGGCGCCGGTCACGATCCGGATCTCCGGAGGGAGTTCCCCGACGTGAAGGAGCATCACGCTTTCCGGGGAAGGTGATGGGCGTTCGGGAAAGCGGAAGACCTGGGCAGCCCCCTCCTGCTCCTTCGTGAGGATGTAGGGAATCCCCGTGGCCGGATCCACGATCAACGCCTCCGCATTGTGCGGACGGTCGGGATAGCGGGCCTCGAACGCGTCGAAGCCGGTGAGATCGATATCCGCCGCCTCCCCCGTTTCCGGAACCTCCGGCTCGGGCACCCGGTAGAGCACGATGCTCTCATGGCTGGCGCCGTTGTCGCCGATATCCCCGAAGAAGAGGCAGCTCCCTCCATCGGGGCATGGACCGCTTCCCATGTCTTCCCAGTCCCGGGCATCGATTCCGGAGAGTCGGTATTCCCCCCGGTGTACCCCACTTATGGTCAGGGCGAAGAAGCGCGCCGTATCCCCCGAATCGTTGTGAAGGAAGAGGATCCCCGGCTGGCGCCGGCTTGCGATCAGCCCGGAAGTCTCGGTAATCTGAGGATTCTCTACCCGTCCCACCCGTTCGAATCGGCCACATGCCTCGCATGAGGTACGCGGCCCGCACGAGGGGGCACTGGTCGCCAGGAGGACGACGAACGATCCGACGACGAGGAGTGACTGCGATCCTTGCATTCCAAAACCTCCCAGGTTCGATCGGCTTCGCGCTTCCCTCCATCCTACGATACCGTCGATCGGCTCCGCAACCCTTTTCCCGCGGGGGTGGCTTCTCTCCACGCCCCCCAAGGGCGGGACACCTGCACGGAGCGGATCGATCCATGAAACAGGAACTTTTTCGCACTTCACCGGCTTGCGCCGGCGCGTCAGGGAGATACTGTCCCTGTCAACCTTCCTTTTTCCCCTTCTGGAAATCGCGTACGGAGATCCCGAAGCGTTGGATCTTCCGGTCGAGGTTCGGCCGGGAGATTCCCAGGATCTTGCTGGCGAGGCTCTTGTTGCCCCCCGTGTGGGCAAGGACGTGGAGGATGTGATCCCGGATGACATCATCGAGGGGGACGAGACGGGGCAGACCGGAGGAAGGGGGGGGGGAGGCATCTCTCGGGGGAGGAGATTCCACCTCGAGCCCCTCGAGCTGGTCGGGATGGATCAAGGCCCCCTTGGCCAGGGCGATCGCCTTGACGAGGCAGTTTTCGAGTTCCCGGACGTTGCCGGGCCAGTGGTAGCGAAGGATCCGGTCCATCGCCTCCACGGTGACACCGGTGACGTTCTTCCTGAGCCGCCGGCCGTTCTTGCGGATGAGATGGGCCACGAGGTCGGGGATGTCCTCCTTGCGCTCCCGCAGGGGAGGCAGTTCGATCGTGACGACCTTGAGGCGGTAGTAGAGGTCTTCCCGGAACTTCCCCTGACGAACGAGTTCGAAGAGGTCGCGGTTCGTGGCGGCCACGATCCGCAGATCGACCTCGATGCGCTGTTTCCCCCCGACCCGCTGGAACTCCCCCTCCTGGATGACGCGGAGGAGCTTGGCCTGGAGGTTGAGTGGCATCTCTCCGATCTCGTCGAGGAAGAGGGTGCCGTGGTGCGCCTGTTCGAACTTCCCCTCCTTCGTGGCCACCGCGCCGGTGAACGCGCCCTTCTCGTGGCCGAAGAGTTCACTCTCGAGCAGGGTATCGACGATCGCGGCGCAGTTGATCGCCACGAAGGGGTTCTTCTGGTCGTCGGAGTTCTCATGGATCGCGCGGGCCACGAGTTCCTTGCCGGTGCCGCTCTCCCCCTGAAGCAGCACGGTGATCCGCGACTGGGAGACGAGACCGATCAGCTTGAAGATCTCCTTCATCACCCGGCTGCGGCCGATGATCTCGTTGTGGCGGTAGGGGCGTCCCTCGGGTGCGGCGACCGCGGGGTGGGGACGGTCGTGCGCGCTGGCCCGGATCTTCTGGATCGCCTGGTCGAGTTCCGTGATGTCGATCGGCTTGTGGATGAACTCGAAGGCGCCCAGCTTCATCGCCCGGATCGTGGCATCCATGTCGTGGAAGGCGGTGACGACGACCGTTTTCGCCTGCGGCGCGAGCTTCCGGATCTCGGAGAGGAAATCGAGGCCGTTTTCGTGACCGAGCTTGATGTCGAGGACCACGGCGTCGATCCGTTCGGCGCGCAGCGTCCGCGCCGCCTCCGTGAGGTTCGCGGCCGGGAAGGTCGAAAAGTGTTGCTCCGCGAAATGAAGGTCGAGGAGCGTGCGGATCGAAGGATCGTCGTCAACGATCAGAATCTTCATCTTCTTCGCTCTCCGTCAGTTCGATGACCACGCGGGTGCCCCCCCCGCCGTTGCGTGGGAGGATCGCGATCGTGCCGCCATGTTCCTCCACGATCTTGCGGACGTTCGTGAGCCCGAGACCGATCCCCCGGCTCTTCGTCGTGAAGAAGGGCTCGAAGATCCGTTCGCGGTCCTCGGGAGCGATCCCGCATCCCGTATCCTCGATCGTGATCCGTACCCCTCCCCCATCGTCGAGGCGGGAGGTTTGCACATGGATCTCTCCACGCTCGGCGATCGCCTGGATCGCGTTCAAGTAGAGGTTCATCGCGATCTGGTGCATCTTGTCCGGATCGACCGCGATCTCGGGGAGATGGGGGTCGAAATCACAGACGAAGGCGATCTCTTTGCCCTGGGCCGCGTTCTTGGCGACCCGGATGACGTCGCAGAGGAGATCGTTCAGGTTCGTACGCCGCCGGTTGAGGCGGGTGGGACGGGCGAAGTCGAGCATCCCGTTGAGCGTCTTTTCGAGGTGACGCATCTCCGCGTTGGCGATCTCCAGGCGTTTGCGATCGTTGTCGGAGATCCCCTCCCGGTGAACGAGCGTCTGGATGCTCATCTTGATCGAGGAGAGGGAGTTACGCAGCTCATGGGCGATCCCGGTGGTGAGCTGGCCGATGCGGGCGAGGTTCTCCCGGCTCTGCATCTCACGGCGGCGGCGATGCTGCTCCGAGACGTCGCGGATCATCTCCACGATCCCCGCGACCTCGCCGCGATCGGAGAAGATCGGATAGAGGCTGATGTCGAAGAATCGATCCCTTCCGACCTGGAGTTCCATCATGGCCGGGCGTTTGCGCTCGAGTACTTCGGGGAGGGGGCACCCCACGCAGGCCGAGGGGTGCGAGAAGGCGATCTCATGGCACTTCCCTTCCGGGGGGCCTCCCCCCCCATCGGCCGGGCGGTTCGTCTGGCGCACGTTGCGTTCGGGGTCGAGGACGAAGACGATCCCCGTGATGCTCTCGAGGATCGTACGCAGCATCTTCTCCCGCCCCACCAGGGTTTTGTGCTGTTCATGGATGATCTCGTCCCGCCGGGCGAGGGAGGCGATCATCGCGTTGAACGCCGCGGTGATCTCCCCGATCTCGTCACGAGTGCGCACCGCGATCGGTTCGAGGTGCGCCGAGGCCCCCACCCGCCGGAGCCCTTCGAGGAGCGCGCGCACTGGCCGGAGGCTGTAGAGGGCAAAGGCGGTGATGAAGAAGTGGGCCACGATCACGAGACCGCCGAAGAGGAGGAAGCGTTCGAGCCGGTCGTGTTCGAGGGTGGCCACCCGGTGGAGACGCTTGCCCATCTCCCCCTCCACCGCTTCGAAGAAATGGTCGAAACCCTGATCCAGATCGCCGATGCGCCGCAGGAGGATCTCCATCACCCCCTTGGCACGCTGCGTCTCCCCACCCTCGAGGAGATCGAAGATCCGGAGACAGAGCCGGTCGCAGTCCCGGCAGATCGAGACGATCCGTGCAAGTTCGTGCCGCAACGCGGCCAGGGTCGTATCCTCGCTCGCCTCCGGCCCGGAGAGGGCGCGCATCGCCGCCGCGAAGTCATGCTCGATGCGGCCCCCCAGCTCCTTGAAACGAGCCACGTACACGCCATCGCCGGTTCGCAGGAACTTCTCCATCGCCACCATCTGCATCTTCTGGAGCGTACGGATCTCGTTGAGCCGCTGGTAGACCGGAAAATCGATCCGGGAGACGAGATCGATCAGGGCCCGGTTGCGCTCGAGCTGGGTGAGATAGACGGCGAGGAAGACGACGAAGAGCGCCAGGGTGAGGAGGAAACCGATCAGGATCTTCTGGGAGAGGGAGAACCGCATGAGGAACATTCCCTGTTGCTTACGCTTCACCACCACACAAGGCGTGGGACGTGCGGGCATCGTATCGAATATCGTCGGCGCAAGCTCGTTCCTCCCCATCCCGCGCTGGGGGGGGCAGGCGCGTAACGGTCACGTATGGCGATCGAATCCCGGAGGGACGCCCGACCTCCTCATTCATCGAGCAACGCGAGGATGACCGCCAGCATCGCATCGAGATTGTACTCCTGATTGATGTAGGCGACAAGTCCCTCCGGATCGATGACGACATCGATCGGGTAGGGGGAGATCGCCTCTCCGGTGATGTAGTCGATGTAGGTGCCGAGGTTGTCGCGCAACACGGGGAAGGTGACCCCCGTCTGGTCGATGAACTGGAGGATCGTCTCGTCCGTCTCTCCGAATCCCCCCGTGTTCAACCCGAACACCTGGACCCCTTCGTTGCGGTAGGGCTGCCATACGCTGACTTCGAGATCTGGAAACTCCAGATTGCAGACCGGTCAGAAGGTGGCGAAGTACGCCAGGACCACGACGTTGCCCCGGTAATCGGAGAGCTGGTAGGGGTTGCCGTAGATATCGGAGAGGAGCCAGTCGGGGGCCGGATCTCCCGGCTGGAGGGTCGGCTCGTTGGCCCGGAGTTCCACTTCGTAGAGGGGTTCATCGGGGTCGTCGGAGACGATCTGCAGCATCCCCACGATCGGATCGCTGTTGCGCGGCGTGAAGCGGACCTCGACGATGGCGCCCTGGCCGGGAGGGATCGAGAGGCTCGTCTCGCTCACGGCGAAGACCTCGTCGGAGACGTAGATCCGATCGATCGAGAGGGGCAGCCGCCCCTCGTTCACGATCTGGAGGGGGAAGGTGTAGCTCTCCCCCGGCGCAACCCGGCCCAACTCGATGCTCGTCTCCGTGGTGAAGATGTCGGGCGCATCGAAGCCGGGGAGGAACGCGAATGATTGCAGCCCCGTCCACTCCCCGCCGAAGGCCAGATCCCCCTCGCTGCCGATCCCGAGCACCCGGGTGAAGGGCTGACCGTTGTCCGCCGCGGCCACCTCCACGGCCGCCAGGAAGGGGCGGTAGGGATTGGAGACGTCGAAGACGCGGATGTCGTTCCAGTTCGCCAGGTAGAGCCGATCGTTCGAGAGGGAGAGGCGTAGCGCGGAACCGGGCGTATCGATGTTGGCGACGAGTCGGGGGCTGCGGGGATCGGAGACGTCGAAGAGATCGATCCCGGCGCCACCGACGGCGAGAAAGGCGAAATCCCCACCGAGGACGATGTCGTTGGCCACCCCGCTCGTCTCTCCCTGCGCCACGAGGGTGGGGGCGGCCGGGTCCGCGACGTCGAGGACCTTGAGTCCCCCCGTGCCATCCGCCACGAAGGCGTACCTCCCCGAGACCTCGACCTGCCAGGCGTTCTCCAGTCCCTCCCGGAAGCGGGCCAGGGGGGTGAGGGCGCCGGAACTCTCCACGCGGAAGATCTCGATCCCGGCGTCATGAGCGGCCGCGTAGAGGAAGCCGTCGTGCCAGGCCAGCCCTTCGTAGGAGAAGCCCTCTTCGATGTGGAAGGCGAGTTCCCGCACGCTTCGCGGGAGGCGGATGTCGAGCACCGTGATCCAGGGGGTCGGCTGGATCTCGTCCCCATGGTTGGCCACGAATGCCCGGCCGTTCTCCCGGTCGATCACGACGTGCTGGCAGCGGGGGAACATCGGGTCTCCTTGGGAGAAGAAGACCTGGGAGATCATCGTCATGTGTGCCGGGTCCGCGACGTCGTAGAGGAGGAGCCCCTGGGTACCGGTACAGATGAACGCGGTCTCCTCCACGACGTTGACGTCGGTGATCTCGACGAAGGAGGGACCATCGTAGCGGCTGATGAAGCGGAAGTTGTCCCCGTAGGTTCCGACTGCTCCCTCCGTCGATTCGGCGGAGGCGGTGCTGCCGGCGGCGCCGCTCCCCTCCGAGGTCTCGCTCGTCGCGTCACTTCCCCCCCCCGTGTCGTCGCGGCTCCCTTCCGCGGTGGCGTGGCCGCTGTCGTCTCGGGGGGTGGCCTGGAGGGTTTCTTCCGACGTTTTCACCCCTTCCTGGTCGGTTCCACCGGCTTCCTCGGAAAGATCGGGGGTGGGCGTGTCGCTTCTGGTCGGGTTCTCCTCGAAGGTGCCGTTTCCCCGATCCGTTTCGTTGCTCCCGCCGCCGCAGCCGGGAAGCCCGGCGAGCGCCAGGAGAGTCAGAGAGAGGATCGCCATGCGCTGCATCGTCGTTCTCCTTCTTCCTCCCTGCTCCGCGAGGGGGCGCAGGGGATGGGGAGCGATCGCGGGGTCTTTCCTGCGTTCCCCTCAGAAGCGTGTGGTCATCTCGAGGCGAACGCCCCCGAAGGCGGGGAAGACCCGGCACTCGCCACCGATACATTGGTACCCCCCCTTCGTCTCCCCGAATCCGAGCTTCACCCGGGTGCTCCCCGGCAGGGTGTAGCCGGCCTGGGCGAAGAGGAAGGTGGACTGCCCCTCCCCCGTCGCGGGATCGAGGGGGGCAGGGGAGAGGCCGGGGGCCCCCGGCTCGGTCGTGTACTCGAAGACGCCCGAGAGGCTCAGACGCCGCAGGAGGGTCAGGGAAAGCGAGGTGCGCGCCTTGAAGTAGGAGATCACCACGGGGAAGTCCGTGGCCTCGTAGTTCGTCTCCTTCACCTGGAACTGCACCTCGGTGGCCAGGTCGGGGGAGAGGGGAAAGGTGATGTCGAGATCCCCGTGAAGGATCCGTCCCGACCCTTCGCCGAAGGTCTCCCCCGATCCGGCCAGGAAGCGGTACCCCCCCTCGAACTTCCAGGTACCGGTGACGAGCGTCTCTTCGATCCCCCCATAGACGTGGTGGCTTCGCAGGGATTCCGCCGGGATCGAGTAGAGGCCGGAGACGTTGTGGTCGAGGAAGAAGCCGTATCCCGCATGGAGGCGCGTGGCGGCCTGTTTCGTCTCGATCGGACGGCCGATCTCCACACGGCCCCCTTCCACGTCGAAGGTGTTGAAGAGCTGGCTGGGGTGTTCGAGGCTCGGCGGGCGGTTGAAGAGATAGGCGAACCGGTCGTAGTCCTTCCCCTCGACGAGGAGGGAGAAGGCGTCGGTATCGAGCTGGAGCGCGGCGTAGAGGGCGAAGGGAGTCCCGGTCCGCTCCTCCTCCTGGTCGCGCAGATCGAGCGCGCCTTCGCCGTAGCCGGAGAGGCGCCCCCCCCAGAGGTCGAAGATCTCGAAGCTCGCGCCAAGGAGGTCGCCTTCGGGTCGTTCGATGGCCAGGGGATTGTCGAGGCTCCCGCTCGAAGCCTCCCGCGTGAGGTCGTAGCGTGCCGAGACGAAGTGGAGCCCTCCCTCGACGTGTCGTCCGGCGATTTCGGGGGAGAGTTCGAGACGGGCGCCGAAGAGATGCCCGCGGGCCCGTTCGTCGTCTCCCCGGGTGTTGTCGATCGCGTGGGTGTGATCGAAGCTGCGCGTCCATCCCCCCAGCAGGGTCGCCTCGAAGGGGCCTTTCGTGAGCCGGGCCTTCCCGCCGACGATCTGGTCCTCGATGCCGCGCAGGCTGTCCGCGGGGACGATCGAGAGGACGAGGCCCCGGCCGAAGGTACCGGAGACGTTGCCCCCCCGCAGCGAGAGGGCGCGGGTGGTATACGCGGCGTGGAAGGCGCCCACCGCCAGATCCCCTTCCGGGTCCCCCTCCGGAACGTTCGCGACGAGTTCCGCCGTCTCCGGTGGGAGGGTGAGTCGCCGGGGGAAGAGCCCATCGTAGTCGATCCGGATGCCGGCATGGAGATCCCCCTTTCCGAGCCTGCGACCGAGCGAAAGGCTCAAACGATTCGAGACGACGGCGAAGTCGCGCTGCCGGATCGTGTCGAGGAGGAGGGCCGCGCTCTCGGGATCGGGACTCGGAACGATCACCGTCGGCGCCCGATAGACGATCAGGACGTTCTGGTCGTTGTATTCGAAGAGAAGCTGCTCGGTCACTTCGACCTGCAGGGGAGGTGGAGCGCTGGCGCCTTCGATCCCCTCGGCCGCCGGGGGAGCAAGGAAGAAGGCGGGGGGAAGGAGGAGGGGGAGGAGACAGCGGAGCCTTCCCCCCTCACTTCCGGACCGTGGCCTGGGCCACCGGTGCTTCCCCCGCCGAGAGGTGTGCTTCGATCGTTTGTTCCAGTGCTTCCGCATCCCCGATGCTGAACCCCATGTATCGTTGTACGATCTTTCCGTTGCGATCGATGAGCACCCCGTAGGGGATCACCCCCGCTGGATCGTAGCGCCCCGCGACCTGGCGGTCTCGATCGAGGACCACGGGGAAGGTGAAACGTTTCTGCCGCACGAAGGGGCGTACCTGCGAGACGGTCTCGGAATCATCGACGTTGACCGCGATCACGGTGAACCCCCGGGTCCGATACTTCCGGTAGAGCCGTTCGAGCTGCCCCATCTCGAGTTTGCAGGGGGTACACCACGTGGCCCAGAAGGAGAGGTAGATCACCTCCTTGCCGAGACGATCGGAAAGAGAGAGCCGTCCTCCCGAAAGGGTCTCGAGGGTGAAGTCGGACGCCTCCTCCTTCTCCCCCCCCCAGAGGGGGAGGGAGAGAAGGAGAAGCGCGGGGAGGAGGAAGGCGTGAAAAGGACGCTTCATTCACGAATCTCCTGGGAAATCGCCGCTTCCACGAGATTCTCGATCGCGACGAAATCGGGTCCGGCCACCTTCCCGACGATCCGCATGTCGCGGTCGATGACGACGGCAAGGGGCAGTTCGTTCACCTCGTTGTATCCATTCCAGAGCTGGGCGAGAGGATCGGGCATGACCGGGAAGGTCAACCCGTACATCTCGACCCAGGTGTCGCAGAAGTTCTCATCGGCCGGGCGTGACTGGAAATCCTGGAACATCCCCTGGAGGATGACGAATCCCTCGGCTCCGCGCTCCTGATAGAGGGCCTGGAGTTCGGGGGCCTCCTCGTTGCAGGGGATGCACCATCCCGTTCCCACGCTGAGCAGGATCGCATAACCGTAGAAGTCGTAGAGGCGGATTTCGGGGAGCGTCGGGATGTTGCAGTCGGGGAGGAGGAAATCGGGGGCGATATCGCCCACCCGGGTTCCCACCCCATCGCTCGGGGGCGTTCCCTCCCGCACGACGTCGGGATCGGGAAAGGGGGTCGTCCCTTCCGAGGCGCTCTCCGCCACCATCCCTGTTTCTTCGACGCTGCTCGGCGTTTCGGCCGTTGCGCCCCCCCCACTTTCTCCAGGGGCGCCGCTCGGGGAACCGGAAGCGCCGGAAGGCGTTTCCATCGCTTCCTGGGATGAGGATTCCGGCAGGGTCACCTCTGAGCTGCACCCCACGGCCATGCACCACAGGAGCGCACTCCACACGGTACTCCAGCGTATTCCTCGAGTCATCGTCGTCCCCCGGCTCGTTCCGATTCAAGGGGGGGACTCTGCAATCTTCGTTCCAGATGCCTCCGGTTGTAGAGCGTGCGGGGAGACGATCGGAAAGATGCCGGGAATTCGAAACATTTCGTGATCGAAGGGAGGCAGGAAGGCCTCCAGGCGGCTGTATCGTTTCGAGCCACCCGCGGGGGGGATGGGGGAGGAATCGGGGAAGATCGCCCGTTTCCCCGAGCGCGCAGCGTGCAACGAAACGTGACAGGGGGGAAGGCGGGACGCGCTTCCCCTTACGTTGCAGATCCCCGATCCC
>CAZTSL010000028.1:13801-41569 GCA_964616915.1 uncultured bacterium
TTCGGCCATGCGAGGGAGTCGCCGGCGATGAGCACCTTGAGATTCCTTTCGGATTGCAGATCCCCGATCCCTTCGGCCATGCGAGGGAGTCGCCGGCGATGAGCACCTTGAGATTCCTTTCGGATTTCTGTAGACTGCTTCCCGGCCATGGGTCTTCTTCTTGCGTCGAGAGCGCGCGTTTGCGTCGGATCCATTCCTCATGGCCTTTTTCCATCTCGTCTGGGGGGATCTGGTCATCCCATCGACCGATCAGGAATGGTCGTGCGCCACACGCCTTCCGATCTTTACCGGCATGCGGTGGGCGTGAGCCGGAAGGGGGAACCTCGCGCGGGCACAGACGGATCGGAGGGGAAGGGATCGATCGAACGTCTGGAAGGAGTAGAAACGGGCAAGAGACCTGAAGGGAGGGAAGGATGGAACATCGGCTCCGGCGAAGCGTCGTCGAGATTTGCCGCCGGATGTACGAGCGGGGCTTCATCGCCGCCACGGATGGAAACGTCAGCGTCCGTCTCGCCGCGGATCGGATCCTCGTGACGCCCAGCGGCGTCAACAAGGGGTACCTCTCGGAGGGGGATCTCGTGGTCGTCGATCGGTCGGGAAGGAAACTTTCGGGACGGGGATCGGCCTCTTCGGAGATCCGGATGCATCTTGCCGTCTACGCGCTCCGTCCCGATGTACGGGCCGTGGTCCATGCGCACCCTCCCCTCTCGATCGCCTTCTCGATTGCGGGGGAATCGCTGGCCCAGTGCATGGTTCCCGAGGTGATCGTCTCCCTCGGTGACGTACCGACCGCCCCTTATGCCACGCCGACCACGGCGGACGTCCCGAAGATGCTCGAACCGCTCGTCTTGCGCTACGACGCGATCATGCTCGAGCGCCACGGTTCCCTCACCCTGGGGAGAGACCTCGAGGAAGCCTACAACCGTCTCGAGACGATGGAGCACACCGCGAAGATCTCGCTCGCGGTGAAGCAGATCGGCAAGTTCCGTCCCCTCCCCAAGGAGGAGGTCGATCGGCTCGTGGCGATGGGGCGGGCTCTCGGCCTGACCCGCGCCCATACCGCCTGCCAGACGTGCGGACTCTGCGATATCGAGATCCCAGGGGGATCGACTGCGGGGGAAGGAGGAAGGGAGCCGGCTCCCTCGCAGAACGAAGCTCCGCCCGACCGGGAGAGACTCGTGGCGATGATCCTCGAGGAGATCGGAAAACTCTCCCCGAGGTGAGGGGGACTCCCGCCCGTGGCGTCCCACGCCTTCTCGTTGCGGGGCGGGATCGGGAAACGCTCCCAGACGTGATGGAGGCTCCTCCCCCGCCTGGAAGGAAGGGAGCCTCGAGGAGATCGGGAAGCGCTCCCACGCTCCACGGAGAGGAGGAGGGCGAGGTCGTTCCAGCCTCAGAGGCTCCGGCAGACGGGGGGGGCGCTACAGGTGAAGAGGGGATCGATCGATTTGCCGTAGTCGTTGTACATCGTTTCGAGGATCGATTCGATGTCGCCGAGCGTCTGGTTGAACTTGTCCGAGCTGGTCGCGGAACTCTTCACGCAGATCCGCTTCTCCACACCGCAGACGTCGAGCGGTTCGCACCAGTCCTGGGGATCGGTGAAGCGAAGCGCCCCGCGCATGATCGCATCGTCGCCGTAGAGGGGGCGCCCGGCGAGGAAGACGAGGCGCACGTCCTCCACCTCGGCGCCGACGAGCGCGGCGTAGGGAGAGCCGCCCCCCGCGATCACGGTGATGTCGGCCTCGTAGCCCACCGCGAGCCGGCCGATCCGCTCCGGCATCCCGAGGCTCTCCGCGGCATTCTTCGTGACCATGTCCACGAGATCCTCGTCGCCGAGGATGCCGGAGAACTCGCTGCCGTTCAGGTCGTCGGCGCATTTGAGTTCATCGAGGATGTTCCGGCTCCCCGAGGGGGACCAGTCGGGGGCGAGCGCGATGTTGACGTGCTGGTTGAAGGCGGTACGGATGTCCGCGGTCTGGCCGTAGAGGACGAGGTTGCTGCGGGGGGACCAGATGAGGGAGACCCCGATGCGGGCCATCTCCGCGAACTGGGCAAGCCCGTAGGGAACGCCGTGGATGATCGCGGTGGCGTCGAGGAGGAGGTCCTTGTCGTCACGCAGGATGAAGTACTCGTCGAGGGAGGAGGTGTCCCGCCCCTCGGAGACGTGGGCGACGAAGGCCTTCGTCGTCCCCTCCTCGATGTTGTTGGCGATGCTGCGGGCCGTGGAGGCGCTCATGCTCGCGATCGAGGTGACCCGCGTCTGGATCACGTCGTCGGAGAAACCGTTGGCTTCCCGGTGCTCGATGTTGCGGATGAGCGTCTCCGTGCAGTCTCCGCTGGCGCTCCCCTGGATCGAGGTCGTCCCGGCGATGAGGGCCTTGATCTCACCGTACTTCGTCATCTCGCAGATCAACTCGCTCTTGTTCTCCCGGTAGGGCGCCACGCACTCGTCGTAGGTCGGATCGTTCTGCCACTGGTAACGGTTGTCGTAGGTGCGCCCGAGGTCGCAGAACTCGAGGAAGTTGTAGCCGACGTGGTTGTGGGCGTCGATGAGGCCGGGGAAGATGAAACCGTCGGTGTCGATCTTCGTGGCCTCGGCGTAGTGGCTGTGCGTGCTGCAATCGTTCCCCACGCAGAGGATCCCCTCCGCGCCGAAGAGGATCTCACCGCCGTAGATCACCGTGTCGGGCGTGACGATCGTCCCGGAAAGGGCGAAGAAGTCGAGGGAGGGGTCGTCGTTGACGAGGATGACGACCGACTGCGTGTCCGTGTCCTTCCCGTCGGTGGCGATGAAACGCACCGTATAGGGGGAACCGTAGGCCTGCGTGTGATCCGGCTCGAAGCGGAAGATCCCCGTTCCATCACCATTGTCGGTGAAGGTCGCGTTTTCGGGGAGATTCTGCGCGGTGAGCGTCACGTTCTGCCCGGAGGCCGAGACCGTGAACTGGAGGACCCGCCCCTCATCGACGGTGCGGGGAGAGGCGATCTCGTCGAGTTGCACACCGCTGCGGCAGGCACCCGGCCCCAGCGGAAAGGCGATCGTAACGAGGAGAAGCACGACGAACGAAAATTCTCTTTTCATGATCGATACCCTATCGTGACGGAAAACTGACAAGACGCTCCCCCTCCGATCTTCGTCCGATCGTCGGCGGAACCGAAGGGGGACGGGGAAGCGCGAAGATTCTGATCTCGTGGAAAGCGTAGGGAAAATCGCTCGAAAAGTCAATCAGGGCGATCCGTTCGGGCATGCGTCACCCGCGTGAGACGGCGATCCGCATGGCCCACGAGGTTGCACTCCCCTCGAAGTCGTCGTAGAATCGCGGGAAGATCCCCGTTACCCCAGCGGATCGAATCGGCATCGGGATTTCGTGGGGCAAGGAGGAGAGATGGAAAGATCGATGCGTGGTGTCCTCGTCGGGACGCTGTTGCTCCTGTTCGGCCTCGGGGGGGAGGGATCCCTCTGTGGGCCTTCCGATCCGACGGCGTGGGAGGTCCCGGGGACCGATTATGCCGATATGGGGAGCTTCGAGGTGGTGGAGGACGCCGGCGTCTTTGCCGCGCCCTCGGGATGCACCCTCCCCTACACCCGTTATCGGCCGATGGGGGGGGAGGATTCCCCCCTCGTCCTCTTGACGCACGGATTCCAGCGCGGCGAGGCCCAGATGCAGGGTCTGGCCCGTCATCTCGCCGGTTGGGGCCTCGATGTCGTCACCCCCGATCTGTGCCACGCCTCGGCGCAGGATCACGACGTGGCCGCGGACGTGTCGGACATGACCGCGCTGGCCGATGCGATGCGGGCGGGGAGAGGAGTCGTCTATGCCGGGCACTCCGCCGGCGGGCTGCGCTCGCTCCTTGCGGGGCGCGACGATGAGGATGCGATCGCCGTTTTCGGGCTCGACCTCGTCGATGGCGACGGTCTGGCGCTGGCGGCCGCGCCGGAACTCGACATCCCCCTCTACGGGGTGGCGGGGGAACCCTCCGCGTGCAATGAGGATGGCAATGGGGAGGCGGTCTATCAGGCCGCACCGGAAGGCCTCCTCCTCGGGGTCACAGAGGCGGACCATTGCGACTTCGAGGATCCCACCGACCGGCTCTGTACAGCGGTCTGCGCCAGCAGGAACGAAACGTTCTCCGACGATACGATCCGCAATGCGATCCGTGGCCTCTTCACCGCCTTCCTCCTCTGGCGAGGGGGCCTCGATCCAGAGGGGGCGGCATGGTGGACGCCGGAGGGGGAGGCCTACCAGTGGCTGATTGCCCAGGGGTTGATCGAACGACGCGTCTGAAGGGAGGATACGACGATGATCCAGGGGAAAATCATGGTTTTCGCGGCCCTCCTCGCGCTCACCGGCCAGGGAGGGCCGAAGGGGACGATCGAGCCGGGGGAAGAGATCGAGATCCTGACGACGTTTCAACCCCTCTTCTCCTTCGCCACGGCGGTGGCGGCGGGGAGTCCTCGGATCCGGGTGACGAATCTCGCGCCCCCCGGAGTTGGTCCCCATGAGTACGATCCCCGCGCGGAAGCGTTCCATCCGGCATTCGCCGAGGCGGTGCGCGGCGCGGCGGCGATCGTGACGCTGCGCACCGTTTCGCTCTCCCCCCTCTTCGACCTCCTCTATCCCCTGGCACGGCGGGAGAAGATCTACATCGTGGAGATCGATCCCGCGGCGCGCTGGACGCCCGAGGAGCCCCGTCTTCCCTTCCTCCGGAATCCGGTCGATTCCCGGCACGGCGAACCGACGGAGGTGATCAACCCCCACCTCTGGCTCTCCCTCTCGATCGCCGCGATCCTGGTGGAGCGGATGGGGGAGGAGTTCGCTGCCCTCGATCCCGGAAACGGAGCGCGTTACCGGGAGAACGCCGCCCGCTACGCGGGGCGGCTGCGGAAGCTCCGGGCGCTCTATGCCGTGAAGTTCTCGGAACTCGATCTCCCCCCCATCGTGGCGCTCACGGAAGCCTTCCCCTATCTCACGACCGATTTCGACTTGGCGGTCACCGATTACATCCTCTCCCCCCGCTCCCCGCAGGAGGTCGGAGAACGGATCGAGCAGGCGCGCGCCCGGATCGTGCTCGCCGAATCCCCCCCACCCGAGGAGGTCCGCCGGATCGTCGCAGCCCAGGGCGCAAGACTCTGCATCCTCGATACGCTCGAAAAGGGACGCGGCACCGGCAACGACCTCGATCCAGCGGGATACCTCGAAGGGATGACGGAAAATCTCGAAAAACTCTATCGCGCGATCGTGGAGAGGCAGGGGAGAGGAGAGGAGTGATCCACGACGCGGTCGGTTTTGCGCATCACCGCTCCCTCCTGGAACACTGCAACGGATCGAGTCATGCGGATCCTGAACTGCCAGAATTACTACTTCATCGACGGGGGGTCGGATACGGCTTCCTTCGAGTTGCGCAAGATCCTCGAGGCAAGGGGAGACGAGGTGATCCCCTTCTCGATGGCCCATCCACGCAACGAACCCTCCCCCTACGCGGACCATTTCGTCTCCGAACTCGTCAAGAGCGAAGAAGGGCGTTCCTTGCGGGAGAAGGTCGCAACCGCGGCGCGGGTGCTCTACAACCAGGAGGCGCGCCGCAAGCTCCGCCGGCTGATCGGAGAGGTGCGTCCCGATATCGTCCATATCCACAACATCTACAACCATCTCTCCGCCTCGATCCTCTACGAGCTTCTCGAGCACGATCTGCCGGTGGTGATGAGCGTTCACGACTATCGGCTGCTCTGTCCGAATCATCTCTTCTTCACGGGGGGGGAGGTGTGTGAACGGTGCCGGGGCGGTCGGTTTCACCATGCCGTCTGGAACCGGTGCGTACGCGGATCCCTCGCGTTGAGCGCGCTCCTTGCGATCGAGTCGTACGGGTGGAAGTGGAGCGGCATCTTCGAACGGGCGGTGGATCTCTTTCTCGCGCCGAGCCGCTTCATGCGGGAGAAGCTGATCGAGCACGGTTTTCCCGCCGATCGGGTGCGTCATCTCCCCTATCTCGTCGATATTCCGGCGGGTTCGGAACATTGTGGCCAGGGGGTGGGAGAGTATGCCCTCTATTTTGGTCGTCTCGTCGCGCCCAAGGGGATCTGGACCCTCCTTGCCGCCTGGCGCGGGCTCCCCGCGGACCTCGTGATTCCGCTCAAAATCGCCGGAACCGGCCCTCTCGAGGAGGAGATCCGATCGTGGATCGCACGGGAGGGGATCCCGACGATCGAGTGTCTCGGTCACCTCGGTGGGGAGGCCCTCCAAAGAATCGTGGCGGGTGCTCGCTTCGTCCTCTACCCTTCCGAGTGGTACGAGAATTTCCCCCTGACGACCTATGAGACCTATCGGGCCGGCAAACCGATCGTGGTGGCCGACCGGGGGGGGGCCTGCGAGATGGTGGAGGTGGGGAGGACCGGGCTGGTCGCCCGCGCCGGCGACGTCACCGACCTGCGAAACAAGATCGTGGAGATGCTCCGCTTCCCCGACGAGACCATCGCGCAGATGGGGCGAAACGCCCGAGAGAAACTGGAGAAGGAGTTCCACCCCGATATTCTCTATCCCCGTCTCCTCGAAGCGTACGAAGCCGCCCGGCGCATCCACGCCGAACGAAGAGGGGGGCGATGAAGCGTCGTGCGGCTCGTCTCCTTCTTCCCCTTCTCCTCTTCGTGGGCACGGCCCTGCGGGTCGTCCACCCTTCGGCCGATCCTCCCGCCACGATCTCCTGGTCCCAGGGGGAATCGACGGATCCCTTCTGGTATCTCGAGGCCGCCCTGGAACGTCTGGCAACGGGAACGTGGCAGCCCCGGCAGAACTACAACAAGTACATCTTCTCCTGGCTGGCGTACCTGATCTTCGCGCTCTTCGGAGTGGGCATCCCCCAGGCCAACGCGATCTCCCTCCTGCCGGGGGTGGGCATGGTCCTCCTCCTCTACCTCTCGCTTCGCCAGATCTTTCCGCAGCCGTGGGCCCTGCTGGGAGGAGCACTGGCCGCCTTCAACGCGATCCTGGCGGCATACAGTACGATTCCGGTGATCTATCCGACGCTGACCGCCGCGATGGTGCTGGCCTGGTATCTCTGGGTCGTGGGGAAGGGGGAGGGGTGGATGGTCGGGATCACCTTCGTATGGCTCGTGGCCGTGGTCCTCTACCTCAAGGAGATCGCGCTCCTCCTGCTGCCGGTCTTCCTCCTCGGCATCCTGCTACGGGCGGAAGGGCGTGCCCGGGAGGTGTGGCTTCGCCGGGGGATCGGCGGAGGGCTGCTCGTGCTCCTCTTCCTGGGGGGCTATGCCCGCTACAATCCCGAATTCTGGCATCACGTGACCTTCCGTTTCTTCCAGTATCGCCAGGAATCGCTCGGTTTGCAGGGCTTCCTCCATGAACTCTTCACCTTTGGCCGGATCGAGTTCTTCGACCGGATGCCGATCCTCGCCTTCGGCGCGTACCTCGCGCTCTGGTTCCTCCTGGTGGGACGTGCCTGGCGGGAGGGGGGGAAGGGGGAGCGGGAGGTCCTCCCCGCCCTCTGGCTCTGGAGTGGAGTTGCCGGTTTCGTGCTCCTCCACTATCGTCCGCTGCGCTATATGCTCGTGTTGATTCCCCCGATGATCCTGCTCGCCGTGGCTGCGGCGCGCCGGATCTGGGAGGGAGAACTCCCGCGTGGGGGGAAGGGGGAAGCCCTCCTGTTGACCGCCTGGTCCCTTCCCCTCTGCTATCGTCTCCTTGGGCGGTTCATCCCCTTGGAGGCGGATGGCTTCCTGCGACATCTTGCCCTGGCGCTCCTCCTCGCGTCGCTGGCCACCCTCCTCTTCTCCGGGTCGAAGGGGGCGTGGCGCCGGCTTCCCGAAGGGCGCCGGCGGCTGTGGCGAAGGACATTCGTGGTCGTTGCGCTCCTCCTTTCGCTTGCCGTTCAGCTCCGCAACTGGGTCCGCTGGGAATGTGCGCCGACCTGGTCGATCGTGCGAGCGACCGAGGAGATCCCGGTGGTCGTCGGGAAGAACGCCTCCCTCGTCGGTGCGTATGCCCATCTCCTCGCCTTCGGGAATCCCTATCCCCATCACCGGCTCCGCCTCGATCCCAGGTTGGACCATCATACCTGCGAGACGTTCGTGCAGGGGGGATTCACCCACTTCACCGCCGATACGGTGGAGGCGATCCCTACGCTCGTTCGCCATTTCCCCGAGTTGCTCCGCTGTACGACCCTGGTCGATACCTTCTACATTCGTGGATTCGCCGTCGATCTCCTGCGGATCGATGTGGCTTCCGGCTACACCCCGACCCCCTTCGAGGTCGGGCGAATGCGGATGGCCGAACAGGATTGGGACGCGGCCGCGGAGATCTTTCTTCGCCTTCGTTCCCGCTACCCGGCCAGTAGCCTCGTGCTGCGAAACCTGGGGATCGCCGAGTTCCATCGCGGCCGTTTCGAGGCGGCCGCACGTGCCTTCGAGGAAGCGCTCTCCCGTCATCGAAGCGATCCACAGGCGGCTTTCTTCCTCGGGATGATCCACGCCAACCGCGGCAACGGGAAGGAAGCCCTTGCCGCCTGGCGGCAGGCCTACCGCGCGGCGGTCCACGATCCGATCTTCCGGCGTCGCATCGAAGGGGCGATCGAAGCCTACCGGCGGGGCGCACGCGCTGCCGGTAGGCAGGAGAAGGGTGGCGTCGGATCGACGGGGGTGATCGACGCCAGCCGATAGGTATGCGGGGGGGAGCGGGGAGGGGTCAGCGGGTGCTCACCCAGACCGACTTCGTCTCGAGGTAGAGGTCGAGGGCCTTTCGGCCGAGTTCACGACCGAAGCCACTCATCTTGAACCCCCCGAAGGGGGAGGCGGGGTGATAGATGTTGTAGGCGTTGACCCAGACCGTTCCCGCCTTCAAGCCCGCGGCCATCCGGTGGGCACGGGCCGGATCCCCGGTCCAGACGCCCGCGGCGAGTCCGTAGCAGGAGTCGTTGGCCTGGGCCAGCACATCGGCTTCGTCGTCGAAGGGGATCACGCAGAGGACGGGGCCGAAGATCTCCTCCCGGGCCACCGACATCTCGTTCGTCACGCCGGTGAGCACGGTCGGTTCGACGAAGTATCCCTTGCCGTTGACGGTCGTGGATCGCCCGCCGCGAAAGACCGTGGCCCCTTCCCGCTTCCCCTTCTCGATATCGGCGAGGATCGAAGCCTGGTGCGCCTTGGAGACCTGCGGGCCGAGACGGGTCTTCTCGTCGAGGGGATCGCCGGGGGTATAGCGGGCCATCTTCTCCGCGAGGATCTCGAGGAAGCGGTCGTGAACGGTCCGTTCGACGAAGAGGCGCGAACCGGCGGCGCAAACCTCCCCCTTGTTGTAGAAGATCCCGCCACAGGCCCCCTGGGCCGCCCGTTCGAGGTCGGCATCCGCAAAGACGATGTTCGGAGATTTGCCCCCCAGTTCGAGGGAGACGCGCTTGATCGTCTCCGCGGCGTTTCGCATGACCGTCTTCCCCACCTCGGTGGAGCCGGTGAAGGCGATCTTGTCCACATCGGGGTGGAGGAGGAGGGCGTTTCCGATCCGGGAACCCTTGCCCGGAACGACGTTGAGGGCACCGGGAGGGAAACCGGCCTCGAGCGCCAGGGCTCCGAGCTTGAGTGCGGTCAGGGGGGTGAGTTCCGAGGGCTTGATCACGGCGGTACACCCCGCGGCCAGAGCGGGTGCGACCTTCCAGCAGGTGAGGAGGAGGGGGAAGTTCCAGGGGATGATCATCCCAACGACCCCGACCGGTTCCTCGAGCGTGTAGTTGAGGAAGCCGGGAAGGACCGGGATCGTCTCCCCGCCGAGCTTGTCCGCCCACCCCGCGTAGTAGCGGAAGAGGGAGACGACGAAGGGGACATCGATGCGTCCCGACTCGAAGATCGGTTTCCCCTGATTGATCGTTTCGAGGTGGGCGATCTCCCGGGCGTCGCGTTCGATGAGATCCGCGAGTTTCCAGAGTGCGCGGGCCCGTTTCTCCCCCCCCATCCGTTGCCACGCCTTGCTCTCGAAGGTCTGCCTGGCGGCGGTCACGGCGGCGTCGAGATCCTCCGGTGTCGATTCGGCGACCTCGCAGATCGCTTCCTCGGTGGCGGGGTTGACGAGGGTCTTGCGTCCCCCGTCGGAGGCGTCACGCCATTCGCCGTTGATCAGGATCCGGGTGTGCTGGATATCGAACATGGACATCTCCTCTCCGATCGAAGGGGTGGGATTTCGGGGGTATCCGGAATCAGAGCCGGACGTACTCGAAATCGATCGGTTTTCCGTTGATTCCCCGTTTCGGGGGGGCGATCCAGTTGGCGAACTTTCCCGGTTCCGTGACCTGGACCATGACGTGCTGGACGATCTCACGATCCCGGTCGTTCGGGAGGAACTCGTCCTTGCGTTTCTCGAAGGTCTCGGAGTCGATCAGGGTACCGTCGGGGGTGAAGGGGTGCCCGGCGTAGAGGCCGACGCGCCGGTTGAAGCGGACGGAGGGGAGTTTCATCCGGAAGGGGGAGTGGGCCTCTTCGAGGGTCTTGTTCCATTTGTCCACGGCGCGCTGGCAGTCGGCGACATAGGCGTCCCGGAGGACCGCGTTCATGGCCCGGCGCATCGGGATCTCGTATTCCTCGAGTTTCCCTTCCGCGCTCACCCGGACGGTCTTGTAGGTTGCCGTGTCACAGCGGGGGTCGGGATGTTTCTTTCGGTTCCTTTCGTCGAAGCGTCCCTTGAGGCCGGCGGCGAAGTAGTTCGCCGCATTGCTCGAGTCCTCGGAGCCGAAGAGGTCGAGGGAGCGGGAGAACCACTGGTTGATGTAGCGTTGCAGGGTGTCGAGGGGAATCCCACCGGCTTCGGCGACGTCGCCGCCCGGCGCGGTTTCGGCCAGTTCCGCGGAGCGGCGGATGATCCGACGGATTCCCGTCTCCCCCACGAAGAGGTGATGCGCCTCCTCGGTGAGCATGAACTGGGTCGTGCGCGCCAGGGGATCGAAGGCGCTGGCGGCCAGGGCCCCGAGCTGGAACTTCCCGTCCCGGTCGGTGAACATCGTGAAGCAGAAGAAGTCGAGCCAGTTCTCGATCGGATCGTTGAAGGTCGTGAGGATGCGGGGCGTATCGGGGTTGCCGGAGCGGCGGATCAGGAGATCCTCGGCCTCCTCGCGGCCGTCGCGGCCGAAGAACTGCTGCAGCAGGTAGACCATCGCCCAGAGGTGCCGGGCTTCCTCGACGTTGACCTGGAAGAGGTTGCGCATGTCGTAGAGGGAGGGGGCGCTGTAGGCGAGCCGCCGCTGCTGTTCGACGGAGGCGGGCTCGGTATCCGCCTGCGTCACGATCAGGCGGCGCAGATCGGTCCGGTGTTCGCCGGGAACCTCATCCCAGCTCTTCTCCCCGATCCGGTCGCCATACTCGATCGTGCGCTCTTCCTCCTGGGGGGTGAGGAAGATCCCCCAGCGGTACTCCGGCATCCGGACGTACTCGAAGTGGGCCCATCCCCCCGGTTCCACGCTGACGGCGGTGCGCAGATAGACCTCTTTCGTCTGGAAACCGTCGGGACCCATCTCCATCCACCAATCCATGAACTTGGGATGCCACGCCTCGAGGGCGCGCTGGAGTTTGCGGTTGTGGGAGAGATCGACGTTGTTCGGAATCAGTTCTCTGCTGGTACCCATCAGGTTCTTCTCCAATCGAAGTCCGGCGAGGCGGATTTGCCGTACGAGGTGAGGGCTCCCTTTTCGCCGGTGGCGTTGGGGCGGGTGAAGATCCAGTTCTGCCAGGCGGAGAGGCGGGCATAGATCTTCGTCTCCATCGTCTCGGGGCCGGCGAAGCGGAGATTCGCTTCCATGCCGGTGAGGGCGTCGGGGGAGAGGGAGAGGCGTTCCTCGATCATGACGCGCGTTTCGTCCTCCCAATCGATGTCGTCGGGAATACCGGTCACCAGCCCCAATTCCCAGGCTCTTCCCGGAGGGAGGGGTTCCCCCCGTGTGGCCAATGCGGTCTTCACGGCCTCGGGGTCGCCGTAGAACCGGTTTTCGAGGCGGCTGAGCCCATTGGCCATCGGCAGGAGGCCGGCGTTGATCGAACTGAGCGCGATCCGGTTCTCCCGATCGGGATCGTCGAGCATGTAGGCGCGGTCGGAGGCCAGGGCGATCTCGAAGAGGGCCCCCGCGAAGGCAGAGCCCGGTTCGATGAGCGCAAAGAAGGAGCGGGCCGTGATGTCGAGCATCTTGAGGACCCGGCCCTGCAAGAGGAGGATCTCCCGGATGAACCAGTGATCCTTGCGCGCCACGAGGGCTTCGTCGAGCGCCACGGCCAGGGTGGGATCCCCCGTCGTATGGATCGTGACGACACCCACGGTCTCGTAGTTGAAACGGAGCTGGAGGAGGGCGTCGGCCAGTTCCCGCCACATCCGCAGCGCATAGGTCTGGCTCCCGAGTCGCGTGGGATCTTCGGGGATTCGGGTGTCCTCGGGGCGCGGTCCCTCGATCGTCAGCTTTGCCCGGCGCTGCGCCGGTGTGATATCGAGCGTCACGTATCGGTAGTGGAAGGTGTCCCCTTCGACCCTCGGTTCGATCTCCTCGAGTTCGACCCCCCGCAGGTCGCGCGTCTCGGCCAGTTCGTGCAGCCGGGCCTCGACACGTTCCCGGAAGGTGGAGGAGGGATGGAGGTAATCGACGAGTTTCCATTCGAGCGCCCGGCGTCCCTTGACCCCCTCGGCGGTCGTGCAGAAGACGTCGGCCAGATCGCGGCGAACCTTCCGTTTGTCCGTGAGGCGCGTCAGTCCTCCGGTGCCGGGGAGCACGCCGAGAAGCGGCACTTCGGGGAGGGAGACGGCGGAACGCCGGTCATCGATCAGGTGGATCTCCGCGCAGGCGAGGGCCAGCTCGTACCCCCCCCCCGCGCAGCCGCCGCTGACCGCCGCCACGTAGTATTGCCCGCTTTTTTCCGTGGCCTCTTCGATGTTGCAGCGCGTCTCGTTCGTGAACTTGCAAAAATTCACCTTGTGGGGATGGGAGGAGAGCCCCAGCATGTAGATGTTCGCACCGGCGCAGAAGATATCCTCCCTGGCGCTCTCGATGCACACGACGCTCACCTCTGGATGCTCGAAACGGAGCCGGGTGACCGCGTCGGCCAGTTCGATATCGACGAGGATGTCGTAGGAGTTGAGCTTGAGCCGATAGTCGGGGCGCAGCCCCCCCTCTTCCTGGACGTTCATCGCCAGATGGGCGATCGGTCCATCGATGGAGAGCTGCCAGTGCCTGTAACGATCGGGATGCGTCTGAAAAGAGATCTTCGTGGGGTTCATGAATCCTCCGAAGGGCGCTCCCCCTGACGAGGACGCGGACAAAGAAAGGCCCGCGCAGCGAGAACTCGGGTATATTTTCCAGTAAGACCCATCGGGAAGCGTGGACGAATGTAAGGCGCAGGGAATGGATCCGAAGGATGTCCGGCCGGGATCCGACGGGAAGCCGCATACGAGCACTTCGACACGATCGGGGGGATTATACCAGAGGAGTGAAAAGGAGGCAAGCCGCCCTGCGATCCGGCATCCGGGGCGCACGTCACCAAAGTGGAACTTTGGGAGGCGTCTCGTGGGAAGTCGGCCCCGATGAGACGGGGATCACAATTCTGACGTGCGCCCACGCGTGAAGAATCTATTGACGACCGCCCCCAAAACCCTCATAATGGAGGAGATGGAGGGCGGAATGGAGCGTGCTGGCAGCATGGGGAGAGCCCAGGAGGATCGACAGACAGGTCAGGCCACCATCGGCCTTGGTGAGTTCCGACATCTCGAGGGGTAGCGACTGGAGGCCAAGCGAAGTGAAAACCGAAGAACTCTCCGGATAAGGAGCAAGATGCAGGATCGTTCCCCCGATCACCAGACAATTGGCTGCCGCGGCATCGGGAATCGGGATCGCGCGATATTCCGGATTCACCCGTTCGATCCCGCCAAAGATCTCGGCCGCCCCGCGATAGAGGGCAAAACGCCGCTCGTCGATCCGGGTGACGACCGATTTCAGATGGAGACCACCGGGCAGATCGATGGGATGGACGGGAAACTCGGGAAATGCCTCGGCCAGGAATGCGATCCCCCGATCGTTCGTGCGCCGGGAGCGTCCGACGAAGAGTTCCCGGCCGGTAAACAGAACATCCCCCCCATCGAGCGTGGCCCCCTCGGGCATCCGGAGGCAGGTCGTCCCAAGGGCAGCGAGCACCTCGGCCACGGCTTCTTCCTCTCCCCGGCGGCTGGGGGCACCGGGACGGGTGACGACTCCCCGGTCTCCGACCACGACCGCCGTGTCCTCCACGAAACAGCAATCGGGAAACCGATCGTCCGGCGGGATTTCGATCACGCGATCGACGAGCGAGCGCAGCGCCTCCACGTAGCGTCGGTGCTGTGCTCGGGCCCGTGGGACATCGATCGGCGTCGGTGGTTCACGTTGCCGCAGCGCCGCGGAGAAGGTCTCCGGAACACCGCGTACGATGGCGATCTTCATCCCCAGATCTCCTCTCATGCGGAATCCTTTCGAAACCTCATCTTCCTCCGAGCATACGACCCATCTTCCGATGGGTCAAGCGACAGGATCTTTCCCCTTGTGGAAACCTCTCCCCTTTTGCGATGTTGGATCGAATCTTCTAGCGATGGATAAGGAACCGGATCGATGAAAAAAACCTGGTTTTCGATCGAGATCCTCGTGCCCTTGACCCTTCTCCTCGTGGTGGGCGGCGGCTGTGCCCTCACCTCGGAGAGGCCGGTGGAACATGGAGCCGGTGACGATCTGCGGGGGCAGGTCTCTCCAGAGGCTTCCGGGCCGGCATCCCCCTACGAGGAAGCGGATGAACTCCTTCGGCAAAACCGATTCGATGAGGCGATCGAGCGTTACCATCAGCTCCTCCTGGCCGATCCCGACGACCCGCAGGCCCACTACAAACTCGCCCTTGCGCTTTGCAGCGCGGGGAGGTGGGAGGAAGCGCTCCCCCCCCTCGAGAAGGCGATCGCCCTGGCCAGTGACCGGGTCCAGCCTCGTTACCTCCTGATGCTCAACCATGCCCGCCAGGGCCAGATCGCGGAGATGCTCGACCGCTACTTCGAGATCCTTCATCTGCAGCCCTTCCTCGTGGCCTACCTCTTCACGAAGCCGATCGAATCGACCTTCGTAGGATATGAAGATTTCCTCTCGAAGAAGCCCTTGGAGATGATGCACAAGGCCGCCGATATGGCTCGGGAGATCCTGGCGCGGGATCCGAGCGCGGTCTCCGCCCGCTTCTTCCTGGCCGTTGCGCTCATCCAGAGCGGAGAATACGAAGAGGCCCTCTCCACGATCCGCCTCTTGCTGGAACGCAACCCCGAGGATGTGCCGGTGCGGCTCATGCAGGCCCTCCTCTATCTCGATACAGGCCGTTACGAGGAAGCGGTCACCCTCCTCAAGGGACTTCAGCGCGAACTCCCCGACGACCCACAGATCACCTTCTTCACGGGGTACGCTTACCTCAGCATGAAACGATGGGGGGAAGCGGCCGCGCATTTCATCCTTCTCACCGAACAGGAACCCGATTCCACGATCGCCCGGTTCCATCTCGGCAACGCCTACCACCATCTCGGCAAGGACGACGAGGCGATCGAGCAATACGAACGGATCCTCACCCTCGACCCTCTCGACAACCGTACCCGGAACAATCTGGGCAACCTCTACCTCGAAGAGGGGGACTACGACCAGGCCCGCTACCATTTCGAACGAGCGATCGAACTGCGAGAGGACGATGTCGTCGCCTACAACAACCTCGGGAATCTCTACTTCGAGCAGAAGGCCTATGAGCGCGCGATCGAGGCGTTCCGCAGTGCCATCTCCAAGAAACCGGATTATGCCGTGGCCCACTACAACCTCGGTCGCGTCCTGGGAGAGCAGGGGAAGACGGAGGAAGCGGTCGCGGCCTACGAGGAGAGCCGACGCCTGGATCCCAAGCTCCTCGACGCCTACATGGCAGAGGCGACCCTCCTCAGTGAGGCGGGGCGTTTCGAGGAGGCCGAAAAAGTCGCCGGTGAAGCGATGACCGTTGCACCCGAAAGCCCGACGGTCCACGCGATGTATGGCAAGATCCTCGAGAAACGTGGCGAATTGGACGCGGCGATCTCCTCCTACCGCAAGGCGATCACGATCGATCCGCACTTCGCACCGGCCCAACGGGATCTCGGCCTCCTCTACACCTCGCTTGGCCGCCGTTCCGAAGCTCAGCGTCTTCTTGAAAACATTCGGGAGACTTACCGAAACGATCCCCTCCTCCACACCGCGCTGGGGGAGATCTACCTCTCCCAGGGGAAGGTGAACCAGGCGGCCGCCTCCTTCCGGACAGCGGTCCTCGCTGCTCCTGATCATGTCGCCGCCCAGCGGGGGCTTGGCGTGGCGCTCGCCACCCAGGGGGCCTTCGAGAAGGGGGAGGCGGCCTTGCAAAAGGCGCTCGCGCTGGCCCCAGACGATCCGGAGATCCTTCGGGACTACGCAGTTCTCGAAGCCTGCCTCGGAAAGATGGACGCCGCCATCGAGAGCTTCACGAAAATTCTCTCCCTCGATCCGAAGAAGAGCGAGTCCTACCGGCAACTGGGCCTCCTCTACATGCTCGCCGGAGACGATGCCAAGGCGATCGAAACGTGGTCCCGGCAAAACGAGATCGAACCCGATCCCTACACCGATCTCCTCATCTACGTCACTCATCTGCGCCACGACGATGATCGCAAGGCGAAGGCTGCTCTTGATGCGGGCCGTGCTCTTCTCGTGGACAGCAGCCGTTGGCCAGCCCCCCTCTATCGTTTCATCGACGGCATCATGGTCGAGGGGAAATTCTGGCAGATGATCGAGGAGTATGGGGGACAGGAATCCCTGCGGGCCCAACAGGACGCACTCTTCGTCCTGAGCATCCGGGCCTACGCCAAGGGACAGCAGACCCGGGCATTCGACTACTTCAACCGCTACCTCACCAGCGACACCCCCTACAGCCTCCGCTACCAGATCGCCAGGAAACTCCTCGAGGAGATGAACCGACAGGTTCGTGCTTCGTTCGGCTCCTTCCACGATCGGCGGGTGTATGACACCCCACCCATCCGCCACACCCCAGGATGAACCGGACGGGGTGGAGGACGACCTCGGAAATCTCAGCCGCTCCCGAGACTTCAGGGGGAGGGGGACGGAGCATCGGAGAGATGTGGGTGGGGAACTTCGAGGGCGTGGCCCATCTTGACGAAGCGTAGCGCTCTCGCATATAATCCTTACCGTTTCGAGCTTTCCCGTTTCGGGATCTTCAACATGGCATGGACCGGACTGCTCAACGTCTTCCGCTGGCGGGATTCCGCCCTCGGAGAAGTTGAGAGACGCAGAGAGGAGACGGAATCCGCCGATGAAACCAGCACGACCGAAAAAGGGCCGCCAGAAACCCGCCGAGCATCATTCGAGCCATGGGGAGGGATTCTGGCGCAAGTACATCTTCTCCATCGATCACAAAGTGATCGGCATCCAGTATGGTCTGACGAGCCTCTGCTTCCTCTTCTTCGGCTTCTGCCTGATGATGATGATGCGCTGGCAGTTGGCCTATCCGGGACAGCCGATCCCCCTGATCGGCGCCTTGCTCGAACGGATCCTTCCCGAAAACACGCTCGTAGGTGGGGTGATCCTCCCCGACTTCTACAATGCGCTGGGGGCGATGCATGGGACGATCATGGTCTTCCTCGGGGTCGTTCCGCTGGCGGTGGGCGCCTTTGGCAACTACGTGATGCCGCTTCAGATCGGGGCCCCCGACATGGCGTTTCCCCGCCTGAACATGGCCAGCTACTGGCTCTACCTCTCCGGCGGAATCTTGATGCTCTCGAGCTTCTTCCTGCCGGGGGGCGCTGCCCAGTCGGGATGGACGTCCTACCCACCACTGGCCGACCTGGCCACGACGGGGCAGACGGTGTGGCTCCTGGCGATGGTCCTCGTGATCACCTCCTCGCTCCTGGGATCGATCAACTTCATCACGACGATCGTGCAGCTTCGGGCCAAGGGACTGACCTTCATGCGGCTCCCCTTCTTCGTGTGGGCCCAGTTCATCACCTCCTTCCTCCTTCTGCTGGCCTTTCCTCCGCTCGAAGCCGCCGGGATTCTCCAGTTGATGGACCGCCTTGCCGGCACGAGCTTCTTCCTCCCCAGTGGTCTGGTGGTCGGTGGCGCCCCGCTTGCGGTCAGCGGTGGGGGATCGCCACTCCTCTGGCAACATCTCTTCTGGTTCCTGGCACATCCCGAGGTCTACGTCCTGATCCTTCCCGCCTTCGGGATCGTGGCCGAAGTGATCGCCAACAACACGAGGAAGCCGCTGTGGGGCTACCGGACGATGGTCTATGCCGCGGCCTTCCTGGGATTCATGTCGTTCATCGTCTGGGCGCATCACATGTTCATGACCGGGATGGGGACCAGGATCAGCGCGTTTTTCCAGACGACGACGATGATCATCTCGATTCCCTCGGTCATCATCCTGACTGCGCTCTTCATCTCGCTGTGGGGAGGATCGATCCGCTTCACGACGCCGATGCTCTTTGCCCTGAGCTTCCTGCCGATGTTCGGGATCGGAGGGCTGACCGGTCTGCCCCTCGGGCTGGCCCCCACCGACATCCACCTGCACGACACCTACTACGTCATCGGGCACTTCCACTACGTCGTGGCCCCGGGGACGATCTTTGCGCTCTTTGCCGGGATCTACTACTGGTTCCCCAAGGTGACGGGGAAGATGATGAACGAGCGGCTCGGCAAGATCCACTGGTTCTTCTCCTTCATCTTCATGAACGGGATCTTCTTCCCGATGTTCATCGAGGGGCTTGCCGGCGTCTCCCGGCGGCTCTATGACGGAGGCGCACAGTACGCCCACGCGCAGGGCGTCCTCCACTGGAACGTGGTGATGTCGATCTCGGCATGGTGTCTTGCCCTGGCGCAGATCCCCTTCTTCATCAACTTCTTCTGGAGTCTCTGGAAGGGGCGGCGTGCCGAGACGAACCCCTGGCGGGCCACGACGCTCGATTGGACCGCGACGACCTCTCCCCCCTTGGGGCACGGCAATTTCGAAACCCCTCCCGTGGTCTACCGGGGACCCTTCGAGTACAGCGTGCCCGGCGCGAAAGAGGACTTCATCCCCCAGAATGCAGCGGAAGCTGAGACAGCAGGAGCGTGACCCGTGGAAATCCCCTATGTTGCACAACCCCGGCCCGATACGGGCCTGACGAACGGCAAACTCGGCATCTGGCTCTTTCTCGCCTCCGAAGTGATGCTCTTCGGGGGCCTCTTCTCCGCCTACATCATGATGCGTATCGGTGCCACCCCCGCACTCTGGCACGCCGCCGTGGAGAACGCCCACCTGAATGTTCCGATCGCCACCGTGAACACGATGGTCCTCATCACCTCGAGCGTGACGATGGTGATGGCGTGGGCATCGCTCATGCGGAAGGACAAGAACCGCTACAAGCTCTACATGGGCCTCACGATCCTCCTTGCGCTCGTCTTCCTGCTCATCAAGGCCTACGAGTACAACCTGAAGTTCACGCATCACCTCTTCCCGAGCGAGAGCACCTTTCTGGCGATCTACTTCACGCTCACCGGCCTTCATGGTCTTCACGTGATCGGTGGGATCATCGTCAACCTCTACCTCTGGGGGCCGGGAAGCCGGATGTGGGAGACGGAACCGGAACGCTTCACCGGACGCGTGGAGTGTGCGGGTCTCTACTGGCACTTCGTCGATCTCGTCTGGATCTTTCTCTTCCCCGTCTTTTACCTGCTCTAGGAGGATTCATGTCTCAGAATCACGCCCATGCCCACGCCCATGACATCGATCAGGCCGTGAGAACCTACGTCACGGTTTTCGTCTCGCTGGCCATCCTGACCCTCCTGACGGTCGCGGCCTCCTACCTCGATTTCGAGATCCACGCAGCGCACATCGCGCTGGCGCTCTCGATCGCGATCGTGAAGGGCTCGCTCGTGGCCAGCTACTTCATGCATCTCTCCGACGAGCGCAAAACGATCTATTGGGTCTTGATGCTCACCGTCGCCTTCTTCCTCTTCCTTCTCTTCCTCCTCGTCGGCGCGGTCCACGATCAGCGGGGGTAACGCGATGTCGCTGAAAGCCTTCCACATCGTCTTCATCGTTTCGTCGATCCTCCTCTCTCTCGCCTTCGGGGCATGGGGGATCGGACATATTCCTCCTCCCAACGGTTACCTGACCGGGGGAGGGGCGTTTCTCTGTGCCGTTGGACTCCTCCTCTACTTCGTTCGTTTCTTGAAGAAGTTCAAGGGGGTGAGCCTATGGTGAGAACGTTTGGAATCATGGCCGCGATCATCCTCTTCACCCTCTCTCCCCGCCTCCTTTGGGCATGCCCGGTCTGCTTCGGGGGCGCGGACGGACCGGTGGCCGAGGGGGTGAACATGGCGATCCTCTTCCTGCTCGGCGTCACGGGTGTCGTCCTTTCCGGATTCATCGCCCTCATCCTGATCATCCGCCACCGCAGCCGTGCCTGCGCCGAAGTGGCGAAAGGGTGACCGCTCTCCCGAAACATGGTCTTTCCGCTCAGGAGGAATCCCATTGAAACCATTCATCGATTCGATCATTCGCAACCTCCATCTGCCGGAACTCGCCTCCGCCCATGGCTACGAAATCGATTATCTCCTCGCCCTCGTCCACATCCTGATGTTCCTCCTCTTCGTGGGATGGGGGATCTTCTTCATCTACTGCCTCATCCGTTTCCGCAGTTCCCGGCAGCCCAAGGCGAATTACCAGGGGGTCCGCCACCACCTCTCGAGCTGGCTCGAATTCGGTGTGGCGATGTTCGAGGCCGTGCTCCTCATCGGCTTCGCCATCCCCGTCTGGGCCCAGTGGACCCAGGAGCTACCCGCCCAGAAGGACGCCGTACCGATTCGGATCGTCGCCCAGCAGTTCGCCTGGAACGTCCATTATCCCGGAAAGGATGGCATCTTTGGAAAGACGGCGATCGAGTACGTCAATGAACAGACGAACCCCGTCGGGCTCGATCCGAATGACCCGGCAGCCCAGGACGACATCGTCACGGTCAACCAGCTCCATCTCCCCGTAAACCGCCCCGCCCGCATCGAGATCACCTCCAAGGACGTGATCCACAGCTTCTTCCTCCCCCAGATGCGCGTCAAGCAGGATGCGATCCCCGGCCTCAAAGTCCCCGTCGGGTTCACCCCCACCGTCACCACCGAGGAGATGCGCAAGCGAATGGGGAACGAGAAGTTCAACTATGAGATCGCCTGCGCCCAGCTCTGCGGCAACTCCCACTACCGGATGCGGGGATACATGACGATCGATTCCCAGAAGGAATTCGAGGCGTGGCTCGCAGCTCAGACCCCGGTGATGGCCGCAGGCCAGGGAGAGGAAGAGAGCGAGTACGAATGATGCCGCGGCGTGGTCGCCCCCCCCGGTCCCACCCCCTCGAGGGGGTGGTGGGGTGATGCGCTACGAAAGCACCCGGGGGGGGATCGCGAGGCTCTCCTTTTCCGAGGCCATCCTCATGGGACAGGGGGAGGATGGGGGCCTTCTCGTTCCGGAAGTCGTTCCAGACGTACGTTCCGAACTCGAAGGGTGGCGAACCCTTCCCTATCCCGAACTCGCCTTCGAGATCATCCGGCGCTACGCCCCGGAGATTCCGTCTGGCGAGCTTCGCCGGATCGTCTCCCGAAGCTACCGTCGTTTCTCCGACCCCCGAGTCGTTCCCCTCCGATGGATGGGGGGGATCGGAATCCTTGAACTCTTCCACGGCCCCACGCTCGCCTTCAAGGATATCGCCCTCCAGTTCCTGGGCAACCTCTTCGAGGAACTTCTGGCCACGAGGGAGGGGGAAGACCGGGTCATCCTGGCCGCCACGAGCGGCGATACGGGAAGCGCCGCGATCGAAGCGCTCCGGGGACGCAGGGGGATGGAGATCTTCGTCCTCTACCCCCACAGGGGGATCGCACCCCTCCAGGAACGCCAGATGACGACCGTGACCGATCCGAACGTCCATTGTCTGGCGATCGAGGGGAGTTTCGACGATTGCCAGCGGATCGTCAAGACGGTCTTCGACGACCTCCCCTTCAAGACCCGCCACCGGATCGGAGCGGTCAACTCGATCAACTGGGGCCGGATCGTGGCGCAGATCGTCTATTACTTCCATGCCTGGTTCCAGGCCGGTGGGGAAGGTCCGGTCCGCTTCAGCGTCCCCACCGGGAATTTCGGCGACATCTACGCCGGTTACCTCGCCCTCCGGATGGGACTCCCGATCGAGCGGCTCATCCTGGCCACGAACGAGAACGACGTCCTCCACCGCTTCTTCGAGACGGGGATCTACCGCCGGATGCCGGTGCGCCGGACGATCGCGCCGGCGATGGACATCCAGGTCGCCAGCAACCTCGAACGCTACCTCTACGACCGGCTCGGGAGGGATCCGGCGCGTCTTGGGGCCTTCCTGACGGCGTTCGCGCAGGAGGGGGAGGCCCGTTTCCCCCTCGAGGAACGACCCATCGATCCCCGCTTCACGAGCGTCGCGGTGGGGGAAGGAGCGGTGCGGGCCACGATCACAGAATGGTACCGGCGCCACCGCTACCTCCTCGATCCCCACAGTGCGATCGGCGTGGCGGCCGCAAGGCGTGCTGGCGATACCGCACCGCCCACGATCGCGCTGGCCACGGCACACCCCGCGAAGTTTCCCGAAGTGGTCGGCGCTGCGGCCGGGGTGGCCCCACCCCGCCATCCCCGTCTCGACCGGCTCTGCGGTCTGCCGGAGCGCAAACGGGTGCTCCCCCCCGATCCGGAGCGGGTGAAGAAGGTGATCGAGGCGCTACGCGATGCCCCCCCGCAGGGGGGAAAGCCCGTGTGAGGAGGGACGTTGCGAATCTTCCTCTCCCCATCTTGCGGATTTGGGTCCCTTGCGTCTTCGAGGGGCTTCCTTTGCCTCCTCTTTCTTACTGTGAGCTTCCCGGTATTCGCCGACACCGATCCCCTCCCACCTCTTCCTCCCCCCGTCTCCCCGGAGGAGCAACGCGCGCTTACGCTCTTTACCGAAGTCTTCCGGATCATCCGCGATCATTACTGGGAGGAGGTGTCCCCGCAGGTATTGATCGAGGGGGCGATCGCCGGGATGCTCGCACGGCTCGATCCATACGCCGCATTTCACCCACGGGGAACGGGAAAGCGCGCCGTCACCCCGGAGCCTTACGGAGGAATCGGCATCCGGATCGCGCAGCAGGGGGAGCGTCTCGTCATCACCGCAGTGCGACGCGGAGGACCCGCCGCGCAGGCCGGGGTGCGCAAAGGGGATGAACTCCTCGCCGTAGACGATCTTCCCGTGAAAGGGAGGAGGGAAGGGGAGGTCGCGGCTTCGATCCGGGGAATACCGGGAACGACGGTAACCCTCCAGCTACGCCGCGGCGAGGAGACCCTGCTGCGGCGGGTGACCCGCGCGCGGATCGAGCCTTCCTTCGTCTATGGGGAAACCCTGCCCCTCCCCGGGGGGGGGCTTGCCGGGTACCTGCGCATCGAACGCTTCGCGGCAGGGAGCGCAGCGGCCTTCCGGCGGGAACTCGACCGGCTCCTTGCCGCCTCGATCGGGGGAATTCTCCTCGACCTTCGGGGAAATGGGGGGGGGACCCTCGAGGAGGGAAAGGGTGTGGCCGCCGCACTCCTCCCCCCGGGAAGCGTCGTCGCACGACTCCAATCCCGCGATCCAGCCCTCCGCAAGGTCGTCACGACGAAGGAAACGGATAGATGGGTCTCTCTTCCCCTCGTCATCCTCGTCGATCCACGAACCGCCAGCGTCGCCGAAATCGTCGCCGCCGCGCTCCAGGCGGGGGGAGGTGGCATCGTAATCGGTGCGGCCGGCGGCTCGACCTTCGGGAAGGGGGTGGGGCAGTTCCACTTTCCCCTGCGGAGTCCCTGGCCGCCGGGGGATTCGGCGCTCCCCTACGAGCTGACCCTCTCGACGGTGCGTTTCCTCACCCCTTCGGGGCGACCCATCGCCGGGTTGGGCGTCGAGACCGACGTCGAGGTCATGGTTCCCGAGGAGGTGTGGGATGCGCTCTCCCGCTTCGGTCTTCCCGGGGTGGAGACCTATCCCCTCTCCGATCCCCCCTTTCCCGATCCATGGATCGTGGAGGGGCGCAAACTCCTCGACGTCCATCTCCGCTGGGAAACGCCGGACCTTCGACGACCTCGAGTCTCGATCGACAGCGCCTTCGGAGGGTAGGATCGTGACGGTCGCGGGGGGGCAACGATCAGCCTACGACGACCTTGAGCTTGCGTCCCGTGGTGATCTCGATCGTGTCGTCCTCGAAGAGTTCCCCATCGATCGTATAGCAGATCGGCTGCTCGCTTCGGATCGTGAGGTGTCTGCCGATCTCATCGACCTTCCGCTTCGCACGCCAGGGGCGCCCCAGGTAGCAGCGGGGAAGGTTGGCTGCCATCGCCGAGGCCGAGATGTCGGCGCCGAGGAGGTGGAAGAATCCGGGACGCTCTTCCGCCCGGTAGAGGGGCTTGAAGCCGAACCCGAGGTGCTTGACCGTGCAGACCGCGAGCACCGTGTAGCGGTCGAGGGGAAGGGGGCGCTGATCGAGCGTCACCTCGAGGGGGAGCGCTTCGGTGAGCTTACGGGCGAATCCCCCCCCCACGATCGCGGAGAGGACCGCCTTCGTAAAGAGGGAGGCCGCGCCGATCGGCCCCCGATGCTTCTCCTTGTAGTAGGACTCGAGAAAGGTGGAGATGACACCCGTTCCGAAGATGAAGCCATATTCCCCGTTCACGTCGAGGATCGTGGGCTCCCGGAACCGGAAGTTCCGCCCATTCTTGTACTTCTTCATCAAGACCTGGACGCTCTTTTCGGAAGATGGATCGATCCCGAGCGTCCGGCCGATGTTGTTCATCGTTCCGCCGCGCAGCAGGGCGAACGCGGGGAGGGGTTTCTCCCCATAGACCTTCATGAACTTCGTCAGCGTCGATTGATACGTGCCGTCCCCCCCGCAGATCGCCACGATATCGACATCGTGATCGCGGCACCACTTCGCATGGGCCTCGACCTCCTCCTCGGAGCGCGTCTCCTCCACCTCTCCATACCGTCCGATCAGTCGAGCCAACCGGCCCGGTTTCTTCGGATCCCGACGATTCAAATGTGCCTTTGGGTTATAAATGACGATGATCTTGCCCATATCGCACCTCCGGAACGAATTCCAGCCCACCTTTTCTCATTTTGTGTTGAGAAACGGGCAGATGCAACGAAATTGACGCGAGCGGTCGTAGCATTCCATCAGTGGGTGTTATCGGCCGGCGAATGGTCGGAAGTGAAGGAGAGGAGACCGGGGGCTCGGATATCGCGGTCCTGACGTATGCCAAATGGTGGTTGGGCAGTTGACAAACTCTAACATTTTTCGTTACTTTCGTAGAGAAGCGTATCGCTTTCGGGGCTTCGAGAGAGATGGGTTTCCCCGCCGGTGCCCTTTCGATCGGACGATGGCCTGGATCGGGCAGGAGGAATGGGGATGAAGGAATCATGGGTCGGAAAGACGCTCTGGGGCCGATTCGAAATCCGCGCCTTCCTGGGGGAGGGGGGGATGGGGCGGGTGTATCGGGCCTGGGACGGAAAACTGCAACGCGACGTCGCGGTCAAGATGCTCAAGACGGAGGTGCAGGCGCAACCCCTCCTCGAGAGATTCCGGCGTGAGGCCAAGACCCTCGCCCGCTACACCGCCGATCCGAACCTCCTGACCCTCTTCGACTTCCACGAAGACCGCGAGAGCAACCTCCTGGCGATCCTCATGGAGTTCGTCGAGGGGGTTTCGCTGCGTGATCTGCTTTCCTCCGGCCTCGCCCCCGAACCCCTTCTCCAGATCGTCCGGCAGATCTGTCATGCGCTGGAGCGTCCCCATGCGGACGGGGTGATCCATCGCGATATCAAACCGGAAAACGTGATGGTCACGAAAGAGGGGAGGGTCGTCCTGATGGACTTCGGCCTGGCCAAGTGCCTTTCCGGGGGGGAACGGATCACCCGTCCTGACCATCTTGTCGGAACGCTCGCCTACATGTCCCCCGAGCAGCTTGGCGCTGGCGAACTCTCCCCCGCCTCCGACGTCTTTGCCCTCGGAGTCTGTCTCTACGAAGGCCTCGTGGGGAAGCATCCCTTCTATGCGCCGGGCGCGCCTCGAGACACGCTCATCGCCGGCATCGTGAACGGAAGATACGAGATTCCGGAAGGAACGATCCCCGATCCGGCCCTGGTGGCGATCGTGCGTGGGATGCTGGAGAGGGATCCCCACAAACGTTTCCCCGATGCACGGGCCCTTGGCGAGACGCTCGACAGATTCTTCGAAAGGGCGGGACTGCTCCGGGAACGATCGGCGATCGAATCCGCGCTTTCCGCATCCGTGGGTCCTCTGGTGCGCCACCGGCTTTCCGGAAGGAATGGGGATCTCGTCCCCTTCGATGCGCTCGCTGAGACCCTCCATTCCAATGGTGATGAACCAGAAAACCATCTCTCTTCCTCCCTTCCGACAGAAACGCTCGATACCCACGGCGGAGCAAGAAAGAGGAAAATTCTGTCAAGGCTTCGGATGATCCCTTCGGAAAAGAAGGTGATTTCTTCCGGTGAAGATGGAAGATCGTGGAATTCCCGGCCGACTTCCGACATCGTCCATCCGTCGGTCGGCAAACCGGTCGTCGGCAAGCTCCTTCCCTGGATCCTGTCGGGTGGCGCTCTCCTCCTTGTAGCGTTGCTTCTCCTGTACTCCGGGCTCCGGAAAGGAGAAGACCCCGGCCTGGCGGTGGCGAAACGTTTCTCCGAGGCCCGGCCCCTCCCTGCCGGCAAGGCAGGTCCCGGGAAGGCCACACCCGTTCACCTCCCCCGGTACCGCCGGGAAGGACCGGCAAAACTCTCCGCAAAGACTTCGGAGGAGGCGATGCTGGGGATTACGATCTGGCGGCTCCGTCGGGTGGCGGAGTCGGATCTCTCCGTGGCACCGGAGTTGCGTCTCCTCTCCTACGATCCCGATCTCGGCAAGGAGATCGAATGGGTGCTCGAACGGGTTCCCCTCGGGTCACGATTTTCTCCGGGGGAGCGGATCCGTTTGAGCGTCGAGTCGAACCGGCCGGGATACCTCTACGTCGTGAACCAGGAACTCTACGCGGACGGATCGGCAGGTGACCCCTGGCTGATCTTTCCGTTGAAGCGCTTCCGCAACGGTTTCAACTTCGTGGAGGCAGGTCGGGTCATCGAGATTCCGCCCCGGGAGGCCCGACTGAAATTCTTCACCCTCTCCCCCACTTCCATTTCGGCCCCTTCCGGGCAGATCGGGGAACGTCTCTCCTTTCTCGTTTCCCCCACCCCCCTCGAAATCGAGGTGCGGGATCGTCCCTATCCCCTCGATCGAGCCACCTTCGAGCGTTGGAAAGCGCTCTGGCAGCAACCGGGAGAACACTACGAGATGGAGGGGGGGAGCGGAAAGCTTTGGAGTATGGCGGAGAAGGAGGCGGGCGCCGACCCGGAGCGCCGCCTTACGCTCGAAGATTCCACCCCCCAGTCGATCTTCCGGGTTGCGGCCGGAGCGCAAAGCCCTTTTCTTCTCGATCTGACGATCCGCTATGCGGAGGAGGGAACAAAGCACGCGATGCTCGAACCCTGAACGCGTGTTGCGTGACGCTTGAAACGGATGAAAACGACCATTGTACGGGGCAAAGTGATCCATCCGGCACACGGCGCGTGCCAAATCTGCCGGGTGCTCCCCCTGCTTCTCCTTGCCGGCGTGGCCTGGGCCGCTGGCTCCGTCCGGGCGGAGCCG
>CAZTSL010000029.1:0-2349 GCA_964616915.1 uncultured bacterium
ATCCGGCTCCCCCCCTCGGTGCGAAAGCCCCCCCCCCGGAAGGTGACCGGCAGGGTACATCCGGAGATCGTGAGCGTCCGGTTTTCCAGAAGGACGACATCGCGCGTTCCGAAATCGAAGGTACATCCCTCCCCGATCTCATGATCCTCCGCGATCGAACAGGGGTCGTCCGAGGGGGCGCAGAGGTCGTCGGCCTGGCAGGCCTGCCGGGCTTCGAGCCGCGTCCTTCCGCCAAGGAGGCACAGAAGGGAAAGAAGAAGGGGGATGACACACTTCGGATCGAACCTCATGACAGGACCTCCTGAGGACGACGGGGAACCCACCCCCCTACGGATGGCTCCGGCGGCGGTGAAGAAGATACCGGCTCCCGATGATGGGGAGGAAGAGGAGGAAGAATAGCGGGCTCACCCCTCCCTGGCCAGAAATCTTTGCCGAACACGAGGGGCAGAGTTCATCCTCGGCATCGATGGAACCGTCACAGTCGTTGTCGATCCCGTCGTCGCAGAATTCGGGCGCGTCGGGGTTGATCGTGTCATCTTCGTCGTTACAGTCGCACACGCTTCCAAACCCATCTCCGTCCCCATCGGTCTGATCCGGATTGGCCGTTTCAGGGCAGTTGTCACAGAGGTCACCGATCGTGTCCCCGTCCATATCGCTCTGGTCGGGGTTGGCCACATCGGGGCAGTTGTCGCAGGCATCTCCCGCGCCATCGCCATCCGCGTCGGTGCAAGCGCAAAGGGTGGGGTCTTCGATCACCTCGGGGGGGGGGGTTACGGAACCGGTGATAAGGGGCAACGTTTCCCGGTAACGAAGGGTATTTGCGCCACCGGCCTGCATCGTTCCTGCGATCGTGATCGTGGTCCGTCCCGTGATCGTATTCCTCCCTTCCGGTTGACGGGTATCGAGCGTTCCGGTGGCCGCGAGTGTGACGTTACACCCTTCGAGATCGATCGTTCCGCCGCGTCCTCCCCCGTTCTCCCCTTTGGCGCGGACGAGGGCGAGGAGGTCGAGGTCACCGCCCCGGGAGATGATCGTGATATCGCCGCCGTCTCCTCCATCCCCCCCCCCGTCGGCCAGGAGGTTGCCGGAGATGGCGAGGTCACGGAGGGCTTCGAGCCGGATGAAACCACCGTCGAAGCTCTTTCCGGAGGCGTCGATCGAACCGGTGATCTGCATCGTCTCTCCGGCGGTGAGGTCGATATCCCCTCCCCCGCTGTCGGTGCCGTTGCCGGAGAGGTCGATGTCACCGGTGATCGTGAGCGTTCCTGCGGCATCGAGGAAGAGGGAGCCCCCATCTCCGTCGGGGCTTCCCCCGAAGGCGTGGATATCCTCCTCGATCGAGAGATCTCCGCCACTTTCGATATCGATGTCACCCCCATAGCCGCCGATGTCGCTGGCGCCTCCTCCATGCGCCTTGACGAAGGCGGCGAGGGTGAGACCCGCTTCGCCAAAGAGGGTGAGGAAGCCGCCGTCTCCCGCGAAGCCGTCACTGCCGGGGCCGCCGTGGAGGTCGAGGGTGGCGCCGAAGGCGGCACCGAGGGTCATCGTACCTTCGGCGAGGAGGTCGATGTCGCCGCCGTATCCTTCACCGGTCGCGCTCACATCGAGGGTGACCGAGCGGGTCGTGGCCATGACGAGGTCCCCGCCCGCCTCGATCGTGATGAAGCCCCCGTCGAAATTCCCGCCGGAGGCATCGATCCCCTGATCGAGGGTGATCGTTCCGGAGGCCTGGAGTGTGAAGTCCCCACCGCTCCCCTCGCTGTTGCCATGGAGATCGATCTTCGCGGCGCGGTCGAAGACGGCGTCGCCGCTCACCGAGATCGAGATCGAGCCGCCGTCGCCGTCCGTCGCGGTTGCCTGAGCGAGCCATTTCCCCGTGGAAAGGAGCGCTGCGCCGACCGTGAGATCGATCGAGCCGGGGGAGAGGGGGGCGGCGACGTCGAATTTCCCTTCGTGGATGAAATTGCCGGTGGTCTCGATCGTGATCCTGGCGCCACATCCGTTTCCCGCGTTCCGGCCGTCGATCACGCTCCCCCCTTCCGTGGTGAACGCGCCGGCCCGGAAGGTGACCGGCAGGCTGCACCCTGAGATCGTCAGGGTTTTGTTCCCCGAGAGGATCACGCTGCGCGCACCGAAGTCGAAGGTACACCCCTCGCCGATCTCGTAGTTCTGGTCGATCGTGCAGGGGTCGGCCGAAGGCTCGCAGAGATCGTCCGCCCAGCAGGCTTCGGCGGCATCGAGACGGGGGGGGGAGACGCCCCAGAGAAGGGAGAGGAGCGCCAGCAGGGGAATCCCCTTCGATCTTTCCAGCCGTGATCGTGCCATCTTCCTGCCCCTCCCGAAAGCCGG
>CAZTSL010000029.1:2449-4456 GCA_964616915.1 uncultured bacterium
TGCGCCCGCATCCGTTCCTGGGTAACGGCCTTCCCCATCCTTCGGTGTGGATATGCTCAGTCTAACGCTTCCTCCGACGCCTTTCAAGGCATCTCCGATGTCCCATCATGGATCTGGGAAGGTCGTGGCATCCGATCGGATTCGCGTCCATCTGCGACCACCTGCCGGCCATCCCCGGACTTCTTCGTGGGGAGACCGGACGCCAAATGTTCCTCTCGATCGATTCTTCCGTGGGGTCGAAGAATGCTGAAACGTCGTGACAAAATGGAGCGGAAATGATAAACTGTCCTTACCGGGTCGATGACGCGGGGAAATTTTCCGTGGCAGGAGAGAAGGAACGCTCATGATGGGTTGGAACGATTCGAGGGCGGATCTCGGGGGGGAGATGCCTCCTGCCACGCGGGAGAGGCGGGGGCGGTATGGAGGAAGGGTTCTCCCGCGTCTCTTTCTCCTGATGATGGGGTTCCTTCCGGCCATGGGGTGTGGCTCCCCGGGGAAGAAGGAGCGTGGCGATTCCCCGTTGCGTCTCTTCGTGAGCGTGCTCCCGCTTCAGGAGGTCGTCGAGCGGATCGGAGGGACACGGGTCACGGTGGGCGTGGTCGTCGCGCCGGGCCGGAGTCCCGAGACCTACGACCCGACTCCCCGGCAGATGGCGGATCTTGCGGGGAGCCGTCTCCTCTTCACCGTGGGGGTTCCCTTCGAGCGGATCTGGCTCCCCCGGATCGCCCGGATCGCCCCCGACCTCGAGGTCGTGGCGCTCCATGAAGGGGAGCCCCTTGCCGCAAAGGGGGAGGATCCGCATCTCTGGACGAGTCCCCTTTTCATGCGCAGGGCGGCACGTAAGATCCTCGAAGCGCTCGTGGCGGTGGATCCTGCGGGGCGGGAGATCTACGAGAAGGGCCATGATGCGTTCGTGAGGGAACTCGATGCGCTCCACGCCTCGATCGAGCGGCGCTTCGCCTCGTTGAAGTCGCGCCGTTTCCTCGTCTTTCATCCTGCGTGGAGCGCATTCGCCCAGACCTACGGTCTTGAACAGGTGGCCGTGGAGGTGGCGGGGAAGGAGCCCGGCCCGAAAGGGCTGGCCACGATCATCGAGGATGCCCGCAAGGCTGGGATTCGCGCGATCGTGGTTCAACCGCAGTCGTACCCCGTCTATGCGCGGACGGTGGCCGAGGCGATCGGGGCACGGCTGCTCCCTCTCGATCCGCTCGCTCCCAACTATCTGGCGAACATGGCATATGTGGCCGAGAAGCTCGCCGAAGCGATGGAGGGGAAGGGATGAACGAGGTGATTTCGCTCGAGGATGTCTCATTTGGCTTCGAGGGAAAGAGCGATGTGCTCGAGGATGTGACGTTTTCCGTGGAGCGGGGTGAGTTTCTGGGGATCATCGGTCCGAACGGAGGGGGAAAGAGCACGCTCCTCAAGCTGATCCTCGGGCTCCTCGAACCGAGGGAGGGGCGAATCACGGTCCTCGGGACCTCGCCGGCGGCGGCTTCCCGTTTCCTCGGCTATGTTCCTCAGTTCGCCACCTTTCCGCGGGACTTTCCGATCTCCGTGGAGTGGACGGTCCTCATGGGACGACTGGGGCGAACCTCTCCCTGGGGAGGGTTCGGAGCGGAGGACCGCCGGATGGCCTTCGAGGCGCTCGAACGCCTCGAGGTGCTCCATCTTCGGAAGAAACCGATCGGCGATCTCTCCGGTGGGGAACTCCAGCGCGTCTTGATCGCGCGGGCGTTGGCCTGCGAGCCGGAGATCCTCCTCCTCGACGAACCGACGGCGAGCGTCGATCCCCATGCGGAGCAGAGCATCTTCGAGCTGCTTCGCCAGCTCAACGAAACGGTGACGATCCTCGTCGTTTCCCACGACATCGGCTTCATCTCCCGCTATATCGAGCGGGTGGCATGCGTGAACCACCGTCTCGTCTGTCATCGAACCGAGGAGCTGACCGGTTCGCGGATTCAGGCGTTCTACGACGATGCGATCCGGATGATTCCTCACCGTCATTCC
>CAZTSL010000029.1:4556-9485 GCA_964616915.1 uncultured bacterium
AGGTGCTCCTTCGGGAGGAATTCCTCCGGAATGCGCTCTTCGGTGCGCTGCTGGCCTGTGTGGCCTGTGGGGTCGTCGGTCCTTTCGTCGTGGTTCGGCGGATCGGCTATATTGCGGGAGGGATCTCCCACACCGTCCTGGGCGGGATGGGGATCGCCCTATTCCTGGGGGGAAGTCCCCTGGTCGGGGCGCTGGTGGCCGCGCTCATCGCGGCCGTCGTCATCGGTCTCGTCACGTTGCGCTCCCGGACGAACGAAGATCTCGTGATCAGTGCGCTCTGGTCGGGGGGGATGGCACTCGGGGTCCTCTTCATCGCCAGGACCCCCGGCTACAACGTCAACCTGATGAGTTATCTCTTCGGCAACATCCTGATGATTCCAAGGGAGGGGCTCTACCAGATCGCGCTCCTCGACCTCGTGATCGTAGGGACGGTGGGGGCCTGCTACAAGTATTTCGTCGCGGTCTGCTTCGACGAGGAGTTCGCGAGGTTGCGGGGGGTGCCGACCGACTTCTTCTACCTCCTCCTCCTTGGGATGGTGGCGATCACCTGTGTGATTCTCGTGCAGATCGTGGGGCTCATCCTCGTGATTGCGCTTTTGACCCTTCCCGCGGCGATCGCTCGGGGGTTCGTGGCCTCGCTGGACCGGATCGTCTACCTCGCCGTGGGGATCGGCTGTGTGGTCTCCTCCGTGGGGCTTGCCGTGGCGTATCAGGCGGATCTGCCGGCCGGCGCGACGATCATCCTCCTCGTCACCTCCCTCTTTCTCCTCCTTTCGGGGGGACGCAAGCTCCTGCGCACCTTCCGGTGAAGCCAGGACACCGGCGCCGCAGGTGCCACAGGTCAGGGGAGCGAGATCGTCTGTACCTGCCGCTGGAGGGGTATAGAGGCTGCCGGTGGGTTCCGGGATCGGGGAAACCCCTGATTCCGTGCCATCCGGGGAGTCCTCTGAAGACCGCGGGGGCTGGGTGCGCGCCTACGGGACAGAGCGGGGTGAAAGGGGGGTAGGGATACGCGGTGTGTGGAGATACCGCAAGGCGCGCGTCAGGCGCCGAGATCCTTCAAGAGGCTTTCGGTGAGGCTCCGTTCGATCATCTTGCGCGCGACCGCCGTGGCATCGATCCGGTAGGTTCCTGCCTGGATCGCGGCCTTGATCCGGGCGATCCGGATCTTCCGTTCCCGGTCCTCCTCCCCTTTGGCCTCATGAGGATCGTGGGTGGGGGTGTCGGCGTAAAGGGGAAGTGCGCTTGCACGACAGTCGATCTGTTCCATGTTCTGCATATCCGAAGTCCTCCCGAAGACGATGTGATGACGATTCATGGGGGATCGCAAGCGCCTCTCGAAAAACATCTCGATCCATATCTCGATTCCATGCCATTGCCCGAATAGAGAAGCAAGCATCGTTCCATTCATGAAACATCGGGAGACCTTACCTTCCAAGTCCTGGAAAGGTAAGGTTTTTTTCTTTTGAGCGAGATGCATTCCGGCCGGGGAACAGGAGAAAAAGAGGGACAAGAATAGGAAAAACTTTTCCCTGTTTGGGAAGATTTTCTTTTTTTCTCTCAAGAAGTTGAGAAAATAGAATGGGAAGATTCAAGTTCAACTTCCGGCTCTCCGATACAGAAGAAGGAGGGGTGTCGAGATCGAATCTGTCACTGCCTTGATACCCATTGTTAGCATAAGTCATTTTTTTGTCATAACCTGCAAAATAACAAAGAAAATTCCATAAAATCATATGTTTATCCAAATCAAAAATATGACAACAAAGGTAATTCAGAGTAAACGACAGGATTCTCCTCCGGAATATTCGACATTTTTTTGACTAACATGAAAGGATTGCAAAGGCTTTTTAATCAAAATATCTTTATATTTCAATATGTTATAAAAATACTCCGGTATGGCATGAAGATTGCGAAATTCTCCAATGTGAAAAGAGAATGAATCAAATAAATCAGAAAATCGCCCGGAATTTTCCTTTCATGGAGGCAATGAATCATGTCAAGCCTGAATCAAGATCCCAGCTTCGACCGGCAGGCCCTGATTCTCGAATATACGCCCCTCGTCAAGTTCATTGCCCACCGCATCGCCGCCAAATTGCCGTCACATGTCGAGCTGGACGATCTGATCAATTCGGGTGTGCTCGGTTTGATGGATGCCGTCGAAAAGTTCGATCCGGACCGGGGAATCCAGTTCAAGACCTTTGCGGAGTTCCGGATCAAGGGGGCGATTCTCGACGATCTTCGCGCCCAGGATTCCGTTTCCCGGACGGTGCGTCAAAAAGCCCGCAAACTGGAGAACGCCTATAGTGAACTCGAGCAGAAGTTGGGGCGTCCCGCCACGGACGAGGAGGTGGCGGAGGAGTTGGGGATCGAACTCGACGACTTCTACAAGCTGGTCAACCAGACGCACATGACTTCATTGATCAGCCTCGAGGATCTCGTCAAGAATGCGACGCAGAAGGAGAAGGCGAATTTCATCGATGCGCTGACCTCCACCGGAGAGGAGGATCCCTTCTCCCACTTCACCATGAAGGAGGTCCAGGAGATCACGGCCCAGGCGATCGAGGAACTTCCGGAGAAGGAACGTTACGTCGTGGCGCTCTACTACTATGAAGAGTTGACGATGCGGGAGATCGGTGAGGTGCTCGAGATTACGGAGTCGCGGGTTTCCCAGATCCATTCGAGCGCGATCCGGCGGCTGCGCAGCAAGTTGAGCAAGGTTCTGGCCCACGCCTGAGGGGGCTCGAGAAAGACCTCCGTTCACCCCCTCAAATCTCTCTCCCTGAACTGATTCCTTGATTGGATTCAGAGGGGATTTCCTCCCAACGAATCGGAGAATCCAAGCGTTCCGTGAAGATAATCGTACATCCCCACCCTTCGAGAGATCCGGGTCACGCCCTCTCTGGGTGACCACGTCATCACCGGAATGTATCCTCCCTGCGTGCAGGGGAAGAGCCGCCACATCATCGGGGAGGCGAGGCGTCCCCCGAGGGCTTTTCCCATTTGGTTCGCTTCATGGCGATTCCGGCTACGCTTGATTGGGTCCATTCCGTGAATCAGAAACTCCATGCCCGTCCGGCTCTTGTCGTATTTGGCCTTCAGGACCTTCCCCACGAAGACCTGATTGATCGTGGCGAGTTGAAAACGGTCGTTCTTTGAAACGCGCGCTTGCCTCGAAGAGGGTCGTCCCATCACCCGCTCCACCTGCTTCAGCCCCTTCTCGAGGTATCCTTCCAGGGCGGCCTTGGAGGCGAGATCGGTGTCGTGGTCGAAATCGACGAAGTCGGAGAGGAGATCTCCTTCCCGTGGATGCCAGAGGAGGGAGCCATAACCCCGTCGTGCCCGCCGGCCCACGCTGCCGAGATGGAGCCACGTCCAGACCACCGCCTGGAGTTTTTCCCGGTGCTGGCCGTGGAGAAGGCGGAAGCGCAACTCGATCGGCTTCGGGTTGGGGAGCATCATGGTCGTTTCGACCCGGCGTCCCCCTTGATGATGGGGAAAGAGGGGACGCTCTTCACGCTGGCAGGGGGATTGCCGGGTGGAGATCGAAATCCCCTGGCCCCGTTCCGTGCTTCCCCAGAGGTCCACTTCCACCTCCCGGTAGTGGTCTTTGTCGCAGAGTGCGCGGGTCCAGAAGTGGAGCATGCCCCGGATTGCGGGAGGACGCACGATCGCAGGGTCATCACACGAACTCCTCTCGACGCCGCCGATCATCGCGGGGGTCACCAACGTCACTTGGAGTGTTTCAAGCATCGTGCTCACCTCCTTCCGAGAAGCGCTCCACCCACGCAAGCCGCTTTGCGACGTTCGGTTTCTCCTTCTTCTTCCGCCACTTCTTTACTTCCTGGGAATAGTGAACGCGGAAGAGGCGGGCGATTTCGCGTTGAACCGCCTCGGGGTATTCCGGAGCCCGGTCGATTCGCTGGGCGAGTTCGGAAGGGGCGAGGCCGGGGGGGAGGATCGCCCTGGCCTCCTGCGCTGGTGTGGCCGGAGGCTTCCTCTCCATTCGTCCTGCTGGATCCGTTCCCTTTGCCTTACGCGCTCCAGGCGGCGTGCCTTTCTGCCCAACGGGATGTGGCGGATCGAAGTAGCCGTATCCCGCGGAAGTCTTCCCTCCGATGCCCCACTCCGACAATGCCCGGGCGAGCCACGCTTCGACCTGTTCGAGGAGGGCCTCCCGGCTCCAGTTCTTCGGCGTTCCGTTGTGTATGTCGTCGTCCCTCAGTTTGAATCGGAACTCGAAGGTCACCCCCGGCTTCACGGCGAGGAAGTAGATCGGCGTTGGATTCTCGGTATCGGATGGGGAGATCCCCGCTCCCTCTTTCCGGTAATACTCCGGGTAGTGTGGATTGAGGATGTCGCATTCGAGCATTCCCGCCTGGATCGCCGCTTTCGTGGGAACTGCGTCGAAGCAGGTGAGTGCTGCGCCGCGATTCGTATCGAGCAGACGGACGAGGTCGGCGTAGACCCCTTGCCATGGCTCCTGTTCGTGGAGTTTTTCCTCTTTGATTCTCTCTTTCCAGGGGGTGAGCCGTTCCCGTGGTCCCTTTGGGCCGAGGAGGGAGCCATTCTTCAATTTGGCCCGTTCGACCACGAGTGATCCGAAGAGGGTCCACACGAGGGATGCGACCTCGATCGCTTCCTTCAGGATCTCTGGTGGTTCATCGCCGAGAGAAGTCGGTTCGGGCAGTTTCGCCATCGTCTCTGCCATCCACTCCATCTCTGCGAAGTGATGGAGCAATCCCTTCACCGAAGAGCCGGGGATGTAGGGGAAGCCGTGGAGGTGATGGAGGGTGGCCCCGACCTCGAGGGCGGGGTTCGTGCTCCAGCCGACCACCAGGCGCCAACTCGTGGTATGGCTGCGCGCTTCCTCTCCTCCGAGAGCCGCACACGTCGCGGCATAGGTGGAATGCCAGGCCGCGTAGTTCTTCT
>CAZTSL010000029.1:9585-14988 GCA_964616915.1 uncultured bacterium
CCGAGAGCCGCACACGTCGCGGCATAGGTGGAATGCCAGGCCGCGTAGTTCTTCTGGTTCCACTCGTTCACCCGGGAAGCGACACTTTCGAGAAACGCCTTGCGCGATGCTTTCGTCTCGAAAGGGGCAAGCCGTTCGTTCCCCCTCCGGGTTGTTGTCCACGATTCCTCGAAGCGGTCGTAGGCGTGCCACTTCTGGAAGACGAGGGTCGGAGAGGCATCTTCGGGGAGTCGTTCGATCGCGTCGAGCAGCGTATATTTCGCCATCAGTCGTCCCCCCCTCCATAGGTTTTGGCCGCCCGTTTGAGCCATCCGGCAAATTCGATCGCTTCTTCGGTGAGGCGCTGGAGTTCCACGGTGCTCAATGGTTCGACCCCCTCCCTCTCTCCGATCCAGCGGAGGAAGAGGGCGTGGGGATCGTTATGGTTATGGGGGAGGGGGAGGTTCAGCCTTGGCTCCTGGAAATGCCGGAGGAGTGCGGTGAGGGTTTTTTGATGTTCCTCCTTCTTCTTTGCCAGGAGGAAGGCCCATGTCGCCAGAAAGCCGTTCATCTGGAACATCATCGGGAGTTCCTGGGCCAGCGCGAGGAACTTTTCGTCATTCGCGTGCTGGGCGGCCTCCTCGAATGCGTGCGCCGTGCGAATTTGCATGAGGTTCTGATTCATCTTCTCCTCCCCGGATCGCTCGATCGATCCACGTTTCGATTCCCTGGTTTTTCGATGATCGGGGCACACCGGACAATTTTTCCTTTCTGTCGAAGGCTCGAGGCATACATGTGTGTGCTGCGAGAGGGATGCCTGGGGGAGGTCGAACGCCCTGGGGTCAACCCGAGGCGGGGAAGCGGACCGTCCACCAGGTCGTTTTTTCTCCTGGGTCAGGGGGAGGTCCACTCCATCCGGGTCATCCCCATGCCGATCGAGGTATCTCCTCCGAGTTGGAGATGGAAGATGCTCGGGATCTCTTCCTCTGCCTTCTCTTCCTCCCCTGCCGAGGCGCGAGGTCTCCCCCCCTCTGTTTCGTGGAGTCCCTGTCGCAGGGTCTGGGCGATCTCTTCCTTCGACAGCGGAGGCGTGTCATCGTCCGATCGGTGTTCCCGGGAGGTATTCTCGTCCGATCGGTGTTCCCGGGAGGTATTCTCGTCGCTGATCTCGTCGCTGATCCCGAGGAATCCGTAGAAGATCGTTTCCGGGGGGATCGCCTCGAGGGAGAAGAGCGCGCGTTGTGCCACCGTTTTCACCGAGGTGAGACGATTCCGCTGGAGGATCATCGTGGCGTCCTGGACGAAGAAGCGGAAGACGTCGTCGTGGACGAGCACGACGCGTTCCGCCTCGACGCCGTCGATCGGGAGGTTCCACTTCCACGGCGACGTTTCGGGGGTGAAGGGATACTCCTCCAGGAAGAGGCGATTGCCTGTTCCCTTTCCCCAGCAGTGCGTCTGATCCGGGCTTCCGTGGGGGAGGGGAACCTCGTTGCCCTTCCCCGCGCTGAGGAGAGCGGCGCGGTCCCGCTGGAAACGGGAGAGGACGAGGGGTGATGTGATCCAGTGGAAGATTCCCGGTGCAGAACGAACGGGGAAGAGGAGAATCCGGGCGTCGAGGAAACGGACGCACCCCATGGAGAGGTTCTTGGCGAGCGGCTCGCTGCCGAAGAGCCGGATCGCCATCGCGCGATCCCTCTGCTCGAGGCGGTCGCGCATGCGATCCCACTGCTCGAGACGGTCGCGCACGCTCCCTCGGATTCCGGAAGCGGGCAGATAGGGATACCCCGTGATGCCTTCCCGGATCACGGGAAGATCGACGACCCCCACATCTACGCCACGGCCGATATGGAGTGGGCTGATCGTGCGATAGAACACTTCCTCGAAGAGAGCTTCCGACATCTGCTCCTCCCCCCATTTCAATCTTCCAACCTATCCTGGTGGCTTTCTCCCGATCCTGATGGGGAGGATCGCACAAATTTCGTCGGAGTTCAAGTCTTTTCAATCGTTTCCGGATTCTCGCCGTTTCTTCGCAGATGTACTTTCAGGCATCGTTCATCACAGCCTTGAAACGAGGGGAACCGGTCCTCCGCCAGATCTCCAGGAGGAGGGTGATCTCGGGCAGCCAGGCCGGGAGACGATCTCTGGATGTGGCCATAGCGGTGATGATGACGGTTGTGGTAGACTCCGTTCGAGTTGGGTTCAGGATCGCTTTCTCCTTGTTGATGATGAGGTTTGAGATTGAGATGATGAGGTTTGGGATTGAGGTGATGCTGAACGAGAATCCATGTTTCCTCAAGACATCGCCGGAGAATCTCGTTGCGCAGCTCGTGGATGGGTGCTGACCGCAGAAAATCTCCGAGCAAGGAGGACGATCATGAAATGACGGGAGAACGCCTCCTGACGATCCCGAACCTGGTGATCCGGGGGCTCTACGTGGCGCACCTGCGCAAACGCCTCCTGCCGCTGGGAACCGATCAGGACGAAGGGCGAAGACGGGCGAGGGAACTCTACGCGGAGGGAAGAATCGAACCCCTTTGCCGTTTCGTGGAGAAAAAGCTCTTTTGCGTCTTCAAGAACCGGGACTACCGGTGGATGAACGAGTTCTCGCTGCGGATGGCGTTCCTCACGCTCCTTCACAACGACCTCCTCTACATGATCGACACGGAGGAGGAGATCGAGCGGGGATACGCGGATCTGGTGATGATCGTGCGGCCCGACATGCGGCGTTTCTCGATCCTCGACATCGTCCTCGACTTCAAGTACGTGGCCTTGAAGGAAGCGAGGGTCACGGCCGAGGCGGCTCGATCCCTCGAGGAAGGAGCGGTGCGTGCCCTCCCCGCAGTCGAGGCGGCCTTTTCGGCAGCCCGGAAACAACTCTCCCGCTACGCGCAAGGACTGCGCAACAAGTACGGGGAGACCCTGCGGCTTCGCACCTTTGCCGTCGTCTCCCTCGGCTTCGAGCGGATCGTGGGGGGAGAAGTGAGGAGTGAGGGGAGAGGAGGGAGAAGGGAGGAGGGAGAAGGGAGTGAGGGAGTGAGGGAGTGAGGGAATGCCATCTCTTCTCGTGGCCGTTATTCGAGGTCGAGATCGATGATGCGGCGTTCGTCGTCCCAGGAGAGGAGGGAAAGGACGAAGGACTTCATCCGGATCGAATCTTCGAGGAGGGTGAAGGGAGGATGTTCGGGGGGGAGTTGGAACCAGGCGTTGGCGGGAACGGGTTGGGGACCGCGGGGACGCAGACGCGCGTGGAGGATCTGGTGGGCGATCGTGGCGGGTGCTGGTTTTTCCCGGGGCCAGAGGAGAGGGGAGACGAAACGTTCGCTCCCCCGTTTGAACCAGCGGCGCCCCTGAGCATCCGAGCAGACGATCACAGCAGGAGCGGAACCGAGTTCGACGAGGCGGATCGCCGTGGCAGTGAGGCTGGTCTGGAATGTTCGGGCAAGATCGCGTGCCGTTGCAAAGGTGATCGTCCGATTGCGTACATACCTTCGGAATATGGAGAAGGGGAGGAGGAGATCCGCGGCGTAGCGGTTGGCACGTTGTTCGGCGTTGTCGATCGACCACTCCATGGTGAAGGTCCGGGCCGTGCAGGCGAAGGCGACCTTACCGCGGTCGCACATCCAGTGTCCGAGTTCGTGGCCGGCGGAGAATCGTTGGCGTTCCCGGCGTGCGCGTCGGTCGACCGTGATGATTGCGCGGTCACCGTAGCCGAGGATACGGGCTTGGCAGCCGGAAAGGTCTTCGTAGACGATCGTGGCGCCGCAGTACTGGGCGATCGCTTCGATATCGAGGTCTTCGGGTTCGGTGATTCCGAGTTCCTCGAGGAGTTCCTCGGGCGTCCGATGGAAGGGGGGCGTCATCGTTCTCGATCTGGGTCGCCGGTGAGGTCGTCGAGTACGCCGAGTTCCTGGAGTTGTTGGAGGATGCTTTCGACGTCGTCGTCGGGGAGGCATTCGAAGTCGCGGTATTGGGCGGTGAGGAAGGCGGATTTCATCGCAGGGCGTCTGAGCATGACGAGTTCGAGGAGGCGTCGGCGTTCTTCGGGACTTTCGGGGAGGGTATAGCGGCGGTTGCGCATCTCTTTCACCCGGCGGCGGTATTCTTCGGCGGCGGCGCGCAGAGGGCGCTGACGGTGGTTCGTACATGCCTTCCGGAGGATCGTGCGCGTTCGTTCGGCGACGCCGGTGGGGTCTCTTCCTTCGGCACGAACTTCTGCGGCTACTTCCTCCTCGGAGAGGTTTGCGGCATCTTCGGCGAGGGCGTTCATGATGGCGCGAAGCGCTTCCTCGGGGTTGTCGATCGTGCCTGCCATCGGGGTGACTCCTATGTAGCGAGTTTCCGCACCTTTCTGCGCATGCGCTTCATTGCGGTTTCGAAGTTTTTTTGCGAGATGCCCAGTTTTCGTTGGATCTCCGGTCCGCTGGCTCCTTCGCGCAGGTGTGTGAGGATCGCCAGGACGAGGGGGTCGTCGTGGAAGAGGGATTCGATCCGTCGGAGCATCTGATGGGCGCCGAGGAGGCGCTCTCCATCCGGCATGGAGGTGGCGGTGCGTCCCACGGCGGAGGAGTCGTCCTGCCTCTCCGTTGGTGGGCGGAGTTCCGAGTCGAGGAAGACCTCGTCGGCGCCCGACTTTCGGCTCCAGTTGTCGGAGATGCTGCGCATGGCGCCTTTGAGGTGTCCGAAGAAATCGACGGCGTCCTTGTTCCAGCGCCGGTCGCCCGAGAGGGTGGCGGTGATGGCTTCTGCGAGCAGATCTTCATACGTGCGTCCCCCTGCTTTTCGTCCCAGTCCCCGGATTCGCCAGCGGGCGTACTTCTCCAACCGAAGGAGTTCCCCTTGGGTGAGGCGCTCGATCGCTGCTCGAATCTCTTCGTCACTGGCCGCCTGTGCCTCTGGAATCCGCCGGGAAGCTCGTTTCTCCATCGGATACTCGCTGTCGGGGTGCAGTGTTCGCACGCCAGTGCTCTTCGAGCCTCCCCCTTATGAGGAATGCTCGAAAAAAAAGGGGTTCGGACGCGTGCCCTGTCCGAAGGGCGATTTTTTTGAGCATAGGGGGGTAGGGCGGGGAGGTGAAGCGGGAGATGCCCATTGCCGGACCTTCTCCCCGCCGCGCAATGGTTCCGGAAAACGATTATGCCACAGATCAACGGGGATCTCAATCCCAACGGGGAGGAAAGGGAGGGCCATCGCCTCGAAATCGACCCGACTCGGGCGATCCGGCATCGTCCAAGCGGGGTATCCTGAAATCGAGGGCGCCGGCCCGGGAGGAGGCGACCACAAAGGGTTGCCTCTACGATAAAGGGTTGCCCCTACGATTGGGGACGGGATCTCCAGATTCTCCGATATCATGCGGATTCCACGAATCATGGGGATTCAAGGTCCGATCGCCCTGGGAGGCAAGGGATTCGCCTTGGGAGGCAAGGG
>CAZTSL010000029.1:15088-32641 GCA_964616915.1 uncultured bacterium
TGGGAGGCAAGGGATTCGCCTTGGGAGGCAAGGGATTCGCCTTGGGAGGCAAGGGTCGGTTCCTCGATGGCGGACCCTCTGGGGCGTTGACCTGTTCCGGGGATCCCAAGCCGGATGGACCGCAACGAGCCGGTGGCTCGTCGAGGATTCCCAGGCCTTCCCGAGAATCTTCAGGTCTCGTCGGAGATCCCAACCCAAGCCGGATGGGCCGCAAGAGCCGGTGGCTCGTCGAGGATTCCCAGGCCTTCCCGAGAATCTTCAGGTCTCGTCGGAGATCCCAACGATGCAAGGAGCGCGTGAGATGGAATCGATCCATGTTCCGATCGGTGTCAATCCTGCAATCACCCCCTACCTCACCGTGGAGGACGCGGATGCCGCGATCCACTTCTATCAGAAGGCGTTCGGTTTCGAGAGGAAGCTCCGGGTCACCGATGAGGCCGGCCATACCCAACATGCGGAGATGGTCTGGCGCGATGGTCTCCTCATGTTCGGTCCCGCACCCGAGGGTACGGTCCGCGAGCGAGAGGGGGCCTCGGCCGTCATGCTCCAGATCGCGGTCGAGGATGTCGATCTCCTCTACCAACGGGCCCTGGCCGCGGGTGCCATCCCGGTTCGTCCTCCCCGCAACGAAGCCTGGGGGGACCGCACCTGTATCCTCGAGGATCCCGATGGATACCGCTGGCTCTTCACCGCCCACCGGACACACCGCTTCCTCTGCAATGCGATCGAGGAATTCGAATCCGCGCCGGTGCTGAAATACCGGCATTGATCCAGGACACGCTCCCTCTCTCCTGCCCCTTCCAGGAAGCGATCAGGGATGGGGGCCCCTGGGGAATCGAAGCTCGGATTCGACCACGGAGGCTGAAGATGCGATTGCCCTCGTGCGGGAATTGACATGAGGGGCTCCGGCGTGTTACCCATGGGACGCGTCGCCCGCCCGCCGGGCCGGCAGAGGTGCCGTCCCCCCTGAAGGCTGGGGATCGTCGCCCGCCCGCCGGGCCGGCAGAGGTGCCGTCCCCCCTGAAGGCTGGGGATCGTCGCCCGCCCGGAGGATCCATCACGGGGCCGGCTCGGGCTTCCCTCCCTCCAGGGAGGAGGGGAGCGGGAAAGCGAGATCCGCCCTGACGGAGGGCAGCGGGATCCGTCCGACGGAGAAACGATATCCGTTCGGATGGACCCGATGGCGGTCGACGAAATCCACCGCGGTGGAAAGGAAGAACGATGAAGATCCTGATCAATGGCCTCTCCGCCGTGATGGGGGGAGGGGTGACCTTCCTGGCGGAGTTCGTGCCTCAGATCGCGCGGGTCGGGAGATTCGACGAGTTCGTGGTCCTCGTGAACCGGTCGTTCGCGCCCCCTCCGGGCTGGCAGGACCTCCCGCCGAACGTCTCGGTACGTCGCTACCGGATGGGAATCGCCGGCCGGCTCCTCTTCGAACAGGCGATCTTGCCCCTCCTCGTACGTCGCGAAGGGATCGATCTCCTCTTCAGTATCGCAGACGTCGGATCCCTCCTTGCCCCGTGCAGTCAGGTGGTGGCGGTCCGGAACTTCAACATCTACCATCCGTCGATTCCCTCCCCTTCCCTCAAGAAGCGACTCCGCCTCGCACTCCTCTATCGTCTCGCCCGTCTCTCCGCGCGGCGAGCAGACCGCGTGGTCTTCGTCTCGGAGACGGCGATGGCGGGGATTCTCCCCACCCTGGCGATTCCAGCGCAGAAAGTGCGGACGATCCACCACGGGGTGAACCCCGCATGGGGGGAAAAAACGATGGAGGGAACTCTCGCAGAACGTTTTGGGCTGCGGCAGCCTTACTTCCTGGCCGTCTCCTCGATCTATCCGAACAAGAACTACATCAACCTCGTGGAGGGGTATGCCCGGATCGCCTCGCAGACCCGACTCGACCTCGTGATCGTGGGGACCCCCTTCGACAAGGGCTACTACGGGGCGTTGCTCGACCGGATCGCGGCAAGGGGGCTGACCCGACGGGTCCACCTCCTCGGCAGCGTCCCGCACGATCAGCTTCCCTCGCTCTACAAAGGTGCGACCGCGGTCGTGCACCCCTCCACCCTGGAGACCTTCGGCCACCCCCTCGTGGAGGCGATGCGGATGGGGAAACCGATTGTGGCCTCCGACATCCCGATCGTCCACGAGATCACGGCAGGGGCGGCGATCACCTTCGATCCGCATGATCCGGAAGCGATCGCCGCCGCACTCCTCGATATCGGCGAGGATCCCCTCTTGCAGACAGAGAGTTCCCAACGGGGACGGAGCCGTGCCGAAGACTTCTCGTGGGAGAAGTGCGCGCAGGCATACCTCGACCTCTTCGAGGAGATCTACCAGGGGAAGGTAGCCGAACGCTACCGGTGCACGGTTACGCCATGAAGCAGAAAGATCACTCACGGAAACCCCGGGTGGCATTCGTCCACGAACTCCCGACCCCCTATACCGTCCCGTTCGTGGAACAGATCAACGAGGAAGGATCACTCGATCTTCAAGTCTTCTTCTGTCTCCCCACGGAAGCGGGGCGCGACTGGGAAGTTCCAGAACGTCTCCCGGAGAACGCGGAGATCATGCCCGGAATCGGTATCCCCCTCTCGAAGCGGGGGCTGACGATGAAATTCAACCCCGTCCTCTGGGGGCGCCTTTCCCGAGGAAAGTTCGATGCGGTCGTGATCTCGGGCTACGCACAGCCGACGATGCAACTGGCATGGCTCTGGTGCAGGATCCATGGCGTGCCCTACATCCTCGTGTCGGAGAGTCACCTCCTGCGGCGAAGGAGCGGCTGGAAGAAGGGGGTGAAGTCCCTCCTCTTGCCACCGATCGTCCGCAATGCCGGGGCGTGGCTGGCCACGGGGAGCAACTCCCGAGACTACCTCGTCCATTACGGCGCCGACCCCTCCCGGATCTTCTTCTTTCCGAACACGATCGATGTCGAGTACTTCGAGCGGGCAATGAAACGTCTCCGGCCGGAGCGGACCGAACGGCGGCAGGCGCTGGGGATCGCGCCGGAAGCGATCGTCTTCCTCTTCGTGGGTCGCTTCGTCCCGCAGAAGGGACTCTCCGATCTGATCGAAGCCTTCCGGCGGGTATCGGCCCGACACCCTTCGGCACATCTCCTCCTCGTGGGGAGTGGGCCGCTGAAGGAGGAGATCGAAAGGGCAGCAGCGGGCCTCGAGCGGGTGACCTTCACAGGATTCCTCCAGCCGGAAGCCCTCCCCCCCCTCTACGCACTCTCCGACATCTTCGTCCTCCCCTCCCATGCCGAACCGTGGGGGGTGGTCGTCAACGAAGCGCTGGCGTGCGGCCTCCCGGTCATCGCCTCCGACCAGGTGGGGGCGGCCCGGGACCTCGTCCACCCCGGGGAGAATGGAACCCTCTTCCCTTGCGGCGACGTCTCCGCACTGGCCGAAGCGATGGAGGCCTTCCTCGAAGATCGGAGACGCGCCGAACGGATGCGCCCCCGCACGATCGAGATCGTCCGTGACTGGGGATATCCCCTCAAGATCCGCTCCTTGAAGGCAGCGGTGGCCACCGTCCTTGCTCCCCCCCCGCCGCATTCCTGATCACTCGGAAGGAGGATCCCCCTCCGCCTGGCTTGGGAGCGTCTCCCTTCCCGAAAGGGGGAAGATGACGACGAAACTCGTCCCCCCACCGGGGGGACTCTCGTAGGTGAGCGATGCGCCATGGGCTTCCGCGACGGCGCGGGCGATCGCCAGCCCAAGACCGGCGCCCCCCTGCGCCTTCGTCGTGAAGAAGGGGTCGAAGATCCGTTCCCCCCATTCGGGAGGAATGCCACCGCCATCGTCGATGATCCGCAGTTCGAGCCGGTCGGAGGCGCTCCTGGAGAGCCGGACACGGATCTCTCCGCCTCCTTGCGTGGCCTGGGCGGCGTTGAGGAGGAGGTTCTGAAGCATCCGTTCCACGCGGTTGCGGGAGAGGGGGAGCGTTGGAATTTCCCCCTCGATCTCGACCACCACACTGCGGTCGCTGAAATCGGCCATGTTCCGGCACTGGGCCACGATCTTCTCCACGACATCGGAGAGCGCGACCTCGGTCGTCCGATAGTTCGGTTTTCGCCCGCGAGCCATGGCCAGGAGTTCCTCGATGAGATCCTCCATCGCCAGTTCGACCTCTTCGAGGCGCCGGGCGACCCGTTCGAGACGCTCGTCACCGCTTCGCCGCAGGAAGTAGGGCGTCCCCTTGATCACCTGCAGGTAATTGCGCAGATCGTGGACCACCGAAGCGGAGAGCCGGCCGAGCACCGCCATCTTCTGGGCACGCAGCAACATCCGTTGGGTATCGCGGTGCTCGATCGCTCGCCGGATGTCGAGGCGAAGCGCCTCCGGTTCGACCGGCTTGGGGACGAAACGATAGACGTTGGCCCGGTTGATCGCCTCCTTGAGGACGGCCACGTCGGAGAAGGCGGTGACGAGAAACCGGATCGTATCGGGACGTTCCTCCTTGAGCCGTTCGAGGAACGCGATCCCGCTCATCCCCGGCATCCGCTGATCCACGAGGGTGAGATCGACCGGCTCCCGGGTGGCGAACGCCAGGGCTTCCTCCCCGTCGGCGGCCTCGGCGATCCGGTAGTTACGCCGCAGAATGCGCGAGAGGAGGACACGATGCTCGGTCTCGTCGTCCACGATCAGGATCAAGGGCCGTTCGTCTGGTCGATCTTTCGGTTCCATGCCTCATTCCTATCGATGCAGAGGTCGGTTGATGCGGGCACGAATCCTCTTCTTCCTCCTCCTTCGATTCAGGGATCGGTGCTTCGAACCTTTCCCCTCCCGCTGCGCGGGAGCATCCCTCGTTTCCGGAACCAGGCGATCGCGTCATGGATCGCCGTCTCGATCGGTCCGCTGCGATAGCCGAGTTCCCGGCGTGCCTTCTCCGAAGAGAAGGTGTACCTGCGGCAATGGGCATAGCGGGCCGTGACGCTGTTGATCCCCACCTCCTGCCCCGTGGCGGCCTGGAAGAGGTCTCCGAACCGGCCGGCAAAGGTGGAGAGGAGGGGTGGAATCCCGAAACGGGGGGGAGGGACGCCGGCGATTCGGGCGATCTTCTCCATGATCTCGCGATAGGAGAGATTCTCATGGCCGAGGATATAGCGCTCTCCCCCCTTCCCCTTCTCCCATGCCGCGATCATCCCCCGACAGACATCGCGGACATCGACGAAATTGTTCATCCCCTCCGTATACCCGGGAACGGTTCCGTTGACGACGCCGAGGATGAGGCGCCCTGAACTCGGTTTCGGATCACAGGGACCGAGCATGTAGGTAGGGTTTACGATCACGGCATCCAGCCCATGGGCCGCGGCTTCCCGGACGACCCGTTCCCCCTCGTATTTCGTGCGGCTGTAGGCGTCGTCGAGGCCGAAACGGTCGAAATTCCAGGGATGCGCTTCCGTGACGGGTCGGCCATCCTCGGAGAGCGCACAGGCCACCACGGAGGATGCGTGGACGAGCCGCCCTGCGCCCGAACGGCGAAACGCCTCGATCACGTTACGGGTCCCTTCGACGTTGGCGGCAACGATCGGCGCCGTGGGTCTGCGCAGAAGGCTCACCCGGGCCGCGCAGTGGAAGACCACATCCGCGTCCCGGAAGGCCGCCTCGAGACGACCGGGCTCGGAGAGGGTTGCCTCGACCCATTCGATCGGGAGGGAAGCGAGGTGATCCGTTCGGCTCCCCTTGCGCCGTGTGCAGCGCACACGCACCCCTCGCTCGAGGAGTTCGATCGCCAGGTTCCCCCCCAGGAATCCGGTCGCTCCGGTGATGACAGCCCGCATCGGATCGGCTTCCTTCCTCTGCGCCCTTCTCTTCGCCCCAGGGAGGAAGATCCCCCGGTCGGGAAGGATCATCGTTGCTTCGTGATCCGCCTTCGGAGACGCTGGGTGACCTCCTCGCCCATCCGATCGGCCAGGGCGGCCACCGGCATCGTTCCAAGACGCCCCTCGAAGTAGGATCGGACCGAAACCGTCCCGGCATCGACCTCCTGATCCCCCACCACGAGCATGTAGGGGATCTTCTTCACCTCCGCGTCGCGGATCTTGTGCTGAACCTTTTCACTCCGTTCATCGACCTTGACGCGGAAGGCGTCGAGCTGCGCGGCCACCTCCCGGGCGTAGGGGTGGTGGCGGTCCGCGATCGGCAGCACGATCGCCTGGAGCGGGGCGAGCCAGAGGGGAAAGGCCCCCGCACAGTGCTCGATCAAGATCCCCATGAAGCGTTCGATCGAACCGAGGATCGCCCGATGGATCACGACGGGGCGCGCCTCCCCGCCACTCGGCGCGGTATAGTTGAGGTCGAAACGTTCGGGAAGAGAGAAGTCGAGCTGGATCGTGCCAAGCTGCCAGGAACGATCGAGCGCGTCGAGCACATGAAAGTCGATCTTCGGACCGTAGAAGGCCCCGTCCCCCGGATTGACCCGGAAGGCGATCCCCTTCTTCTCCAGCGCATCGGAAAGCGCCTGCTCGGAACGCTCCCAGATCTCGTCCGAACCGATCGACTTCTCCGGCCGGGTGGAAAGCTCGATGCGCACATCCTCGAAGCCAAAGACCCGGTAGGTGTCGAGGATCATCTCGATCAAGGCCGAGATCTCCCCGTCGATCTGCTCGGGGGTACAGTAGATGTGCGCATCGTCCTGGCAGAAGGTGCGTACCCGCGTGAGCCCGTGGGTGGCGCCGGAACGCTCGTAACGGTGCAGACGACCGAAGTCGGCCAACCGCAAGGGGAGATCGCGGTAGGAACGGAGCACAGCACCGTAGATGTAGGCCGATGCAGGACAGTTCATCGGCTTGACCGCGAACTCCCGGTCATCGATCCGGGTGAAGTACATGTTCTCCTTGTAGTTGTCGTAGTGCCCCGACTTGTGCCACAGTTCCACATCGAGGATCTGGGGCGTGATCACCTCCTCGTAGCCATGCTGCCGGTAACGCTCCCGCATGAAATCGATGAGCGTGTTGTAGATGAAGGCACCCCGCGGATGAAAAAAGGGCGAGGCAGGCGCCACCGCATGAAAACTGAAGAGATCGAGTTCCTTTCCGAGTCTTCGGTGATCGCGCTTCTTCGCCTCTTCGAGCCGCCAGAGGTAGTGGTCGAGTTCCTCCCTGCTCTTGAAGGCCGTGCCGTAGATCCGCTGGAGCATCGGGTTTTGCTCGTCTCCCCGCCAGTAGGCACCCGCGATGGAGAGGAGCTTGAAATGCCGACAGGCCCGCGTCGATTTGACGTGCGGCCCCTCGCAGAGATCGGTGAAGTCCCCCTGCGTATAGAAGGTGATCCGCTCCCCCTCCGGAATCGACGCGATGAGTTCCACCTTGTAGGGCTGCCCCCGTTCCTCGAAGTAGCGGATCGCCTCCTCCCGGCTCTTCTCCGTCAACTCGAAGGGATAGTTCTTCTTCACGATCCGCTTCATCCGCTTCGTGATCTCATCGAGATCCTCCGGGGTGAGCGGGCGTGGCAACTCGAAGTCGTAATAGAACCCCTCCGCCGTGGGCGGACCGATCGCCAGCCTGGCCTCCGGAAAGATCTCCATCACGGCCTGCGCCATGATGTGGGCCGTGGAGTGACGGATCGCCAGCAACTCTGGATCCATCGTCTCGAACAAATGGGCATCGATGTCCTTCATTCCGAATCCTTCACCCTGAAGACTTCAATAGAGAAATGCGTCATTCCCTTCCAAATTCCTTCAGGAAGATGGGAAGCCCCATCCCCCTTCCACCTGTGGAAATTTGCACCGGACCGAAGGTTTCCCATGATAACACGCCAATGGCGGAGAAGCAAGCAAAAGTTTCGGCAACTCGAACGATTCCGAATCGCCCTTCGAACCTCCTTCGGGGCGATGAAGGGGAGTCATCTGAAAGCGCGGCGACTCGAACGATTCCGCCCCCCTTTGCATGGTGCCGATCGGCAGCAGGAAGATCGGGAAACGATTTGCCCGATCCCCCTCTCGTTCTCCACGGAGAAATGGAGAGCACCCGACGACGATCCCATGAACGAGAATATGTAATAATTTTATTGTGTGAATTTATTACATTCACCTCTCCTCCCGCACGATACCATTATCCTTTCATTCCATGTCAAGACAATCATTTTACGGATGATGTAATTATTACATACCCTCGCGCCTTCCCCTCCCCCGAGCGGCGGGGGAGAGAATGAGGAGAAAAGGGGATGTTTCCGAAGGAATTCCACGATTTTTACGATCAACCTCATTCATGGCACGAAACTTGACTTATTTTCCCACGACGTTCGGATCGAATCACGATCGAAGGGAGCGGCGCCCTCGCCTTACGCCGCAGCACGATCGAGCGAGCGACCGTCGAGCGACCGAACGGAAGAGACCAGGCAAGACAGCACAGAGAAGCACAACTTTCGCAGTTGTTTCAATCCCTTGATTGCAGGCAGTCCGAATGAGACTGCCTTTTTTTTTGCCGCTCGGCCTTCTTCTCCCGGTACCCGCCGGCGCTCCTCCTCCATGGCGGATGTTGGAGATGTTGGAATGGAAGGATGAACGCATCCACCCACGCAGGGAGCCGGGGGAACGAGGGGGGGGGGAGCCTGCCCCTCTCCGGCCGGCGTCTCCTCGTCCTGACGATCGGTCCATGTGCGCCGGGGTGGCGGCTCTTCCGGGAGGCCGCGACGCTGCGCGACGCAGGCTGCCACGTCACGGTGATCGCCTGGGCGCGCGGGGAGCGGGGACGCCGGGAGACGTGGAACGAGGGGCTCCGCATCTGGTGGATCGGTGTGCCGGGGCGTTTCAACCGGGGACTCCGGAGCCTCCCCGCCCTGCTGGGTTGGGGGATCCGTGCCCTTCTGTTGGCATGGGGGGAGCGCTTCGACTTCATCCACTGTCAGGACATCCAGACCCTCCCCTTCGGTTTTCTCCTCTCCCGCCTACGCCCTTGGCACAGAGGGGGACGTCTCGTCTACGCTTCCCACGAACTCTGGTCCGATCCCTTTCCCGCGACCACGTTGGGGCGGCGTCTCTACCGCCTCCTGGCGCGGGGGCTCGAACGCCTCCTCGTTCCCCGCTGCGACGGAGTCGTCACCACGACGCGGGGGTGGGCCCGAATCATCGCGGCGCGATATGGGAAGGAGGCCATCGTCGTCCGGAATGCGCCCGAGGTCACAGGGCGGATCGTTCCGGTTTCCTGGCGGGAACGTTTGCACCTCCCGCCGGAACGAAAGATCCTGCTCTATGCCGGTGGGTTGCAGGAGGGGCGTGGGCTCTTCCCCATCGTCGAGGCACTCCCCACCCTCCCCCACTGTGACCTGCTCCTCCTGGGACGAAGCATCGATCGGATGCGGGAACGGCTCGAAGAGCGGTCCGCTTCCCTCGGTGTGCGGGGGCGGGTCCACTTCCTCCCCCCCGTCCCGGCCGTGGACCTCCTGGCGTATCTCGGGGACGCCGACCTCGGACTCTCGCTGATCGAGGCCACCTCCCTCAGCCATCGCTACTGCCTCCCGAACAAGGTCTTCGAATACCTCGTTGCGGGCATTCCCGTGCTCGTGAGCGATCTTCCGGAGATGCGCGATTTCGTCACGACCTTCCGGGTCGGATGGGTGGCTCCCTCGCTCGAGGCTGCGGTACTCTCGGCCACGATCGAGGAGATCTTCACGAACGGGGAAGCATTCCGCGAAACCGCGGAACGGATCGCGCGGCTCCAACCTTCCTTCACCTGGCGGGGAGAAGGGGCGAAGTTGATCGCCGGATATCGGGCACTCACAACGACACGCAAGGGGGGGAGGCCATGAAGCCCCATTCTCCAGGGGGGGCTGGCACCGCAACACCCCCGAAGGGGGGCTTTACTCCCTTCCCGTCTCTCCCCCCGTCATCCCCGTGGTCTCAGGAGAAAAGCCCGTCGTCTCCCCCGTCGAGGTCGTCGTAGCGGACACCGTGGCCGCACTCCCTTCCGTTCCACCGATCGCCTCCTTCTCGATGGCGATCGGGGGAATCTTGGCGATCAGAAGACAGTCGGGAAAGTCCGGACTCGTCCCCCGGGCCGTAAAACGGATGGGGGGGATCGTCGTCTCCGAGACAGGGAGTGTATCCACCGCATCGAGGGGTGCAGGAAAGGAGTTGCCGAAGGTGCGAAACTCGAAGCGCGAGAAAGAGATCGTTGCTTCGATCACCTCCCCGGCGACGCGAAGTTGCAACTCTTCCGCGCCGAAGGGAAAGGGCGCGCTCTCCCCCTCGAAAAGATAGGGATGGGCTTCGTCACTGGCCACCCCGATTTCGAAGGAGGATGGCTCGGTCACCGCCGCCAGCCGATCCCCACATTCCGGACTGAAGCTCAGATACACCTGGCGGAAGATCCATCGGCCGCTCACATCGACACTCGCCGGATTCTTCACCGGTCGATCGCAACCCACGACACCCCCGGCGAGGAGCAAGCCAAGAAATACCGAAACCCACCGCCGCATCCCGGATATACCCTGCATGAGACCTCCATCAGGAAACCGAAGCTCCGCTCGAGGCTGGAGTCGACGCGAATGCATCACTCGGGGGGAACGCCTTCCTTCCTATCACTCCTATCACTCCTTCTCCCCTCTCGTCAAGAGCCCGTACGGTCACGGTTTCAGGGCGACCGCACCTTGAATCCCCACATGAGCGGAGTCCGCATGGGATCCCGGCGTGTGGGCGGCCCAGCCTGCCCAGCCTGCCGGAAGGCAGGTGTTCCACATTGAACGTGGACCTTTCTCCTCACTTCACACCTCGTCTCTCCCTGCTCCCTGACTCCCTGACTCCCTTCTCCCTTCTCCCTTCTCCCTGCTGGCACGCATTCCGTGGACGGCGCACCCACGATGCGGTGTCCTTTGACTTTTTTCCCAGAAGTGCCATCTTCGTAGCATCTTTCGAGGCCGTGCTCTCCTCGGGAAGGGGAAACCTGCCGAGCGAGCGATTCCGTGCAATCATGACGAAAGGGGTGCATCTCATGAAATGGGAATGGATCCGGCAGACCATCCTCCGGAGAGGGATCGTATCCCTCCTCCCCCTCCTCCTCCTTTGCACGGGCGCCCAGCGTCCCTCCGCACCGCGCCTCTCCCCCCATGGAGCGTTCGTGCCGGGAGAGGTGCTCGTACGTTTCCTCCCCTCGATGGGGAAGGGGGAGATCCGCGCCTGGCTCGCAAAGCGGGGGGCACACCTGATCCGCTCCTTCCCGGTCACCCCCTGGCATCAGGTCCGGATCCCGGCGGGAGAGAGGGTACTCTCCATCGTGGAACGCTGGCGCAGCGCCGAAGGCGTCCTCGCGATCGAACCGAACTACCTCGGCTACCCGCAACGGATGCCCGACGATCCCCTCTTCGAGGAGAAGTGGGACCTCCACAACGTGGGACAGAAGATCGGGGGCATCGAGGATGCCGACATCGACGCTCCCGAGGCGTGGGAACGCTTCCAGGGGACACGGCTGGTTCGCATCGGCGTCATCGATACCGGCGTCGATATCACGCAGGCCGACCTGGCCGCGAACATCTGGACGAATCCCGACGAAATCCCCGACAACGGCATCGATGACGACGAAAACGGCTACATCGACGATATCCACGGCTGGGATTTCGGCAACGACGACAACGACCCCACCCCCTGCATGAGCCACGGAACCCATGTCTCCGGCATCGCCGGCGCCGTGGGCAACAACGGCGTGGGGGTCTCGGGGGTGAACTGGCGGGTGGCGATCGTTCCCCTCAAGGTCACCCCCGACCAGTACTGCGGTCAGTTCCCCACCTCCGCGGTGGTCGGAGCCATCGACTATGCCACCCTCACCGGGATCCGGATCACGAACAACAGCTACGGCTACTCGAGCCCGAGCGAGGCGATGGAAGAAGCGATCGACCGCCACATCGCGGCCAATGACGCCCTCTTCGTGGCCGCGGCAGGAAACGAGCGGAAGAACAACGACTTCTTCGATTTCTATCCCGCCAACTATCCGAATCCCGGGATCGTCTCCGTGGCGGCCACGACCGACCGGGATACGATGGCCTCCTTCTCGAGCTACGGGCCGGAGAGCGTCGATCTGGCCGCGCCGGGGGACAAGGTCTATTCCACGCTCCCCGGCGACGACTACGGGGAGATGAGCGGCACCTCGATGGCGACCCCCGAGGTCGCCGGTGCAGCCGCCTTTCTCCTCGCCTACGATGCGGATCTCTCCGGTGCGGCGGTGAAACGGATCCTCATGGAGACGACCGATCCCCTCGACGACCTCGAGCGGCGGGTCGCCTCGGGAGGTCGTCTGAATCTCGATCGCGCCTTCGCCCGGATCGTGCAGGAGCAACCGGTCCTCTCCACGACGGCGCTCGACTTCGGCAGGGTCTGGGTGGGCAAGACGAAGCAGCACGCCTTCTCCGTCATCAACACGACGCAGGCTCCCGTGGCCGTGGAGATCTCGGCTTCGGGCACGGCCTTCTCCCCCGACCGGCAGCGCTTCTCCGTAGCGCCCGCTTCCGTGGAGAACGTCGTGGTCACCTTCTCCGCCGACAGATTGGGGACCTCCCAGGAGACGCTGACCGTGGCCCTCGACGGTGTGTCGGAGACGATCGAACTCTCCGGCGCGGGGATCGCCCCCCCTCGTGTCACCGCTTCCCCCACCACGATCACGGCTGCAACCCCCCACGGCACGACGACGCAGAGAAACTTCACCCTCGCAAATTCGGGAGGGGCAACGCTGCGCTATCGTCTTCAGGCCACCCAGGATGATACGCCGAGTCCGGCGCGGGGGGGACCCGACGCCTATGGTCACCTCTGGATCGACAGCACCGACCCGCAGGGGCCCTCTTTCGAGTGGATCGATATCTCGAGCACGGGAATACCCGTAATCCTCGACAACGACGACTACACCTATCCGATCGATCTCGGTTTCGATTTCCCCTTCTATGGCAAGCGCTACCGGAACGTCACGATCGGAAGCAACGGTTTCCTCGGTTTCAGCCCCGATTTCAGCTACACGCTCGGGATTCCTTCCCAGTTACCGGACGCCATGGCACCGAACAATCTGATCGCGCCCTTCTGGAGTGACCTCGATCCGACGATGGGGGGCAAGATCTACTATGAGTCCCGGGAAGACCGCTTCATCGTGGCCTTCCACGAGGTGCCGGAGTGGAATGGCACGGAGCGCGTCACCTTCGAGGTGATCCTGAAACCCGACGGGACGATCTACTTCAACTACCTCTTCGTCGGCGACATCGCGAAATTCGTCGTGGGGATCGAGAACGAGAGCGGCACCGATGCGCTGGTGATCCCCACCACCCGTGAGGGATGGGGGGATCATCTCGCGGTCCGGATCCGTCCCGATCTCTCCTGGGTGCAGCTCACCCCTCCGGTGACGGGGAGCCTGGCGCCGGATGAATCGGCCCGGATCGAGATCACCTTCTCCGGTGAGCGCTTCGCGGCCGGGACGTATCGCGCCGAACTCGCGATCCTCTCGAACGACCCCGTAACGCCCGAGTCGCGTATCCCAATCACCTTCACGGTCACGCCGAACGATCTGCCGATCGCCAACGCAGGGGAAGACATCGAAGTCGTCGATGAGGATCGTGACGACTTCGAGACGGTCCGCCTCGACGGCACCGCTTCCTTCGACCCCGACGGCGAGGTGATCTCCTGGACATGGACGGAGAATGGGACGGTCATCGCCGAGGGGGCGCAACCGACGCTCCGCCTCGAAACCGGCTACCACCGGATCACGCTTACCGTGACCGATGACGTGGGCGCAGAGGGGTGGGACGAGGTGGTCGTCGATATCAACGAGCCCTCGATCTGTGGGATGACCCCTGCCCCATCCTCGAATCTCCTCCTCCTCGCCCTGCTCCCCCTCTTTTGCCTCCTGTGCCATCGGGGAGCCGGGAAGGAGCGTAGATGACTGCGATTTGCGGATGGGGGGGATTCGGCCGTCGGTCACCCCTTGCGACGGGTGATCTCGATGCCGAATTGCCGGATGAGGCGGGAGAGCCACTGGGGGGTGATTCCGAGCTTCCGGGCCGCTTCCCGGTTGCTCCGTGAGGCACGCAACACCTCGACGACCTTGTCCCGTTTCGCCAGGTCCGTGGGGGAGAATGCCTCGTCCGGCTTCGTGAGGCGGATCTCGACAAGGGCGCTGGCACCAGGAGGCGCGGCAGAGATCTCCTGGGGGAAATCGGTCGGTTCGAGTTCGTGACGGCCGGCAGGAGCAGCGATCAGGGCGAAACGGAGGAATTGCTTGAGTTCCCGGAAGTTGCCGGGCCAGTCGTAGGCGCTCAACGCTGCCATCGCCGCGGGGCTGAAGCCGGTGATCCGCTTGCGAGGAAATTCCTCCCGGAGGAGCTGGTAGAGGATGTGTTCGCAGAGGATCGGCAGATCCTCCTTGCGTTCCCGCAGCGGGGGGAGGGTGAAGGGGGGAACCTCGCTCAACCGGTAGAAGAGATCCTCCCGGAAACATTTTTGGGAGATCTCCTCCTTGAGGTCGCGATTCGTGGCCGCGATGATCCGGACATCGACCTTGACCGGGCGGGTCGCACCGATCGGATAGAACTGCTTCTCCTCCAGCGCCTTGAGCAGCCGGGCCTGCTGGTCGTAGGACATGTCTCCGATCTCGTCGAGGAAGAGCGTGCCACCGTCGGCCAGTTCGAATTTCCCCTTTCGGCCGCGAGGATCGGCGTTGGCGATCCCCGAGCGGGGCGCGTACCCGAACAGCTCACTCTCGAAGAGGTTCTCCGGGATCGCCGAACAGTTCACCTCCACGAAGGGCCCCTTCCGGCCGGAGCGTTCATGGATCTTCCGAGCGAAGATCGTCTTCCCGGTGCCCGTCTCGCCAAGGAGCAGAAGCGTGAAATCGGTCCCCGCAAGTTCCTCGAACTGCTGCTTGAGCGCCTGCATCGCGGCGGAGTTCCCGAAGACGAGTTCCTCGACGGGCTGCTGCGCCTCCATCGCGATCATCCGCCGCCGCAGGAGGTCGTGGAGGAGGGCATTGGAGATGAACTTCCCGAGGATGAGCCCGAGGAAGACGAAGAACCGCAGATCCTCCTCCTTGAAGAAGTGGGCGCGCTTGCGGTCGTCGATGTAGATCACGCCGATATCTTTCCCCTCGATATCGATGATCGGGGAACACATCGCGGAACGGATCCCCTCGTTGAGCGTGGCCCGCGTCCAGGCCAGATCCCCGCTCTGCTGGATGTTGCCCGTGATGAAGGCCTTTCCCTCCCGGCGGACCCACTCGACGATCTGGGTGCTCTTCCGGAACGACTCCCGTTTCTTGCCATGTTCCGTCTTGGCGACCTCATAGACCCATCCGAGCTTGGGGTCGAAGATCCCGATGTAGGCCCGTTCCGGATCGAGCGTGGAGAAGATCACGCCCATGAAGCGTTCGAGCATCCCGGAGAGATCGGAGAGGGAACGCAGCGCCTCGGCGAGTTGGTAGAGGAGGGAGAGGCGTTGCTCCGCCTCGGAGAGTTTCCGGAACTCGATCGTGGTGCGAAACTGCGCTTCGAGTTCGCGGGAATCGACCTCCCGGAGGATTTCGGCCGGCGGCTCCTCCTCCGAGGGCTCCTCCCCATCTTCGAAGTAGCGCAGTTTCAACTTGCCGAGCGTGATGAGATCCCCCGAGGCAAGGGGGCGTCCCTCTTCGCCGTCGATCGCCTTGCCGTTGACGAGCGTTCCGTACCGGCTCAGGTTCCGGATGACGTATCCCCCCCCTTTGGCGATCAATTCGGCATGATGCCGGGAGACCGAGGGATTCTCGATCACGATGTCCACCTCCGGGTGCCGTCCGATCGTGATCCGCTCCCCCTCGAGCGGCACGAGGAACTCCTTTGGCCCATAACATTTGAGTATCGGCATCGTGGATCTCTCCCCTCCCTGGGATGACTGCCTGGAGACACCGGAACGATCCTCCTGGTGACGAGACCCGTGAAAGGGACGTTCTCTTTCCCGCACGAACACGCCGGGACGTTTCACCCCCGAAGATACCATGAGCATCGGGGCTTGACAAGGGAGGGGAAGAGACAAGGTAAAAGAATGTTTACCGCTCCCGCCAGGGGAGAGATCATGGCCGCTCATCCTCGTAGATGGCGTGTGGAAAAACGCGCCCTTCCTCCCCTCATCCCTCGGGGAGGGGGGCTGGAAGGCCGCCGGGGGGGATGAGCCCCCGCCCTTCGAGGTTGCGCAGGAGCGTGATCTCGACCGCCCGCATCCGCCTCGCCGCTTCCGGGGAAACCTCGTGGTCGTAGCCAAGGAGGTGGAGGATGCCGTGCGTGACGAGGTGGGCCACCTCCTGCGTAAGGGTGCGATCGTGCGCCGCCGCCTGTCGTGCCGCCGTCTCGAGCGATATCACGACATCCCCCAGGATCTCCCCCCGGCCGATGGGGGGGCCTTCCTGCATCGAAAAGGCAAGCACGTCGGTGGGAGCGTCCTTCCCACGGTACTCCCGGTTGAGGACCCGCATCCGATCGTCCCGAACGAGGAGGAGGCTCAACTCCGCGTCCTTTCGGTCGAGATCGGTCAGGATCCCCTTGCAGACCCGCCGCAGCCACCCCCTCGGAAGGGAGAAGGCACGCTGCCGATTCGCAATCGAGATCCTCATCCCTCGAATCCTCCCTCGGGCGCCTCCCCCTCCGCTCCCCCTTCTCTCCCCGTCCCTTTCGCAGGTCGTCCTCTCCCCTTCCCCTCGTAGGCGAGGATGATCTTCTGCACGAGCGGATGGCGCACGACGTCGCGTTCCGTGAAGTAGCAGAAGGCGATCCCCGGAATCCCGGAGAGGATCTCTTCCGCCTCGATCAACCCCGAGATCTTCCCCTTCTCGAGATCGATCTGCGTCACGTCCCCCGTAATGACCGCCTTGGAGTTGAAGCCGAGGCGCGTGAGGAACATCTTCATCTGCTCGGAGGTCGCATTCTGCGCCTCGTCGAGAATCACGAAGGCGTCGTTGAGGGTGCGCCCCCGCATGAAGGCGATCGGAGCCACCTCGATCACCCCCTGCTTGATCAGGTGTGACGTCTTCTCGAAACTCATCATGTCATGGAGTGCATCGTAGAGGGGGCGAAGGTAGGGGTTCACCTTCTCGATCAAGTCCCCGGGGAGGAAGCCGAGCCGCTCCCCCGCCTCGACGGCCGGACGCGCGAGCACGATGCGGTCCACCTCCTTGCCGTACAGACTCGCAATCGCCATCGCCATCGCCAGATAGGTCTTCCCCGTTCCGGCCGGACCGATCCCGAAAACGATGTCGCAGGTGCGGATCGCGTCGATGTAGGCCTTCTGGTGAACGCTCTTCGGGGTGATCGAACGGTTGCGCGAGGAGACGAGGATCGTATCCGCGAAGATCTCCTCGAGGTCGATCCCCGGATTGGCGAGCATGATCTCGATCGCATGGGCCACGTCGTTCGGATAGAGGGCAACGTCCTTCCGCAGGAGGTCGTAGATCTTCTTGAGCACGGCTTCCGCCTGCTCCCGCGCTTCGGGCGGCCCATCGAGGAGCACCTCGTTGCCCCGGATGTGAAGGTTGACCCCGATCTTCTCCTCGAAGACCCGAAGGTTCTCCCCGTAAGCCCCGAAGAGGAGACGGGCGAGCTGGTTGTCGTCGAACGTCAA
>CAZTSL010000029.1:32741-41056 GCA_964616915.1 uncultured bacterium
CAGAGATCGTACGGGGCAACAATCCGGTTCTTTGAAACGTCATTGAGAATGAAACACGTTCTATCCTGCGGGCAATGCCCGATGTGATGTCATCCTGGACCATGAATTCCTGGGAGGGTCGGCTTCGTAGAGAGGGGGACACGAGATGCAGGAACAGATTCGAGACATGGTCGAATTTCGCGGTAAAACCTACCTCCTGATCGGCGTGAACGGGCCCAGGCCCTTCGATCCGGCGCGGGAGGGGCTTGCTCCGATCCGTCTGAGCCAGACGCAGTGGCGGGGGTACCAGTGCGTCTACCGGGTGGAAGGGGGAAAGCTCCTCCTCGATCAGCTTCATATCGCCACCCGCGCGATCGATCGGGAACTCTTCGGGGTGAAACCGAAGGATGGGGGGCTCCTCTTCACGGCGACCTACACGGGGCTCGGACGGGAGCTTCCCTTTTCCGGCACGATGTTGATCGGGCGGGGGAGCGTCTCCTCGCCCTACACGCACCTTGCCTCGCATCCGGCGTGGCGCTTCGCCGAGGTGCATGAACTCCTCTTCGAGGCGGGGATCCTCGTGCGGGCCGAGGAGCGAACGGAGCGGATCGACGAGATCCGGCGACGGATCGCATCGCTGCCATGGCAGCCGCAGAGCAGTGGGGAGCAGGAGGGGGTCCTCGAGGACCTCCAGCACGTCTTTCTTCGCCAGTACTGAAAGCGCCGAGCGATGAGGGGGGAGGATGAAGCAGACCGCCGGTCGTTGGGCCTTCTGGATCGATCGAGGCGGAACCTTCACGGATATCGTGGCCCGCTCGCCGGAGGGGAGGATCGTGACGCACAAACTCCTCTCCGAGGATCCCCGGCGCTACAGGGATGCGGCGATCGAGGGGATCCGCCGGATCCTCGGCCTCTCCCCGGAGGCGCCGATCCCCGAGGAGCGGATCGCCGAGGTGCGGATGGGAACCACCGTGGCCACGAACGCCCTCCTCGAACGGAAGGGGGAACCGGTCCTCCTTGCGATCACAGAGGGCTTCGGCGATGCCCTCCGGATCGGCTACCAGAACCGGCCCGACATCTTCGCCCGGAAGATCGAACGCCCCGAGCCCCTCTACGAGGGCGTCGTGGAGATCCGCGAACGGATCTCGCCGGAAGGCGAAATCGTCGTCCCCCTCGACGTCGAGCGAACGGCGCGGGAAATACGGCGGGCCTGGGCGCAAGGCCTTCGCGCGATCGCGATCGTACTGATGCACGGATATCGCCATCCGGTCCACGAACGTCGCGTCGCCCAGATCGCCCGTGAAGTGGGCTTCTCCCAGATCTCGGTCTCGCACGAGACGATCCCCCTCATCCGGTTGATCCGCCGGGGGGACACAACCCTCGTCGATGCCGCGCTCTCCCCCGTGCTTCGGCGCTACGTGGCCGCGGTCACCCGGGAACTCGGTCGCATCCCGTTGCGCTTCATGCAGTCGAACGGGGGGTTGGCCGACGCGGCCTTCTTCCGCGGACGGGACGCGATCCTCTCCGGACCGGCGGGAGGGATCGTGGGGGCGGCCCAGGTCGCGCGAAGGGCCGGATGCTCTCGGATCATCGCCTTCGACATGGGGGGGACTTCGACCGACGTCTCCCTCTTCGACGGCTCCTACGACCGCACGAACGAGACGACGATCGCGGGCGTCCGGCTCTGTGTGCCGATGATGCGGATCCACACCGTGGCCGCGGGGGGGGGCTCGATCCTCCACTTCGATGGGGGGCGCCTGCGGGTCGGTCCCGATTCCGCGGGTGCCGATCCCGGTCCGGCCTGCTACCGCCGCGGTGGGCCCCTTACGGTCACCGATTGCAACGTGATGACGGGGCGCATCGACCCAGATGCCTTTCCCCACGTCTTCGGGGCGGAGGGGGACGCTCCCCTCGATGCCACGGTCGTCCGGGAGGGATTCGCCCGTCTCTCGGAAGAGATCGGACGCGCTACCGGGAAGGCGTACTCCCCCGAGGCGGTTGCGGAAGGGTTCCTCGAAGTCGCCGTGGAACGGATGGCCCGGGCGATCAAGCAGGTGAGCATCCGCCGGGGTCACGATGTGAGGGCATTCACCCTCGTGGCCTTCGGGGGCGCCGCGGGGCAACACGCCTGCAAGGTCGCCGATGCCCTTGGAATCGATGCGATTCTCCTCCATCCCATCGGCGGGCTCCTCTCCGCCTATGGGATGGGTCTTGCCGATCTGCGGGTCGTGCGCCAGCAGACGGTCGAAGTTCCGCTCTCCGCCGAAGAGATCCCCGCGCTCACGGCGACCCTCGATGCCCTGGCCCGGGAGGGGCGCACGCAGCTCGAGCACCAGGGGATCCCTCCCGATCGGATCGGCGTGATACGACGGCTCCACCTCCGCTACGAGGGGACCGACGTCCCCCTCGAGATCCCCTTCGACACGCTCGACCGGATGACCGCCGGGTTCACCGCGCAATACCGCAAGCGATTCGGTTTCACGATGCCGGAGAAGGGTTTGATCGTCGCGGCCGCGGCGATCGAGGCCGTGGGGGGGAGCGTGCCGGCGGAAAGAAAAGCGCCTCTGTCCCCCCCCGTGCCCCGCACACCGCGTCCCCTGCGAACGACCCGGATCTTCACCGGGGGGCGTTGGATCGAGGCAGCCTTCCATCGCCGGGAAGACCTCCGGGGGGGGGATCGTTTCGAGGGCCCGGCCCTCGTCGTGGAGCCCCACGCGACCACGGTCGTGGAGCCGGGATGGGAGGCGAGGGTCGATCCGGATGAAAACCTCCGGCTTCAGCGCAAACGCCCCCGCCGCCGGCGGCGTCTTTCCTCCCGGCGTGCGGACCCGGTGATGCTCGAGATCTTCAACAACCTCTTCATGTCGATCGCGGAACAGATGGGGGAGGCCCTGGCGAACACGGCCTACTCGGTGAACATCAAGGAGCGGCTCGACTTCTCCTGCGCGATCTTCGACGAGACAGGAGGACTCGTCGCCAATGCGCCGCACATGCCCGTCCATCTCGGCTCGATGAGCGAATCGGTCCGGGCGATTCTCCAGGCCAGAAGGGGGAGGATGCGGCCTGGCGACGTGTATGCCCTCAACGCACCCGATCGGGGGGGAACCCATCTCCCTGACGTCACGGTGATCGCTCCCGTCTTCGACGAGCGGGGGGAACGCCTCCGCTTCTTCGTCGCCGCTCGAGGCCACCACGCCGACATCGGGGGGATCACCCCCGGTTCGATGCCGCCGCAGAGCCGGACGATCTTCGAAGAGGGGGTCCTCATCGAGGATTTCCTCCTCGTCTCCGAAGGACGCTTCCGGGAGGAGGCCCTCCTGGCACTCCTGACCTCCGGAAAGTGGCCGGCGCGCAATCCGCAGCAGAACATCGCGGATCTCAAGGCCCAGGTGGCGGCCACCGCCCGGGGGATCGGGGAACTCGACCGGCTCGTGGCCCACTTCGGATGGGAAGGGGTTCGGGCCTACATGCGGCATGTCCAGGAGAACGCCGAAGCCTCGGTGCGCCGGGTCATCGAGGTGTTGCAACCGGGCAGCTTCACCCTCGAGATGGACGATGGCGCGGTCATCCGCGTTTCGATCTCGATCGACCGCCAAGCGCGCTGCGCCCGGATCGATTTCTCCGGAACCTCCCCCCAGCGCCCCACGAACTTCAATGCTCCCTTCGCCGTCACCCGCGCGGCGGTCCTCTATGTCTTCCGCACCCTCGTGGAGGAGGAGATCCCGCTCAACGCCGGTTGCCTGGCACCGCTCGAGATCGTCGTTCCCCCCGGTTCGATGCTCAACCCGCTCCATCCCGCTGCGGTCGTGGCGGGAAACGTGGAGACCTCGCAGGCAGTGACCGACGCCCTCTACGGTGCGCTCGGCCTTCAGGCCGCAGCCCAGGGGACGATGAACAACCTCACCTTCGGCAACGCGCGCTACCAGTACTACGAAACGATCTGCGGCGGTTCCGGTGCCGGACCGGGGTATGATGGCACGGACGCCGTCCACACGCACATGACGAACTCCCGGCTCACCGATCCCGAAGTGCTCGAATGCCGGTTCCCCGTGCGGGTCGAACGGTTCGCGATCCGCCGGGGGAGCGGCGGCGCCGGACGGTGGCGGGGGGGGGACGGCGTCGTGCGGGCGATTCGCTTCCTCGAGCCGATGACCGCCGCGATCCTCTCCAACCGCCGCCGTGTTCCCCCCTTCGGCCTGGCCGGCGGAATGCCCGGAAAAACGGGGAAGAACGACGTGATCCGCAGGGATGGCTCCCGGCAACCCCTCGGCGCCACGGCGACGCTCGACGTGGAAGCCGGCGACACCCTCGTGGTCGAAACGCCCGGAGGGGGGGGATTCGGTCCGCCGGGTCGGGACCTCCCTCAAAGCCGGACATGTAAGTGCGATCGGTGATCCCTCGGCGCACCATCGGGGTTTGGCTTCCTGCATCCCTGTGGTAGGATGGGGCACGAGCAAGCGATCGGCATGCCGGAAAGACCGGTACGGAACCATTTCGAACATCACGAATTCTTTTTCGGAGGATGCCTGAATGAAGCAGAATTTTCTTCCCCTCTTCTTCCTCTTCCTCTTCCTCGCCTGGCCGACCCAGGGATCGGCGGGGCGAAAGGTCCTCTACCCCGGCATCACGGTCGATCCCAAGGGGGATATCGTGGCCAATGGGCTGGCCGTGCTGCGGGGAGAAATCGCGGCGGAGGGGCTCGATGCGGATGATCTGGTCGTCGATGACGTCCGGGAGAGCCTGACCGCCTACCATGTCCGTTTCCTCCAACATTACGGGGGGATTCCCGTGTGGGAGGGCTATCTTTCGGTTCACTACGCAAAGAATGGCGTGGTCCAGCTCATAGAGAACCGTGCCCGTCCCGGGCTGGATCTTCCGGTCCGTCCCCGGATCGGTGCGGCGCAAGCCCGCACGATCGCGGAAGAAGCGATCGGGATCGAACGGGAGGAACGAGGGGAACCGTCGATTGCGCTCTATATCTACGCACCGCAAGGGGCCACCCCCCGGCTGGCCTGGAACGTCTTCTGGCCCACACGCGAACCCCTCGGAGACTGGCGTCTCTTCATCGATGCCCAGACCGGACGCCTCCTGGCCCAATGGAACGAGATCTTCTACGACCGTGGCTACGTCTATGACCCGAACGCGGTTCAGGACACGAACGACACGAGTTTCCAGGACAATGGCAACGCCGACAGCCCGGCCTTGACCGATGCCCGATCCCTCGTGACGCTCCTCGGGCTGACGGACAATGTTCTGGTGGGCCCCTTCGTCGATCTCTGCGCGCCAGCGGTCCAGGACGCGTACAAGCCCGCCTGCCAGGCGGCGGATCCCGACGGAATGCCCCCCTACGAGTTCGACTTCACCCGCGGCGACGACCGCTTCGAGGAGGTGGTCGTCTATTACGCGATCGATAGCCTTCAGCGTTACATCCAGGATACGCTCGGCTTCGACAACGTGAACAATCGTCCGATCTCCGCACATGCCCATTACTACAGTGCCGACAACTCCTTCTACAGCCCCTCGGACAAAGCCCTCCATTTCGGAGACGGAGGGGTCGATGACAGTGAGGATGCCGACGTGATCCTTCACGAGTACGGCCATGCGATCCACGACGATCAGGTTCCGGGATGGGGTCCCGGTTATACCACGGAGCAACGGGCCATCGGAGAAGGGTTCAGCGATTTCCTGGCCGGGATGTTCTACCTCGACCATGGCAGCACGATCTACCAGAATACGAATGACAAGTGGGCCGCGATCGCAGAGTGGGACGCGGTCTCCTACGGCACGACCGTACGCGGAACGAAAGCACTCCGATGGATCGATGGGACGGACGAGTGGACCGGAAACGATATCGGAGAATACCCGGGATGGCCGACCGAGGTTCACGACGACGGTCGCTACTGGTCCGCCGCGCTGAGTTGCATCTTTGCGGAGATGGGGCGGGACGAAATCCTCAGAACCGTGATCGAGAGCCACTTCTTCCTCTCCCCCGATTCGAGCGATGCCGCCTTCGAGGATGCCGTCGATGCGCTCGCCCTGGCCGACGACAACTTCACGGGGGGCGTAAACCGGCCCACGATCTACCGCTGCGCGGTCGAGCGCAACCTCACGACGCTCGAAGGGGATGCCGATTTCGACGGTATTCCCGATGAAATCGACAACTGCCCCGAGATTCCGAACCAGGGCCAGGCCGATGGCGATGACGACGGTCACGGCAACGTCTGCGACAACTGCCCGGAGGTGTCCAATTCCGGCCAGGCCGACACCGATGGCGATGGGGTCGGCAATGCCTGCGACAACTGCCCCACCGAGGCCAACGCCGATCAGGGTGACGGCGACGGCGACGGTACCGGGACGGTCTGCGACCGGAACGACGAATGCGCGGCGATCTCGATGCTTGCAGGGCGAAGGATCGGCTTCGGATATGGCTTGGGCATCCTCTCCCTCTGCTTCTTCGGCCTCCTTCGTCATCTGCGACGGGAGCACGACTGAAACGATGGAACGCCGACGGCTGATCTCGATCTTCCTGGGGATCTTTCCCCTCGTGTTGGGGGGATGTGCGACGGCAAAGGTCGATCGGGCCCTCCTCGAGAAGGCCCGTGCCTCGCTCCCCCCTCAGGAAGGCGAGATCGTCACCGCGGCTCCCTACGAAGTCGTGGCGGCCTACCACCAACTCGAGCGCGCGGAGGCGGCGTTCTCTTCCGGGAAGGGGGAGATCGGAGCGCATCACGCGCGCCTCTCCATGATCCAGGCGGAGATCGCCCGCCGCAAGCTCGAGAATCTGCACCGCAGAAAGGCCGTGGAAGCCGCCGAAACCGATTTCATCGCCGCCAAGATCGCATTCCTCGAACGCAAGGCCCTCCTGCGCAGGATGCGGGAGACTTTCGAGCGTCTCGAAGCAGAGATCTCGGTCGCCCGGAAACTCCTCCAGAGCAAGGAAGAGGAAGCCCGGATCGTGGCCCAGACCCGGGAGATCGAGGACCAGGTGGAGCGGGCCAGACAGGCCAGGATCGTTGCCGCCCGGAACTTGATCGCCGGAATCGAGGCCTCCCTCTCCGATCCCCCCGATCGTGCCGTGATGCAACAGCTCGAAGCGGCCAGGACGGCGATCGCCCGGGGAGATGCCGAAACCGCCCTCTCCCATGCGCAACGGGCCCGAACGCTGCTCGAATTCACCGCAGTGACGGGGGAGCGCAAAGCGGCGGAGCGGGCACTCCAGGAAGCGGCGCAGGTACTCGCCGACACCGAGAAGATGACGAAGGACTTCGGAGCGCAGCGTCTCCCCCCCGATCTGAAAGCGCGGCTGGAAAGCGTGCAGAGCGACTTCGAGGCGGCCAAACGCCTCTTCGCCGAGGGCGCCTATGCCCAGGCCGCGAAGCGGGCGGCTTCCGCATCCGAAGGGGGGGACGACTTCCTCCTGCATTTCCTCACCCGCCTTGCCGGAAACCGATGAGACGGATCCTCCTCACGATCGCCGCCTGGGGGCTCTACCTCCTCACCCTCGTAGCCCTGCTCCTCCTCTGGGAAGCGAGGGGAGAGCGGTCCTCTTCTCCCCTCTCCCCCCCGGAGACATCTTCGACCGACCTCCTTCCCTCCAGCCCGAAGGGCTTGGAACTCTACCACCGACTCGAAGCCCAGCGCAGGGAGATGGTCGAAGCCGGAAGTTATCCGGTCACGGCCTACAAGCGGTGGAAGGAATTCGAAACGACGTGTGACGGCCTGATTCGTGCGGAGAAGATCCGCGAGGCCGAGACGTGTCTCGAGGCCCTCGAACGCCGTTTTGCGCACTACCGGGACACGATCTTCGGGACGGAGCCCTCCCCCTTCTGAAATACCTGGCACCAGCGGCCTCGGGGCGCCAGGCGATTCTCGATCTCGTGCAGACGATTTCCCCTTGACGATCGTATCGGCAATGGGATAAGCTGCCTGCATGCGAGGGCAGCAGGGACGCCAAGGGAGGAACGACGACCGGCGGAATCGAGGACGCAGCGCTCCCAATGAGACGGATATGTGGAGGGGTGAGATGCAGGACAGCGATGGGCAGACAGAAGGGAACTTCCTGGCTGGCATCCGGATCGGCCGGGGGCTCCTCCCCCTTCTCCTTCTCTTTTCTCTCTCCTGTCTGACCGCGACCTCGGCTCAACGCAAGCCGACTCCCGAAGAGATCATGGCCAAGGAGCGGGAGGAGGCACGCCGCCAGACGAAACCACAATCGAGGGAAACCGAGGAAGAGAGCGGCACCTTCAAACGTCGGGAACGGATCTATCAGGAAGGTCCCCTCCTCCAGAAACCGAAAGCTCCGAAGTCGGAGCCACTCCCCCCCCTCACCCCGGCAC
>CAZTSL010000030.1:0-33941 GCA_964616915.1 uncultured bacterium
CGTTTTGGGGTTGTCAACTGGATCTTTTGGTGATGAGGGCGACCGTCTCTCGAATCCCCATGGTTCTCGAGAGCCGCATGAATGCGATTGCCCTGGGGCGATTGCCAGGCATCCTTCCCCCCTTTCCTGAAAATGTGCTATACTGCGGCGCACGATGAGAGCGGAATCCTCGAAAGACGATGCTCCGAAGCTGGAGGGGGCAGGAGGGGGGAGGCGAAAGCTCCTTCTCTTTCTCCTGCTGCAGACGACCCTCCTTCTCCTTCTTGCCGAGGGGGGAGCGCGGTGGATCGTCCCCCGGCCGAAGCAGATCTTCTACGACAAGGCGTTCCCGGGGAACTACGAGTATCGCAAGCCGGAGCACTTCGCCCGCCACAGGACGCGCTTCTGGCGGCTCAAGAGCGATGCGGAGAAACTGGCGGCTGGGGATCCCCTCCCCGACTACCATGTGAACCGGCATTTTCTGCGGGGGCCCGACTTCGAGCCGAGGAAGCGGCCGGGAACGTACCGGATCGTCTGTCTCGGGGATTCGAATACGTTCGGCGTGGGACTCCGCTACGAGCGGACGTTCTGTCATCTCCTCGGCGCCTGGTTGCAGCACCGGGGGGATCTCCCGGCCGTGGAGGCGATCAACGCCGGAACGCCCGGTTATTCCTCCCTCCAGGGCGTGCGCCTCTACGAGGAGGAGATCGCCGCGCTCACGCCCGATCTCCTCACCCTCTACTTCGGCTGGAACGATCAGCTCGAAGCCCCGATCGCCCGGGACGTGGAACAACACGTCCCCTCCCCCCTCGTCTTCTCCCTCCAGGAGTTTCTGGGCAACAGCGGGCTCTACACCCTCCTCAAGACGTTCGTGTTACGGGTCCGGAGGGGGGAGGCGGCCGCAGACCCGCTCCAGGAGAGGGGGAGGGGGAAACTCGGGTACCGTCCCCGCGTCTTGCCGGAGGAGTTCGCGCGGAACTACGAACGGATCGTCACCGAGGCACGCAAGGAGGGGAGCGCGGTCGTGGCGATCGTGCCCGTGACCCTCCCCAAGGAGAGCACGCTCCCCCTCGGGGCCTACATCGCCGCCCTCGAGGATCTCGCTGCGCGCATCGATCTGCCCCTCATCGATCTGCCTCCCCTCTTCGAGGAGGTGGGGAAGGAACGCCTCTTCCAGGGGCATGTGGAAGAACGCGGGGGAAAACGGATCTTCGTCTTCGATTACGTTCACCCCAACGAGGCGGGGCATCAGATCATCGCGGAGGCGCTCTACCGGTTCGTCACGACAAACCTTCTCGAAAGAAAGCAATCCTCCTCCCCCCATGGACCGGCGGATGAAGCGGACGCTGCGGCAGCGAAGCCTTGAGATCACGGGGCTGATCCTCGCCTATGCGCTCCTTGCGGCAGGGATGACCTGGCCCCTCCTGCCGCGTCTCACCGAGGGATTCGTGGGGGTGCCGGGGTATGGCGACGCCTTCGATTTCGTCTGGATCCTCTGGTGGGTGAAGGAGCGGCTCTCGGCGCTGGGCAATCCCTACTTCACGCCCCTTCTCTACCATCCCGAGGGGCTCGATCTCAGTTTCCAGACGCTTTCCTTCGCCAATGCCCTGCCAGGGGTGTTCCTGCAACGCTTCCTTTCCCCGGAGGCCACGCTCAACCTCCTCTACTACCTCTCCTTCGTGGTGGCGGGGGTGGGGGCACATCTGCTGGCCCGTCGTTTCGTGGCGGATCGTGTTGCGGCCTTCGTTGCGGGGGTGATCTATGCCTTTGCGCCCTATCACTTCGCGCACGGGCTGGGACACCTCAACCTGGCTGCGATCGAGTGGGTTCCCTTCTACGTCCTCTTCCTCCATCGGGTTTTGTCGGGGGATTCCTGGAAGGATGCCGTGGCGGCGGGGATCTTTTTCGCGGCCTCGGCGCTCTCCTCCTGGTATTACGGGCTCTACATGGTGCTCTGGACGCTCTTCGTCCTTCCGTTCCACCTCTGGGGGGTGGGGTGGCGGCGGGGGCGTGCCGCGTTGCTGCGGCTTTCGGTCGTGGCGTTCACCGGGGGGGTGCTCCTCCTGCCCTTCGTTTCTCCACTCCTCTCCGAGGTGGGTTCGGGAGCATCCTACATGGTGCGCGGGGGGGGGGAGCGGTGCATGGCGGACCTCCTGGGGTATTTCACGCCTTCCCTCCTCCATCCCCTCCTCGGGAGGGTGACGCTTCCCCTCACCCAACGCTTCGTAGGGAATCCGAGTGAGTTCACGGTCTTCCTCGGGTGGGTTCCCCTCCTCCTGGCGATCGTGGGACTCTTGGCACGGCGGCCATGGAGCGGGATGTGGGGGATGGGGGCGCTCCTCTTCGGAATCCTTTCCCTTGGCCCGCATCTTTTCGTGGGGGGGCATTCGACGGGGATCGTGCTCCCCTTTGCGTTCCTCTCGCGCCTCCCCTTTTTCGACTTTGCCCGCTGCGCCTCCCGTTTCGCCCTCCTCGTTTCGCTTTCGACGGCGATCCTGGCGGCATTCGGGGTGGCGCGCCTGCGCCGGCGGTTTGGGAGAGGCGGCCTGCGTGCGTCGATCGTGTCGGGGGGCATTGTGGTGGTGATCCTCTTGGAGTTCCTCTCGATCCCGGTTCCGATGATCGACTATCGGCCCGCCCCCTTCTACGAGCGGCTCGGGGCGAGCACTGCCCCGGTGGCGATTCTCGAACTCCCCTTCGACGCGCAGCGTTACAACTCGATCTACCTCTACCATCAGACGATCCACCACAAGCCGATCTTGAACGGCTTCACCGGTCGGATTCCCCGGCGTGCGTTCCGTTTCATCTCCGGCTCTCCGCTCCTCTCCTACCTCGTGACGCCCACGGAGATTCCTCCTCCCTTCTCCCCCGAGGTGGAGCGCCGCCGTCTCGTGGAACACGACGTCCACTTCATCGTGGTGACGGAGCCGTGGCTCTACGAGAGTCTGCGCCGGTATCACGGTCCGAGGGGGGAGGAGATCGCGCGGACCCTGCTGCGCACGCTCGACGAGACTTTCGCCCGCTACGAGGTGGCGCCCGGGCTCCTCGTCTATCGCGTCGAAGCGCCGCCGGGGGGGGGAGATGCCGGGGGGTCCCTCCCGGGAGGGAAGGAGGGATGAAGCCCCGCAATCGGATCTGGTTCCTTCAGGCGCTCCTCCTCCTCGCCTTCGGATATACCCGTTTTCATCGCCTCGACCTCCTCCCCCCCTTTACGGACGAGGTGAACTACCTGCGCTGGTGTCACCTCGTCTCGGAGGGGTATCCCTTCGTGCCGCTCACCGCGGATGGGAAGCAACCCCTCTTCGTCTGGCTGGGAAGGCTCGTGATCCCCTTTTTCGACGATCCCCTGTTGGGGTTGCGGGCGCTTTCAGCCGCTCTGGGTCTTCTCACCGCGATCGGGGTCGTGATCGCCGCCCGTCGCCTCGCCATCGAGGAGCCCGAAGCTGCGGATCGCTGCGCCACGGTGGCGCTCCTCCTCTACGTCGTCTCCCCCTATGCGCTCTTTTACGAGCGGCTCGCCCTCTACGACAGTCTGGTGAATGCGCTCGGGATCGGCATCTATACCGGTTCGCTCGGTCTCACCGGCGCAGGGGGGGGAAGACGGCGGTGGGCGTATGCACTCTTCGTAGGGATGCTGGCGGGGTTGGCCCTGATCTCGAAGATCTACGCCGTGCTCTTCCTTCTCTACCCCCTCCTTGCGGCGGCAGGATCGTCTTCGCGGGGGGGGTGGCAAGGGATCCGGGCGTTTCTCTGGGAAATCCTCCTGATCGAGGGGATGGCGATCGGGATCTTCCTTGCGGTGAATGCCGGGGCGTGGGTTCAGGCGGGGGGGATCCCGATCCACACGCGTCCCTTTGCGCTGGCGCACCGGCACCCGATTCCCCATCTTGCCGCGAACCTCCGATTTCTGGGGGAGGTTGCGCTCTTCTTCGTGACCCCGGGGTATCTCCTCCTCCTGCTGGTCGGGATCGGGCTTTGGCGCTTCGTTCCGCATGGGGTGAGGCTCCTCCTTCTGCCGGTGGGGCTGGCACTTCTCGTGGTCGTGGGGGCGGCCACGAGTCTCTTTCCCCGCTATCTCCTCCTTACCCTCCCCCTTCTCGTGCTCTTTTGCGCCTTCGTTCTCGTGGCGGGGACCCGGCGGTGGAGGGGGACGTTGTGCTGGGGGGGTATGGTCGTCTTTCTCCTCCTTCCCCCCCTCTTGCAGGATCGTGCGATCCTCACGTGGCCGCAGAGGGCGCATCTGCCGTCGGTGACGCGCTTTCAGTACATCGAGGGGTGGCCCTCGGGCTATGGAACGCGGGAACTCTTCGCGTTCCTCGAGGCGCGTGCCCGAAAGGGGGGACCGATCGACCTCTTCACCACGCCCGAGCCGGGGAATGTCCGGGACGCCCTCGCCAATCGATTCGGGGGGGACCCCCGCTTCCGGCTCCATCTCGCCCCGCGGTATCGCGAGGTACCGATCCTCCCCGAAGCGCGCGGCGTCGTCGCCGAGGTCGGGACGGAACCCTATCTTCCCGAGCGCCGGGAGCGGATCGTCTTCGACGAACTGGAGCGGGTCTATTTCGTGGGGAACGCGCCGAAGGAGGATCTGGGCGCATTCCTTCGCCGCAACCCGCAGGGGAAGATCGTCTTCTTCCACAACAAACCGGGGGGGAAGAGTGCGCTCTTCGTGGCGCGACTCCGCTGATTCCCCCACATCGAGGGAAACGAACGTCATGAAAGTCTTCAAGTTCGGGGGGAGTTCGGTGGCCGGCGCCGACGAGATCGAACGGGTGATGGCCTGGATTTCCCGCGCGTATACCGCAGATCGGGAGATCGCCGTGGTCCTCTCCGCGATGGGGGGGGTGACCGATACACTCATCGAGACTGCGCGAAAAGCCGCCTGTGGCGATTCCGGCTACGTGACGCCGATGCGGGAGATCGAATCGCGACACATCCGGGTCGTCGAGGCGCTCTTCCCCCTGGAGGCCAAGGGGTCCGTCGTCTCCCCACTGCGTCGGCTCTTCCACGAACTCGAAAGTGTCCTGCACGGTGTCTTCCTCCTCCGGGAACTCTCCCCTCGCACGCTCGACCTCGTCATGAGCTTCGGGGAACGTTGCTCCTGCCGGATCGTGGCGTCTGCCCTCGAGGGGAGGGGAATCGGCGCCGACTTCGTCGATGCGCGGCGGCTCATCCGTACCGACGATCACTTCGGCGCCGCCCGGGTCGATTTTTCGGTGACGAACGAAAGGATCGCCAGCTTCTGGAAAAGGCGGGAGAAACTCCCGGTCGTCACCGGTTTCCTCGGTGCCACAGAGCGAGGGGAGACGACCACGCTCGGGCGAGGGGGTTCCGACTACACGGCGGCGATCCTCGGTGCCGCGCTCGACGCCGAGGAGGTCGTGATCGCCACCGACGTCGATGGGGTTCTCACCGCCGATCCCCGGATGGTGTCCCAGGCGTTCCCCCTGCGTGCGCTCTCCTACGAGGAGGCAATGGAGATGTCGCATTTCGGCGCCCGGGTGATTCATCCTCCCACGATGCAGCCGCTCGAGGACCAGGGGATCCCGATCCGGATCTGCAACACCTTCCATCCGGCGTTCGAGGGGACCGTGATCTCGAGCGATCCCGGGGAGGGGGATTTTCTGGTGAAGGGGATCTCCTCGATCGACCGGGTGGCCCTCCTCCTCGTCCAGGGAAGTGGCATGGTCGGTGTTCCCGGCGTCTCAATGCGGCTTTTTGGCGCGCTTGCGCGGGGGGGGATCAACGTCGTCCTCATCACCCAGGCCTCCTCCGAGCATACGATCTGCCTCGCGGTCGACAGCGAGGCGGCGCAGCGGGCCAGGGAAGCGATCGAAGCGGAGTTCGCCCTCGAGATCGGGGCGCACCTCATCGATCCGGTCGTCGTGGAGGGGGAGCGGGCGATCGTGGCGGCCGTGGGGGAAGGGATGCGTCGAAAACCGGGGATCGCGGGGCGCCTCTTCCAGGCACTGGGGCGCAACGGGATCAACGTCGTGGCGATCGCCCAGGGCTCCTCGGAACGGAACATTTCCATCGTCGTGTCGCGCGCCGAGGAGGGGAAGGCGGTCCGGGTGATCCACGACGCCTTCTTCCGCACCGGTCTGCGAACCTGCCACCTCTTCCTCGTGGGGCCGGGGCGTGTCGGCGCAGCCCTCCTGGCCCAGATCGCGGCCCACCAGGCCACGCTCCGGGAGAAAGAACGTCTCGATCTGCGCCTCGTCGGAGTTGCCAACAGCCGAAGGGGGTGCTTCGACCAAAGCGGCTGCGGGATCGATCCTTCGGCCTGGCAGGGGGCGTTGGCGCAGGGAGTGCCGATGACGATCGACGCCTTCGTCGAGGGGATGGCGGCACTCGCGTTCCCGGGGAGCATCTTCCTCGATTGCACCGCATCCGACGAGGTCGCGGACCGCTACCCCACGCTCCTCGAGGGGGGGATCTCGGTCATCACCCCGAACAAACGGGCCGCCTCGGGGCCGTATCCCCGCTGGCGGGCATGCCGGGAGACGGCAGAGCGCCAGGGGGTCGCCTTCCGCTACGAGACGAACGTCGGCGCAGGCCTTCCGATCCTCGAGACCCTGCGCGACCTCCTGGCCAGTGGGGATGAGATTCTCCGGATCGAGGGGGTGCTCTCCGGCACGTTGAGTTACCTCTTCAATACCTTCAGCGCGGGGGGACGATTCCACGAGGTGCTCCGGCGGGCACAGGCGCTCGGCTTTACCGAACCCGATCCCCGGGAGGATCTCAGTGGCCTCGACGTGGCCCGAAAGCTCCTCATCCTGGCGCGGGAGACGGGGCTTCAGCTCGAAGGGGATGCGGTGAGCGTGGAGAACCTCGTTCCCGAGACGTGTCGTGGCCTTCCTTCCGTGGAGGTTTTCTTCGAGCGGCTCCGGGCCTGCGACGACGCGTTCGCCGCCCGCCGGGAGGCTGCGGCGGCGCGGGGCGAGGTCCTGCGCCATCTCGCCGTGCTGGAGGGGGGAAGACTGCGGGTGGCGCTCGAGAGCGTGGGGCGCGAGTCCCCCTTCCATCGCCTGGCCGGCAGCGACAACATGGTTGCCTTCACCACCCGGCGCTATGCCGATACCCCCCTCGTCATCCAGGGGCCCGGCGCGGGTCCCGAGGTGACGGCAGCGGGGATCCTGGCCGGAATCGTCTCGATGGCGAAGCACCTTTGAGCGCGGCATCACGCTGCCCGGGGCCTCTTTCCTTGCCGGTGGCGCGCGGGGCCGCTGCGACTCATCGCCTCGGGACGATCTTTCCCGTTTCGAGGTATTTTTTGGGGATATCCGCGAGGAAGCGGGAAGGGCGGGAGAAGAAGGAGCCGCTCACCCGGTCGTAGACCTGGGTGGGGGCGGTGATGTAGAGGTTCTCTCTGGCGCGCGTCACGGCGACATAGAAGAGACGGCGCTCCTCCTCGAGGTCCGCCTGCGACTCGGTCGCCATGATCGGGGGGAAGCGCCCATCGAGCGCCCAGATCAGGAAGACCGTATGCCATTCGAGCCCCTTGGCGGAGTGGATCGTCGAGAGGACGACGTGTCCCTCGTCCTCCTCCACGGCCGCCAGGGTCTCGCCGATGCTCTTGGAGGGGGGGTCGAGCGCCATCTCGGCCAGGAGGTCGTGAAGATCGGAAAACCGCTCCGTGATCACGAGGAGCTGTTCGAGGTCCCGTGCCCGTTTCGGGTAGTCGTCGTAGCGCTTTTCGAGGACCGGCCGGTAGTGCTCGATGATTCGTTCGACCTTCTCCGTCGGGGAGGATCGGGCATCCCGCACCATGAGGAGAAGCTCCCCGAGACGGGAGAGGGTGGATGCCTGGCGGGGTTTCGCATCGTAACGGCGAAGATCGAGGGGATCCTCGGCCTGCGCCATCCAGCGGACGATATCGAGGCTGCTCTGCGCCCCGATCCCGTCGAGGAGGCGGAAGAGACGGTTCGCCGAAACGGAGTCGCGGGGATTGAGCACGACGCGAAGATAGGCGAGCACGTCCTTGACGTGGGCGGCCTCGAAGAACTTGAATCCCCCGTACTTCACGAAGGGGACGCCGTAGCGCGTCAGGGTGACCTCGAGATCGTAGGCATGGAAGGAGGAACGGAAGAGGACGGCGATCTCGTTCAGCGGAACCCCCTCCTCCCGGATCCGCAGGATCTGTTGGGTCACGAACTTCGACTGCTCGTGCTCATCCCGGGTGCGAAGCAGAAGCGGCTTCTCCCCTCCCGTGCGGTGGGTGAAGAGTTTCTTGCGGTATTGCCGGCTCGCCTTGCCGATCACCGCGTTGGCCACATCGAGGATCGGCTGGACGCTTCGGTAGTTCTCCTCGAGCTTGACGATCTTCGTGCCCGGGAATCGTTTGGGGAAATCGAGGATGTTCTGCACCGTCGCCCCCCGGAACCGGTAGATCGACTGGGCGTCGTCCCCCACGACGACGATGTTCTGGTGCGTGCGGGCGAGAAGGCCGGCGATCTCTCCCTGCACGAGGTTCGTGTCCTGGAACTCATCGATCATCACGTAGCGGTAGCGTTCCCCGAATTCCTGGCAGACCTCGGGATGGTCGCGCAGCAGGTCGCGAAAGTGGAAGAGGAGATCGTCGTAGTCCATCAGGCCGTTTTCCCGCTTGTAGCGGGCGTAAGCCTCGAAGAGCGTCACGATCTCGCTCGTGAACGACGCGAAGTGGGGATACTCCCGGTGGATGATCTGGGGGACGGGGAGGTTGCGGTTGATCGATTTGCCCAGGATGTTCGCCAGGGTGTTCTTCCGCGGGAAACGGCGTTCCTTCCTGTGGAGCCCCATCTCCGCGCGGATCAGGTTGATCGCATCCTCGGCGTCCCCGCGATCCATGATCGTAAACCCGCGGGGAAATCCGATCAGATCGGCATACTGGCGCAGCGACTGGTTCGCAAAGGCATGGAAGGTTCCCCCCGCCACCCGCTCGCAGCGGCTGTCGATCAACGTGGCCGCCCGGGCGAGCATCTCCTGCGCCGCCTTCCGGGTAAAGGTGAGGAGGAGGATCGACTCCGGCGGGATTCCGAGCTTGACGAGGAAGGCCACCCGGTAGACGAGGGCCCGCGTCTTGCCACTCCCGGCCCCCGCGATGACGAGCAGGGGGCCGTCCCGGTGGGTGGCCGCTTCGAGCTGTGACGGATTGAGCGCCCCGAAGTAGTCGATCTTCCCCTCGGGTGATTCGGAAAGATCGGCCGGGTCTCCCTCGATGACGAACTCCTTGACCATCCCCTGACTGCGCTCCTTTATCGCGGATTCGTGGCACGGTTTCCCTGTGGGGGAAACACTCCGGACGCTACCAGCTTCCCCCCCTGCTGTCAAGTCCCACGCGCCATCCCAGGATCGTGAGCAAAGCGCCTCGTCCTCGATATCCACAGGGCATCCAGGCCCTCTCGATCGGCCGCTTCGTGCGAGCGGGAAGCGTGAAGCCGGACATTCCATCCTTCTTCGTTCCTGAACGCCGGGATCGAGGAAATGGGGGGAGAGATTTGGAGGATTTGGTATACTTCATGCGTTCTCGGCATGCGCCCGAACGAGAGAGGGTCCCCTTTTCCCCTGGAACATTCCGAGGGACTCCCTGTCTCCCATGATACGGCTCCCTGCGACGACGATGGCAACGACAACAGCGAATGATGAACGATGAATGAGAATGATCCAAAGGAGGCACACCATGACGTCGATACGACCCTTCACCCTCACCTTCGCCATCCTGATCACCCTCTTCGCGGTCTCCTGCGGAGGAGACGACGCAAATACCAACGACGGAAACGCCAATGGCAATGCCGTCATCGCAGATCAGATCTCGACCCTCGAATCCCTGCGAAGCACTGTAGAGACGCACCGAAGCTCCGTGGTTGCAGAAACCGACATCTCCGTCATTCAGAGCATGGTGGACGACTATGCCGGCCAGTCCCACGGCATGATGTGCGACATGCATGAACATGAAGGGGAGATGCCCTGTGAGGGCGGCGGGATGCATGACGACCTCGGGAAGATGAACGAAGAAGTTCAGCGTTACCACGACAGGATGCAAATGCTCGACAATGCGGACGACATGCATGCAGAGGTGGAGACACATGCCCAGAATATGATGACGATGATCGATGAGATGGACACGATGATGAACGACATGATGGAGGGAATGTGCGACATGATGGGCGCCGTCTCGCACGACGAAATGGATGACTTCTGCGGCGGCACGGGGGAGATGGGAGACACGAACGACATGGGAGGCATGGGGATGTAATCACACGGGGCAGCCGTGATTGCAAGGTTTCCCGATCCCGTTCGTACCATTTCCCCGCGCCTTCCACCCCGACATCCTTGCCCCTTCCATCAGGTGTCATGCCTCTCAACGCGCTATGTTTACGGAGTTGACATCTCCCCCCCCGCGAAGGATACTGCCCTGGCACTTCCCCCGCCGGCAGGGGTGAACCCCTCCCCGCTCCCCTCATGCCGGGGGGAGGCGAAGGGTGCAGAATACCCGACAGTCGTGAAGAACGATATTCTGCAAGGGGGGGAAGATCGGGGTGATCGGATCGGCAAGGATCGCGCAGGTCGGGAGAAAGGGGACAGGTATGAAAGTTGCATCTCCTCCCGCCTGTCTTTCGGCCGCAATCCGATCGAAAGAGAAACGAAACGGAAATCAAGGAGTGAAATGGATGATGAAGTCGATGATTCGTGCGATTCTGTTCGTTTTCGTGCTGGCCGTCTCCGCAAACGCTGGAGCAGACGAACACCATCACGGGGGCCACGAGGAAGCCGCCGCACAGGGGCACCATGGGGAAGGCGCCGAGGTGAAGCTGACGGGAGAGGTGATCGATCTGGCCTGCTACATGCAGCACCCCAAGGCGGGGCAGGGACCCGATCACGCGGGATGCGCCCGGCAGTGCATCCTCAAGGGACTCCCCGCGGGATTCAAGGTGGGCGACACGCTCTACCTCCTGATCGGGGCCGGGCATGGTCCGATCGCCGAGAAGATCGCCCCCTTTGCCGGGAAACGGGCGGTCGTCACCGGCCGCGTGCTCGAAGCGGACGGGATGAAGACGCTCGTGATGGAGAAGATCGAGGCTGCGACCCATGACTGAACGCCTTTCCCCCCGCGCGATCTACTTCGTGACGTTCGGGGCGCTGGGCTGCCTCCTCCTCCTCGGCGGGGGGTGGAGGTGGCTCACCCGCCCTGCTCCGGATGCGGTGAGCCGGGGGGCCGAACGCTTCGTTGCCCTCGGATGCGTGGGGTGTCACGGTCCAGGCGGGCATGGAGGCGTGCCGAATCCGGGGAGCCGGGAGGGTGAGATTCCCGGCTTCACGGGGGGAACGGCGATGATGTACGTCGAGTCGGAGGCGGAGATCCGGGAATGGATCCTCGATTCCCGACCCGCCCGGCTCGATGCCCCCCAGGCGGGGCCCGACGCGCTGATCCGGATGCCCGCCTACCGGGGACGGATCTCGGAACAGGAACTCGACGACCTCGTCGCCTACTACAAGGCGGTGGCGTGGTATACACCGGGCATTCCCGACGCGGCGCGGGAGGGGCGCTCGGTGGCCCGGCGCTACGGCTGCTTCGGCTGTCACGGTGCTTCCGGCCGCCAGGGGATCCCCAACCCCGGCGCCTTCAAGGGGTACATCCCCGGTTGGGGCAGCCGGGACTACTTCGAACTCGTCCGCAACGAAGCGGAACTGCGCGAATGGATCCTCGAGGGGATCTCGAAGCGTTTCCGCGACAATCCACTGGCCCGCCACTTCCTCGACCGGCAGACGATCCGGATGCCTGCCTACCGGGGACACCTCTCCCCGGAAGAACTCGACGACCTCGTCGCCTACATCACCTGGACGGCGGGAGCGCGCCGCGATTGACCTCCCCGTTGTCCCCCCCTGCTTTTCGTTCCTCTGCCGCGTCATTCCCCGCAGTGGACTCCCCTGACCTCTTCCCGCTCCTCCTCTGCGAGGCGGCGGTGTTGCGTCCTCACGCGCCGTCGGATCGTTTCCCACGGTGAAGCGCCCCCCCTTCCTTTCCGGGATCGTCCTCGATGCCGAGGGGAAAGGGGTGGCCCGTGACGCTGTAGGGAACCCCCTCGAAGGGGGGGTGGGCCTCCGTTCCATCGTAGAAGCGGCCACTTGCACGGAGGCGGTAGGTCCCTGCGGGAAATCCGGGGGGGATGGACCACTCGATCCGCCAGTGGTGATCCCGTTCCTGCCGCTTTCGTGGGCGTACGGGCACGGGGGTGTAGTGGAGGTGGAACGCCGGGTCCGCATCGTCGAGGATCCGTCCGCTCGCCTTGTGCACCGCCGCGAATGCTTCCCCCTCCAGCCGCTCGACGACGACGCGGGGCGCATCGATGACGGGGTCCCCCCCGATCCACTCGAACACCACGAGAGGCGTCGCGTCGGGCCGCTCGATCGTCTCGTCCTGCACGATCGTTCCTGCCCGCGTCGTCCGTTCGGGCGTGACCGGAGCGATCGTTCCGACGGGGTAGACCGGCCGGGGAAGCCCGCCGGGATCTTCCCGCTCCGGGGTGGTGAGGAGACGGGCGAGTTCCACGCTCTGATCGACGACGTACTCCCCGAAGAGGGGTCCCCCCATGTTCACGATCTCGGCGCCTCCCCCCTGAAGCCAGTCGAAGCGGGTGAGGAGATATCCCTCGTGGTCCTGGGCATAGCCGATCACGATCGTGCGGTCGGGGCCGAACGCCTCCGGGACCATCCCGCGCAGCTCGTCGGAGAGGATCGAGATCGGTTCGCCGGGAAGCGTGAGGAGGAGATGGCCGTTGAGACGGATCGCGGTGAGACGCGTGTGCTTCTCCGCCTCCGGAAAGGGCTGGGGGGGAAGTCCGAAGAGGGGGGGGAGGACCTTCCCGGCCACCGCGGCGCTCACACAGGTGAGGTACACATTGTCGAGTCCCTCCCCCTTGATCGTCTCCGGATCGGTGTCGCACGTATCCCCACAGAGCGAGGCTCCCTGGGGGAAATTCCACTCCTCGTAGGTGAAGAAGTAGTCGCCGTCGAACCGCCAGCGCGGCAGGGGAGGACCGTAGGCGAGTTCCTCCCCCTCCCGGCGGGTCCGGATATCCTCCCGGCGCATGGAGATCTGACGGGAGACGATCTCCATCTCGGCGAGATCCTCCGTCTCCACCCGGTCGAAGAGGGCGCGGATACGGGGTGCGGCCGTTTCCCCCAGGATCCGGAGCCGGTCGAAGTCCTTGGCACCGTTCCGGTCGCCCCGCGGACTCATATCCCCGCCCGCCCCCTGAAGGAAGATCGTCACGACCGGATGCTCGAAGGTCTCCTGCACGGCATACTCGATCGCTGCGCCCGCATCCCCCGAGATCATGAGGTTCTCCTCCTCGAGGACCGTGCCGTGCATGCCAAAGACGAAGAGGAGCGCAAGGGGCTTGCCCGTCGCGTCATCGATCCGGATCAGGCTGAGCCGGTCGTCCTTCGTGTGTCCCCGCGGTTCGATGTCGTCACGGATCCGCTCGCCGCCGTTCCCCCAGATCAACTCGCCGTTGGGACCCAGAACGTCGTTCTCCTCCCGTCGGTCGGTGAAGATCTCCCCTGCGGGATCGAAGGCCGGATCGAAACCGAACCCGATCCGCGCCGGCGCGAGACGCTCGTATGCCGCGATCACGGTGTCGGCGAGCTGCGCCACCATCCGGTCGAAGATCTCCGGCTTGTAACGATCGTGCCCGAGGAAGAAGACCCAGTCGTCCCAGAAGGTCCCGTAGCTCGAATGGCTATGATCACAGGCGAGCACGATCTTGTCCGTAAGATCGATCCCCGTCTCCTCCCGCACCCGGGCCTCCACGGCGAAGAGGAGCGCGTCGCTCACGTAGATCAGGGAGAGTTTGAGAAAGACGATCGTCTCCTCGTCGTTCTGGAGGACCACCGCCTTGATCCAGATCGGATCGGCGATTCCGATCGAAGGGGCGAAGCGCGTCGTGTAGGGACTCCAGCGATCGTCGGGGGCCTGCATGAACATCCGGGCCGTGTACCCGGAGAGGGGAAGGCCGACCGGAAGATCGAGCCGGCGTTCGGCAGCCCCCGCGCGAAGGGGGGAGCGCGGAAAATCGACGGTCAGGTGAGCATGGGACGCTGCGATCGCTCGATTTCCCCCCCCCACTTCCAGGCAGAAGAACGCGACGAGCGTCACGAAGGCAATCGACAGGCTACGGGGCTGCATCTCTCTTTCTCCTCACGAACCGTCGCCGTCTCCCGCCTGGGGAGGAGCCCAGACGCCTTTTCCGGTGACGCGAAACGCCGTGGCGTCCTCCGAGGCATGGGTGACCCGGTGGGCATAGGTCTCGAAGTCGTAGCGGTTGAAATCGAAGGGCGGACCGTTGGCGAGGGCACTGAAGCGCACCCGCCAAAGATACGATTCCCCCAAGGGGAGGTGCGGAGGCACGATCCCTCCCGCCTCCGCGGAACTCGGGATCACCGGAAGCGTGAAGTGATCGAGCGAACCAGGGGCCATCGTCTCCCAGATGGGACTCCCGAAGACATAGCGCTCCCCCGTGTCGGGATCGGTGACGAGTTCGACGAGTTCGATCACCGACGTGACGAGACTCGGCGGGGGGGGCGGAGGATCGATCCGGGGATCGATCGGAGAGGAGAACTGCATCGTCCGCTCGGTCACGCTGAGCCGGGGCGGCTTGTAGAAATCGCGGAAGGTCACCACCGCGCTCTGCGTCGGAATGTCGCGCTTCACGATCACCGACTTCTGCTCCGTCGAACCGGAGAGATCGGAGGCGATCACCGCGCCGGTGTAGGTGAACCCTTCGAAAGCGTTCGTGGCCCCGGTCGTCGGCAGGAAGATCGACCCCTCCCCCTCCACGATCTGCATCCCCGTGGCGAAGAAGTTCTCGAGGGGGTCCATCATTCCGGAGAGGGCCACCGGATCGAGCCCGCTGGGGAGGAAGGAGACGTCGAAACGCATCTCGGTGGCCAGGTCGTTCGTCATCGCGATGTCGAAGCCGGTCGTGTCCGTGTCGAGGAAGTCGGCCGAGCGCAGGCCGGTGTGGAGCGGCTCGAAGCGGGCGAGAACCTCCTGGAGCACCTGCGCGAAATTCGTCCCCGAGTTCTGGGAGATCTCGATGAAGTCGGCCAGCGGCATCGAGCCGGCGACCATCGCGATATCGACCGGTCCAGGGGCGAAGGGGAGCCGGTAGTCGATCGCCACCGACTCCTGGGCGATCGTCTGCTCCGGAACCGCGGTGTTGCCGAAGAGGAAGACTTCGAATCCGGCGATCGTGTAGAACGTGCCCGGCGCGAGGAGGGAATCGACCGTGGCGGCGATGAGACCCGCCGCGCTCATCGCCGGCAGCGCGAATCCGAAGAAGATGTCGGAAGGGGTATCCTCGAAGTCGGCCGTCAGATTCCCGATCACCTCGATCGTGGGCCCCGGCCCCCGGATGAAGGGCTTCATCCGCACGACGATGCTGTCGGCGTTCACCTGGAAGAGGGAGAACCAACGGTAGTCGGGTGTGCCGGTGCCGTCGCGGTCGGCGCCGACCGTGAGGTCGAAGGGGCCGGAGAGGCGGGGATCTTCGATCACGACTTCCCCCTCTCCGTCGGAAAAACCGACGTTCCCCTCGAAGGGGTCCCCGATCTGCGGTCCGATCATCACGAAGGCCCCTGGCAGGGGGTTCCCCGTCTCGTCGAGCACCCGCACATGGACCGAGCCTTCTGGCGGACAGCCACCGGTGCCCCCCGTGGGGGGCGCCCCGAAGCGCCCGATGATGCTCGGCTGGGTGGAGAGGGGGGTGGTCTGGCGATCGAGCGTCACGCTCGCCGTGACGAATCCCCCGAAAGGGCGATCGGGCGCGACGAGTTCCCGCGTATAGGTGCCGTCCCCCACATCGATGACCGGCCCGGTGAAGGTGGGCTCGATCTCCCCTCCCTCTTCGAGGAAGAGGTTCGCATCGATCGTCACTCCGAGCTGCGGGCCGATCGTGTTCCCCTGGGGATCGCGCGGGATGACGACGATCTGCGTCGTGGAGACGCCGTCGGCCGGGAGGCACGAGCGAGACAGGAGCACCTCGGAGAGATCGGGATCGACGCTGAGATCCTCCCGCGGCACCACGACGAGGTCGTACTCCTGGGTACCCTGCCCGAATGCGTTCACTACCACGATCTTCACGGGGTAGGTCCCCGTCAGGAGCGGGTAGTACTCGATCACACCGCTCTGCGGATCGATCGTCATCCCCTCCGGCGCGGTCTCCAGCTCCCAGAAGAAGGGGGGGGTTCCGGTCGCTTCGGGCTCGTAGACGTAGGGGAGACGCAGGCCGATCTCGGTGGGCGGGGTCGTGGTGATCTCGGGGGGACGCCCCTCCACGACGATCCGGAAGGCCTGCTTGTCGAGTCCGAAGGCGTTCGTGGCCACGAGTTCGACGTCGGCGAATCCGACCTGACGGAGGTTCGGCACCCATTCGATGTGACCGGTCTCCTCATCGAGCGTCATCCCGATCGGCCGTTTGTCGAACGACCAGGTGATCGGCTGGGCGCCGAGCGCCTGGGGATCGTAGACGAAGGGTTCCCCCTCCCGGGCCTTCTCGGGCGGGATGCTCACGATGAGGGGGGGCATCGTGTCGGGATCGGGGACCTCGATCTCGTAGGATTGCCGGTCGTAGCCGAGCGAACTCTCCGCCCGGATCGTCACGGGGTGGGTTCCGACCTGCTCCCGGGTGGCGATCCAGGTGACGATCCCGCTCGACTCCTCGATCTGCATCCCGGCCGGCGCCTCCTCGAGGCGGAAGGTGATCGGTTCCGCCCCCTCGGCCACGACCTCGTATTGATAGAGGTAATCGACGTACGCCTTCGTGATCGGGCGGGAGGTGATTACCGGACCGTCAGGGTTGCGTTCCACAGCGATCTGGTAGGCCTGGGTATCCTCTCCGAAGGGGTTCGTTGCCGCGATCTCCACGTCGAAGCGTCCGAGATCGGTCGGCTGCCACGTCACGAGTCCCCCTTCCGGATCGATCGTCATCCCTTCCGGCGCGGTGCGAAGCGAGAAGGTGATCGGTTCCGCCCCCTCGGCCACGACCTGATAGGTGTAGCGGATGCCGAAGATCGCCCGCTCCCGCGGAGGGGAGACGATCTGGGGGGGATCGATCGAGCGGACGGTGAGGCGGAAGGTCACCTGGTCGTTGCCGATCACGTTGCGCACCATGAGCGTGAAGCGGTAGCCGCCCGCCTGCTCCCGGGTGGGGGTCCAGTCGATCCTGCCGCTGTTCAGATCGAAGGTCATCCCCTCGGGAAGGGGGTCGATGTCCCAGGTGAGGGGTGCGCTCCCCGTGGCCTCGGGTTGGAAGGTGAAACGCTCCTCGGCGAAGATCTCCGTGTCCTCCGGTGCCTTCGTGATCCTGGGGGCCTCTCCGACCTCCTGGGGGGTCTGGGTGCGCCCCCCCGACCCGCAACCGGAGAAGAGCAGGCCTGCAAGCATCCAGATCACGATCGAAACCGCTCCAAAGGCTCTCATGCGCATCTCCTCATCGGGAAGATCGGCACTCCTGCGATTCCGCTCTCCATGCGGATCCGCCCCCTGGCAAAAGAGAAGCCCCGTTCCTCGAAGGCCGAGGATCTTCATCCCTACGGCGACAGCAAGTTTCCCGAAAAGGGGGGCCGCGATCCGATCCTTCGCGCGTTCCTGGTCGTATCGACGGCGATCCGCTTCAAGAACCGCTTTCGACCTCGACCTGTCCGGCGATCGAGAAATCGATGGCAAGATCGATCTGCCGGTTGCAGAGTTTTCCGGTGACATCGAGGGTGACGGCGACCTCCGTGCCATTCTGGGAGGAGGTGGTGTCCACCGCGATGTTGGAGAAGGTCAGATCGTAGGCGCATGTCCTGGCCTGCGTCTTCTCCCCCTGGGCGGTGATCTGGCCCGTAAGCGTCAATTCCTTGCCGGCGAGGGCGTTGACGCCCGCGTCGTTCTCCTCGGGAGGCGGAATCTCCCCATCGACGGCGCAGAGGATCGAATGGCCCGTGAGGGTGAGTGTCCCCCGCTGCCCCGAGATCTCGCACTGGCGCAACTGGCTCTGGTAGCACCCCATACCGTCGTTGGTGGTCTCGCCGAAATCGACGCTTCCTCCTCCCTCGCAGGTGAGGGCGGCGCTGTTGCCGTTGACGGTCAGATCGACCGAGACCTGGTGGTAGCTTGCCAGTGCCTGCGTCGTGGCGAGTTCCACCATCGCCTCCTCGGCGATCTGGGCAGCCGTCCCGCCGCAGTCCGACAGGAGAGGAACGGTCAGCAGGAGGAGCGGAAGAGAGAAGATCCGGGGGATACGCATCATGCTTTCTCCTCATTCATCATTCATCGCCCATCGTTTCGAGGGCTCGAAGGGGGTCAAGGGGTCGTGGGAGGGGTTGCGGGATCGGCGGGTGGCGCTTGCGGGGCACTTCCGCCGGGGGGAAGCCCCTTCGGGACCTCCACCGCTGGATTGCCGGGAGAGGACGGCGCCGCCGCGTCCCCCGGCGGCGTCACGCCCGATCCCCCTCCCGAGGGCAAAGGCGCCGCAGGGGAAGGAGGCGGTGGGGGCGCAACCGGCGGGGAGGCAGCCGGTGCCGACACACCCGCCCCCCTGGAAGGGGAGGGTGCAGGAGAAACGGCCGGTGGGGGCGCAACCGCAGGGGGCGAAGCCGGTGCCGGAACACCCGTTCCCGCAGGAGGAACGGCGTTCCCCGCGCCTGCGCCGGCCGGGGCTACACCCGGCGCAGGGACCGAAGGCGCCGGGGGACCGGGGGATTCCCCCACCGGCGCGGACGCCGAAGGCGCCGGTGCAGAGGACGCCGAGGGTGGAGAATTCCCGCCAGCCGCGGGAGTTCCGGGAGGAGGAGCGCCCCCCGCTGCCGGGGGCGGGGAACTCGCGGGAGGGGGAGAGGCTGCATGGGCCGCCTTTGCCCGCTGCGAGGGGGGCAAGGTGATCCGGGATGGCGGACGGGGCACGTCCTTCATCTTGGCGATCTCCTTCTCCACGGTGGCGAAGATCTCATCCTCGATCTTCTTCGTCCCGATCAGCCGTTCCTCCCCAACGAGCGCCGCCATCTGGAATTTCTCGGGAAGTTTGAGCTTTTCGCGCGCCTCCTCGAATCCCTTGCGGATCTGATCGATCCCGAGATCGTAGCTGAAATAGAGCACCTTCGTCCCGTACCGGGTGGCGAGTTGCGTGTTGAGGACCCGGGCGAGGTTGGCGCAGTAGAGGCAGCGTCCCAGGAAGAAGAGCTGAACGTTGACCGGCAGGACGTCGTTTTCATGCTTGTGGAGTTCGGCCAGCCGCTTGAGTTGTTCCTCCGAGAGTTCGACCTCCTTTGGGAAGGGCGGGGCTTTCTTTTCCCCTTTCGCGTCTTCCTCCGCTGGGGGAGAAGAACGCCGTTCGGTCTTGGGGGGCGCTTGCGCTCTTTCCGCCTGTTTCGGTGGACTCGATGAAGGTTTCGCGGGAACGGGCTTCCTGGCCTGCGCTGGGGTCCGTTTCGGCGTCGAGGCAGGCGTCGGTGCTCGCGGAGGCGAAGCCGAAGGCGCGGAACCGACGGTGCCCTTCGCCGCCGGGGGAGGAGCGGGGGGCGCCTGCGCCGAAGGTGTGATACCGGTGGAGGGCTTCTCCCCCTGCGAAATCACGACGAGAATCATCAAGGCACACGCTGCGGCAAGGATGAGGATCATCCACAGCGTCTGGTTCGACCCTTGTTGCGACATCGGTGACTCCTCGTAACGCCTTGCGAAGGGGAAGAGGCCTTCGAGCGCTCCCCCTTCGGCTCCCGCAGGGAAGCGTAGCAGAAAGCGGAGGGAAAGACAAGCGATTGACAACGCCGGAGGCCTCCACTACGATGGGGAGATTCAAGGCCCGCCGGGCCGCAGGTCCGTAGAGATGAGCGATCCCACCGGGATCTTCACGGAGGAGCCGAAGGTGCCAAGGGACGAACTTCCGCTGTCGTGGCCGCTCTGGGGGGGACTCGGGTTGATCCTCTGCTTCGTTTCGCCGGCCTCTGCACAGTTCCTCGATTACGAACTCTCTTCCCGCTTCCAGACCTATGAACTCCAGAGTTCGCAGACGCGTCTCGAGCGGTGGAGCGAACTGACCGAATCGGTCCGCTTGGACGTGTACCGGATCCTCGGTCGTCCGAACGTCTCGTTCCATACCCAGTTCGAGTTTGCCCGGGACTTTTCGATCTCCACCTTTGCGTATGAGAACTACGGGTTGATCCTGCGGCCTCTCGGCGCGGAGGGGGAGGGCAACGACAGTGCCTTCCACATCCGAGGGGGGGGGACGGACTGGGAGGCAGGACGCTACCGCTTGAATCTCCTCTTCGCCACGTTGGAGGCGCGCCGGCTCTTCGACCGGATCGATCTGAGCGTGGGCCGGGTCTTCGATCTTTCGCTCCTCGGTTTCCATACCTTCGATGGGGCGCGGGTGCGGGCACGACTCCCCTTCACCCTCTTCGCCGAGGGATTTCTGGGTTCCCCCGCTCGCCCCCTCGAGGAGGATATCGACACGACCTACGAAGACCTCGACCGCCTTCGCGATCCGCTCGATACGACGGTCGATGGAACGAACCGTCAGGGGGATCTCGAAGAGATCGGACGGCGGCGGGGCTTCTCCTGGGGAGGGACGATCGGTCTTGCCCCCACCTTCGGGGGGATCGATCTGCTCACGCGGATCGCGTTCCGGCGGGGACAGATCGGAGGCGAGGTCGATGAGGCCCGCCTCGGGGGGGATATCGACCTTCGCCTCCACGAAATCGTGCGCCTCTACGGTTCGGTGATCCAGGATCTCTACCTCGCGCAGACCGACGAGATCGAGAGTGGCGTGCAGTTGCGTTTCCTCGAGGGACGTCTGGAGAGCCGGAGCACGTATCGCCGGCAGCGCCCCGATTTCCGGGCGGACTCGATCTTCAACGTCTTTTCGACCCTCCCCTACCACCAGGCCCGGGAGCGGATCACGGCGGAACTTCCGGCTTTCCCCCTTCTGGGACGACGGATCGTCCCGCGTGCCTATCTCCTCTACGCCTGGACCCGTTTCCTCGAGACGCGGGAACGGGAGGATCCCACCTTCGGCGAGGATGGAACCTACATCGCGGGGGAATACCTGGCGGAGGTGGCGGATCCTGCACGAACGGCTCATGCGTTGGAAGTGGGGAGCCGCTTCCAGCTTCCCTGGGGGAACCGGATCGATCTTTCCCTTCGCTACGAGCGTGGGCTCTCCTTCTTCCAGGTCGCCGGCTTCGAGGGGGAGACGCTGGGGGGAGGGATCCGGGGCCTCATTCACCTCCAGGACCGGAAATGCACCCTTTCCCCCTATACGAACCTCTACTTCTACTCGGGGGGCTTCGACAACCGGCGGACGCTCTCCACGCCCCTCTCCGAGGAGGGACAGGGGGACGGCCTCTCCCTGGCCTTCGGAATCATGGGGCGTTACCGGTTCGAGGGATGGGGAGAGATCTCCGCACGGATCGAGGATTACGTGAACGAAATCTACCGTTCCCAACTCCGGCTCTTCGTCGCGGTCAACCTCTTCAACTACCTCGATCTGTGACGCATCGTGCGCTCGAAGCGGGGAGAGGGCGTGAGGGGCGAGGGAGGAGGGCGTGAGGAAAGCATCGCCACGAGGGGATTCGGGGAAGCGGCCAGTGGATCGGACGAGAGGGTGCGAAGAACCGTCGCCGTCGATCTCAACGATCGGGGGCACCGGCCGCGGGGCGGTCGCTCCCTCGGGGGAAATGTTCACGCGAGAAAGGGTCAGGGATGGAGAATTCGACATGGAAAGGGATCGGAGCCGTCTTGCTGCTCCTTCTCCTTGAATCTCTCGGCTGGGCTTCGCATCCGAGTGGGCACTCCGAGGTGATCTTCCCGAGACAGGTCATCCCGCTTCGCTTCGATCATGGTGCGCACCTCGAGATGGGACTCGACTGTGAGACCTGTCACGTCTCGATCGGGGAGAGCACGAGCGTGGCGGACCGCAATCTACCCCCTGCGGAGACCTGCCTCGATTGTCACGACGTTGAGGCCAAAGAGCCGCAGAAGGCGGTGCCCCGTTCCGACTGTGCCGCCTGCCACGAGGGGTTCGATCCGCGCAAGGCGCCGAAGCCGGAACCGGTCTTCCTCGTTGCGGCCCATCTCCAATTCTCCCACGAAGCGCACCTCGATCGGGGGATCGAATGCGCGGCCTGTCATGGGGACTTCACACGGGTGGGACGGGCCACGGTGGCCCAGCTTCCGAGGATGGCCACCTGTCTGGGGTGTCACGACGGCCGTCAGGCGCCCGATGCCTGTGGGACGTGCCACCTCCTCCGTCCCGACGGGAAACTGCGGGTCGTCTTTCCGGAGGGGGTGCTCAAACCGGCGGGTCACTTCAAGGGGGACAACCACTTCTCGCCCATGTGGCAGCGCGAGCATGGCAAGATCGCGGGCCGGTGGGAAACCTACTGCATGAACTGCCACACCCGTTCCGATTGCACGGAATGCCACGAGGGGAACGTCAAGCCGGCATCGATCCACCCCAACGACTGGGTGACGATTCACCCCCGTGCAGCGATCAACCGGACGCTGCGATGCGAGAATTGTCATACCTCCGAGCGGTTCTGCCGGGACTGTCACATCCGGCTGCGCTACACGGACGACCCCTTTCCCACCGACACGGGGGGGATCGCCCCCCTCTTCGACACGGAGGCGCCCGATGGAAGTCCAACCCGGACCTTTCACGGGCCCGGTTGGGTCTTCAAGGAGGGAACGAGCGCGGATGGCACCCGGACGGTGCGGGGGAGGAATCATCATTCGAACTTCGCCCGCCGCAATATCCGCGCCTGCGCAGCGTGTCACCGGGAGGAGACCTGTCTTCGGTGCCACAGCACCGCCACGCGGGGGGGGCTTGGCCTCAACCCCCATCCTCCCGGATTCGCGCGGCGCGGCTGTGAACAACTGCGCCGCCGGAATCCCCGGACCTGCCGGAAGTGCCACGATCCAACCGGCAGTGGTGCGGAGAGCCTCGAGATCCTTTGCCGGTGAGGAGGGAGGGATCGAACTTCAGATCGGAAGGTTCCCCCACGGCGTTCTCGTCCCTCTGGAACGGAGCCGTGCGGCCCAGCCACGGGCCAGCAGGAAGAAGAGGAGCGAGACGATCTGGGTGTCGGAAAGGGGGCCGATCCTCCCCTGCGGCCCCCCCTCGATCCAACCGACGAAGAAGCGCAGGAACGTATAGGCCGAGAGGAACGTCGTGAAGATCTCCCCCTCGAAGTGGCGCTTCGGTTCGACCGCGATGCGGAGATAGAGGAAGATCACGGCATTCCCCGCGATCAGTAAGGGTTGCGTCGGATAGAGGGGATCCCCCACCCGGCCCAGCGACGCGGGAGGAAAGGAGATCGCAAAGAAGATGAAGGGGCTCGTGGGGGGACATGGTTGGCCGTAGCAGCTCCCGGAGAGGAGGAGCCCCACGCTTCCCACCGAGAGCCCGAAAGCCGTGGAAACTGCTGCCAGATCGATCATCCGGTGAAAGGGAAACCCTCGCAGCCGGCTGTATCCCCAGATCGTCGCCAGTCCGACGAGGAGCCCTCCATAGAAGGAGAGCCCCCCGTCCTGGAACTCGAGGATCAAACCGGGATGGGCCCGGTAGTACTCGAGAAAGAGAAGCACCCAGCCGAGACGGGCTCCGAGGAGTCCCAGAAGGAGCGTCCAGAAGGCAAGCCCGACGACGTCAAGGGGATCGATCCCTTCCCGCGGCGCCCTGTGCACCGCCAGCATCCCCCCTCCAAGGTAACCGCAGAGGAGGAAGAAGGGAAACGACCAGACCTCTACGCCGAAGAGGGTGAAGAGCCGAGGCTTCATCCCGTACGCTTCCCACGATCGCCCTTGAACATGTCGTAGATGAGGAAACCCACCCCCATCGTGATCGCCACGTCGGCCACGTTGAAGGCAGGCCAGTGGAAATGCTCCCCGAAGTGCAGATCGATGAAATCGACGACATGGTGCAACCGTGCCCGGTCGAGGAGATTGCCGATCGCCCCTCCGAGGATGAACGACAGCCCCCACACGACCCACTTCTGCGCATCGTCGATCCGGGAGAAGTAGTAGACGATGAATCCCACGGCGACTACGGAAATCACGATGAAGAGATAGGCGCTCCACTCCGAGAAGAGGCTGAAGGCCGCACCCCGGTTCCATACGTTCGTGACGTTGAGGATGTGAGGGATGACCTCCCGGACTTCCTGATACGCGATCGACCGGAGTACGAGCCACTTCGTGAGCTGATCGAGGAGAAAGAGGAGGAGGGATACCGTGGCGAGGATTCTGTACTTCTGCGCGACGACCATTGCCGGCCCTGCCCTTCCGGAACGTTCTGGCATGGAGGGAGAAACGGAGGACTATCCCTCTTGCTTCGCCGGATCTCGAGGAGATGCCTCGACTACGGGGGGAGCGTCCTCCTCGCTGCGGGGCACCTCGAGGTTCAGTTGCGGAGCAGCCTCCGAAGTGCCGGTCGTGTCTTGCCCCACTCCCGCATCGGGGGCTTCTGCGGCCTCTTCACGCTTCGCTCCGTTCACCGCCGCCTCCGGGGTACCCTCTCCCACTCCCATTGGCTCCGGGGTATCGCCGAATTCCTCCCCCTTGATCACCATCCGGTAGATCAGGATGATCACCCCGATGCTGATCGCCACGTCGGCGAGGTTGAAGGGAGGCCCCCGCCGCCCCGCGACCCGGATATCGACGTAGTCGATCACCTTGTGGAGCTGGATCCGGTCCCAGAGGTTGCCCAACGCCCCCCCCATCACGAAGGAGAGCGCCCGGATCAGGGCGTATTGCCGCTCCCCGAGCAGGGTGAAGAAGTAGAGGATGACGCCGATCGCAAGGATCGAAACCACGATGAAGAAGCCGATCGGCAGGTGGGAGAGGAGGCTGAATGCTGCGCCGCGGTTGTGCTCCTGGGTGACGTAGAGAAAACCATCGATGATCGCCTGCGGCCGCCTTGGACGAACATTCTGGAGCACCCAATGCTTGATCAACTGGTCGAGTGCCAGGATCGTCATCGATATCACGAAGAGAACAGCGTACTTTCGTCTGATCATCGGTTCTCCCTCGGAACGGAACCGGAAATGGGTGGCATGACGGGTATGGGCCACGTCGGATCGATCCGGCAGGATGAACAGCGCCATCCGACCGAGGGGGGATTCACCCCTCGGCGTCGAGGGGGGCCTTCGAGTCGGTGGCCGCGGTGCCGGAGCGGGTGTGGGGGGGAACACCCCCCCCCGGCAGTGGGGAGAAGCCATCGTAGCAAACCCCTCCAGAATGTCAAGATGCCCCTCAGGATCGATCCACGCAAACCGTCGGCAACTTTTTCGCACTTCACCGGCTTGCGCCGGCGCGGCTGTCTTGATTCCCTGGAACGAATCGGATAACCTGGATGGCGTCAGACGTTGCGGGAACTGGGTTGGGAAAGCGAGGGGATCCCCTCAGTGTCACACGCTCCTGAAAGGCCGAAGGACGTGGGAGGTTTCAAACGATGAAGCTCGTGACCGCAAGCGTGATGCGTGAACTCGATCGAACGACGATCGAGGAGATCGGCATTCCGGGCGTCGTGCTGATGGAAAACGCCGGGCGCGGAGCGGTGGAGGTGATCCGCGCGCACTTCCCCGACCGCGTTCGGGAAGGTGCGCAGATCCTCCTCTTCTGCGGCAAGGGGAACAACGGGGGGGATGGCTTCGTGATCGGCCGTCATCTCCACAACCGGGGGTGCCGGGTGCGCTTCCTCCTCTTCTCTCCCGTGGAGAAGGTCACGGGGGATGCCCGCACCAACCTCGAAGCCGCGCGGAAGATGGGGCTTTCGATCGTGGAAGTGACCGATCGGGAAACCCTGCGCAAGGAAGAGGACGCCGTCGCGGGCGCGGATCTCCTCATCGACGCGCTCCTGGGCACCGGCCTCACCTCGGAACTCCGGGATCTCTACCGCGCCGCGGTCGAGACGATGAACCAGAGCGCCACCCCCGTCGTGGCCGTCGATGTACCCTCCGGCCTCCACACCGAGACGGGACGCCCGCTCGGTGCTGCGGTTCAGGCCGATCTCACCGTGACCTTCGGGTTGCCCAAGGTTGGAGAGGTCGTCTATCCAGGCGCGGGATACACGGGAAGACTCGTCACCGTCGATATCGGTATTCCCCGGGAACGGATCGAAGGGGTGCAGACCCCCTACACCCTCCTGGAGGGATCCGATCTGGCACCCCACCTCCAGAAGCGGCCACCCGATAGCCACAAGGGCACCTTCGGGCACCTTCTCATCGTGGCCGGTTCGGAGGGGATGACCGGCGCAGCGGCTCTTGCCGGGGAAGCCGCCATGCGGGCAGGTAGCGGCCTCGTCTCCGTGGCGGTGCCCCGAAGCCTGCGGGAAATCATCGAGATGAAACTGACCGAGTGCCTCAAGATCGGCCTCGAGGAGAGCGAGCCCGGCGTGCTCGGAGAGGGAGCGGTCCGGCAGCTCACCCCCCACCTCCACCGATGCCGGGCCACCCTGCTCGGCCCCGGTCTCTCCACCCGGGGGGAAGTCCCCCGCGTCGTCGTCGAGTTGATCGAACGTGCAGAACATCCGATGGTGATCGATGCCGATGCCCTGAACGTGCTGGCTGGTACGCTCGAATCCCTCGATGTGGCCAAGGCCCCCCTCATCCTGACCCCCCATCCGGGAGAGATGGGCCGGCTCCTGCGTTCTTCCGCCGCACGGGTGCAGGAGAACCGTCTCTCCGTTGCCCGAGACTTTGCCACCCGGCATGGGGTGATCCTCGTGCTCAAGGGGGCACGGACCCTCATCGCCACGCCCGAGGGGGAAGTCTTCGTCAACCCCACCGGCAACGCCGGAATGGCCTCCGGCGGGACGGGAGACGTGCTCGCCGGCATGATCGGCGGCTTCCTCGTCCAGGGACACCCCCCCTGCACCGCGGCGCTGCTCGGCGTCTACCTCCACGGCCTGGCCGGAGATCTCGCCGCAGAAGCCCTCGGAGAACGCTCCTTCCTCGCTTCCGATCTCCTCGATCGTCTCCCGGCGGCCATCGCCCAAACCGCAGTTTCCTCTCCCCTTCGTGGCCCCAGTGGGCGTGAGGGCGTGAGGACGTGAGGGAGGGAGGGAGGACGATCGAGCACCCTTCACGGATCGATCCTGGTCGGGCGGGTCGGGCCTCTTGATTTTCCTCCGGAACTCCGATAAGCTGCGCCCTCGATGGGATCGATCCAGCCACAAGAGGGACAAGGGGGAAGGATGTCGTTCGAATCGGAAAAGACGATGTTTGAAATCTACCGCCTTCCCTCGGAGGAGGGCGGAACCTTCGAGGTGATCTACTTCACCGAACTCACGGAGAGGAACCGGGACCGGGCGATCGCCCGCGCGATGCGGGGAGAGAGCTTCCTCTCCGGTTTCCTGCGCGACTGGAAGAAGGAGGAGGCCAAGGAAGCCGTGGCAGAGATCGTGGACGCCCTCAACCGCGGAGAATCCCTCTCTCCCGAAGAAGTACGGAAACGTCTGGCGCCATACTTCCCCACGCCCTGAGACGATGAGGAATGTCATGTCGAAACTGCAAGAGATGATTCTCGCCGACCCTGCAAAGATCGAAGAGATCGCCGGAGAACTCGACGGTCTCGAGGCTTCGGCGCGGGTCGAGGCGGTCCGTTCCCTCGGGGCGAAGGCGCAGCGCAAGTTGTGGACCCTTACCGCGGGACATGCGGTAACCCTCGAAGATATCGTTCCCCCCGAGAAGGGGCCGCTCGAACCGGTGATCCATTACGGCAGGAACTCGCTCCCCCTCTTCTCGATCTTCGAGAAGCGCTTCTGCCGTCCTCCCGAGGGGGAGGATCCCCCCGTGCTCTGGGGGTACAACGAAGGGACGTTACGCCCGATCGTAGGACCGGGCTACTTCGTCTGCCGCCCCACCCCCGAGGACGAACGGGGAAGCGTCGTCATCGACTACTACCAGGTTCCACCGGGAAAACCGGAGAACTGGCCGCGGATCGAGCCGAACGACCGGGGGATCACCCGCCTCGTCTACGGATTCATGCACGACTTCCTGCGCAAGGTGAGTACCCACGTCACGATCGGCCGCGCCTACAAGCATGGAAAGGTCACGAACAACTTCTTCCTCCTCTGTCGCGAAGCGTAACATTTTGTGGTATACTGATCTTTCCCTGGAAAACGCAATGAGGCGGATGCGCTTCCCCCCTTGCCACGAAAGGGAGGATGGAGATGGGCGACCGTTCCCTCCCTGATAGCTGGGAAATCCAGACGCATTCGCGTAACGAAGCGCATCCCCAACGGCTCCGCAAACTGGATGAGGTATGCATCATGTCCGAGAAACAGGGCCAGGTGGACCGTTTCCTCAAGAAGGAATACCTCTACGGATTCTCCACCGATCTCGATACGGAGACAGCCCCCCCCGGGCTGAACGAAGAAATCATCACCTTCATCTCCCGGAAGAAGAAGGAACCACAGTTCCTCCTCGATTTCCGGCTCAAAAGCTACCGGGCCTGGCGGAAGATGGAGGAGCCCCACTGGGCGCACGTCGTCTACCCCCCGATCGATTACCAGGCGATCATCTACTACGCCGCGCCGAAGAAGAAGAAGACGCTCAAGAGCCTCGACGAGGTGGACCCCGAACTCAAGGCGATGTTCGACAAGCTGGGGATCTCCCTCGACGAGCAGAAACGGCTCGCCGGCGTCGCGGTCGATGCCGTCGTCGATAGCGTCTCGGTGGCCACGACCTTCAAGAAGGAACTCGAGAAGATGGGCATCGTCTTCTGCTCCTTCTCCGAAGCGGTCCAGGAACACCCCGAACTCGTGGAACGTTATCTGGGCACGGTCGTCCCCTGCACGGACAACTTCTTCGCGGCGCTCAACTCGGCCGTCTTCAGCGACGGCTCCTTCTGTTACATCCCCCCGGGCGTGCGATGCCCGATGGAACTCTCGACCTACTTCCGGATCAACACGGCCGGCACCGGCCAGTTCGAACGAACCCTCCTCATCGCGGAGGAGGGCGCCTATGTCAGCTACCTCGAAGGTTGCACCGCACCGATGCGCGACGAGAATCAACTCCATGCCGCGGTCGTCGAACTGATCGCCATGAAGGACGCGCACATCAAGTACTCGACGGTGCAGAACTGGTACCCCGGCGACGCCGAAGGACGCGGAGGGATCTACAACTTCGTCACGAAACGGGGCAAGTGCGCCGGAGAGAACGCGAAGATCTCCTGGACCCAGGTCGAGACCGGCTCCGCGATCACCTGGAAATACCCGAGTTGCATCCTCCAGGGGGACAACTCCGTCGGGGAGTTCTACTCCGTGGCGCTCACGAACAACCACCAGCAGGCGGATACCGGCACGAAGATGATCCATGTCGGCAAGAACACGAAGAGCACGATCATCTCGAAGGGGATCTCGGCCGGGTTCGGCCAGAACAGCTACCGGGGGATGGTGCGCATCCAGAAGAACGCCCAACATGCACGCAACTACACCCAGTGCGACTCCCTCCTCCTCGGCGCCGACTGCGGCGCCCACACCTTCCCCACGATCGAGAACCACAACACGACCTCACGCGTGGAACATGAAGCCACGACCTCGAAGATCAGCGACGAGCAGCTCTTCTACTGCCAGCAACGCGGCCTGAGCGAAGAGGACGCCGTAAACCTGATCGTCAGCGGATTCTGCAAGAGCGTCTTCCAGCACTTGCCGATGGAATTCGCCGTGGAAGCGAGGAAACTCCTCGAAGTCAGCCTGGAAGGAGCCGTAGGATGAGCGAAACGATTCTCGAGATCCGCAACCTCCATGTGGCGGTCCAGGGTACGGAAGTCCTCAAGGGACTCGACCTCGAACTCTCCGGCGGGGAGATCCATGCGATCATGGGCCCCAACGGCTCGGGGAAGAGCACCCTCTCCAAGACCCTGGCGGGCCACCCCGACTATACCGTGACAGAGGGGCAGATCCGCTTCAAAGGGGAAGACCTCCTGGCCATGACGCCGACCGAACGTGCGCGCGCCGGCGTCTTCCTCGCCTTCCAATACCCCGTGGAGATCAGCGGCGTCAACAACCTCTACTTCATCAAGGAAGCGGTCAACGCCGTGCGAAAGCAGCGGGGACACCCTCCCCTCGAAGCGGGGGAATTCCTCTCCCTGGCCAAGGAGCGGCTCGCCCTCCTCAGGATGGACGAGAGCTTCCTCCACCGCCCCCTGAACGAAGGCTTCTCCGGCGGCGAGAAGAAGAAGAACGAGATCTTCCAGTTGAGCCTCCTCGAACCGGTCCTGGCCATCCTCGACGAGACCGACTCCGGCCTCGACATCGATGCGCTGCGGGTCGTCAGCGAAGGCGTCAACACCCTCCTCTCCCCGCAGCGCGCCTTCCTCCTCATCACCCACTACGAACGACTCCTCGAGTACATCCGCCCCCACAAGGTCCATATCCTCGTCGAGGGACGGATCGTCAAGGCAGGGGGGATGGAGCTGGCTCGCACCCTCGAAGAGAAGGGATACGGATGGATCATCGAGGAAGCGGGAGGTGCCCATGGCTGATTCGACACGGCTGGCGTGGGCCGATACCCTGGCCCACCGCCTCGAACGGCGCAACATCGTCTTTCCTCCACTCATCGAGAACGTTCGCGCGGTGATCGAAACCGAGGCGCGCCGCTTCCGAAAGGACGAACGGCTCCGCTACCTCCCCTGGAACCGGCTGGAGGCACCCTTTACGATCCTCTCCGAGAAGGGGGGGGCTGCCGGGACCGATCGCTTCCCCTTCCCGGAAGGGATCGCTCTCCTCTGGGATCATGGACGCTGGCGTCTTCCAACCCGAAGCGCAGGGATGACGATCACGGAACTCGACCTCGAGTCGGGCAGTTCGCGTCCCGATCTCCTCGACGCCCTGACCGCTTTCGATCGCACCTTCGAGCAGCGGAGCGCACGGCATCCCTACTGGACCCTCAACCAGGCCGCCGCCCCCCGGATCCTCGTCGTCGATCTCGCACCCGGCGAACGCCTGACGCTCAACGTCGGCTACGCCACCGATCGCCTGGCGCAAGGGGAGAGCCTCCACGCCCAGATCTTCCTCCGCGTGGGGGCGGGAGCGCAGCTGCATCTGCGCGACTGGACGAAAGGCGTCCCGGCACCCCAGAGCCTCTTCACCCAGTGCGTCCGGGTCGCGCTCGAGGCCGAAGCCTCCCTCTTCGCCGAGAGCGTCACCGAAACCCCCCATGAACACCGGCACTTCAGCTTCTTCGAAGTCCTCCAGAAGGGAGGAAGCACGAGCCGCATCGGATTCGCCGGGACCGCCGCCGGAATCGCGCGCCGGGACTGCTGGGTCGCGCTCGAGGGCCCCAGGGCCGAATCACGGATCGGCGCCTTCTCCACCGTGTCGCGGGGCGGTTTCCAGGAACTCCACGTCGATACGCTCCACAACGCGGGAAGAACGAAGAGCCGACAGATCGAACTCAACCTCGCCCGCGGGGGGGGGCGTTCGATCTACCGGGGACGGATCCTCGTGGCAAAGGGCGCCGGCGGCACGGAGAGCCACCAGAAGATGCGGGCCGTCCCCCTCGATCCCGACGCCACCGCGCTCGTCGAGCCCTACCTCGAGATCTACAACGACGACGTCGTCTGCACCCACGGGGCCGCAAGCGGCAACGTCGATGAGGAGAGCCTCTTCTACCTCGAATCGCGTGGCCTCTCCCCCGAGCGCGCCCAACGACTCATCCTCGAAGGTTTTCTCAACGACATCACCGGATCCCTCGGCGCAGACGAGCGGTCCTGGCTTCTGGCGCGGGCATCGGAGATGCTCGCCACACTTTGACGGACATGCCATGCAGTTTGACGACATCTTGAGGTCTTTCCCCCTTTTCACGGCGAAAGGGAACGAAACGCTCGCCTATCTCGACAACGCCGCGACCACGCAACGGCCCCGGACGGTGATCGAGGCGATCACACGCTTCTATGAGACGGAGAACGCCAACATCCACCGCGCCGTCTATACCCTGGCGCACCGGGCCACGGAACGCTTCGAGGGGGTCCGCCGCCGGGTCGCCCGTTTCATCGGAGCCCAGCGCCCCGAGGAGATCATCTTCACGCGCGGCACCACTGCCGGGATCAACTTCCTCGCCCAGAGCCTGGCGCAAAGCCGGCTCTCCCCCGGCGACGAGGTCATCCTCAGCCTGGTCGAGCACCACTCGAACCTCGTGCCGTGGCTCATGCTGGAGGAACGGATCGGTATCTCCCTCAAATTCGTCGATTTCGAGACGGACGGATCGATCTCCCCCGAACGGGTGGCCGAAGCGCTCACCCCGAGGACGAAGGTCGTCTCGCTGGCCCACGTCTCGAACACCCTCGGAACGATCCTCCCGATCGAGGCGATCTCGGCGCACGTCAAGGCGCACGGGGCGCTCTTCATCGTCGATGGCGCACAGGCCATCGGACACCTCCCCGTCGATGTCCAGCGCCTCGGCGTGGACTTCTACGTCTTCTCGGGGCACAAGATGTACGGCCCGACCGGGGTCGGTTGCGTCTACGGACGGATGGAATGCCTCGAAACCCTTCCGCCGGTATGCGGGGGCGGGGACATGATCCGTACGGTCTCCACCGAGGCGGTCACCTATAACGACATCCCCTATCGCTTCGAGGCGGGAACCCCCCCGATCGCCCAGGTCGTGGGGCTCGGCGCCGCGATCGATTTCATCGAATCGGTCGGGTTCGCCGACATCGTCGAACATGAACGCACCCTTCTCGCCGACCTCGAAGGGATGCTCACCGATCTCGGCTTCGTCGAGATCTACGGCACGACGCGGGAGAAGACCGGGATCGTGAGCTTCAACGTCGCCGGGGTCCATCCCCACGACGTCGGCACGATCGCGGACCGCTTCGAGGTTTGCATCCGCACGGGGCATCACTGCACGCAACCCCTGATGGAGCGTCTCGGGGTACCCGCCACCTGCCGGGCCTCGCTCGGCATCTACAACCGCCCCGCCGACATCGAACGCCTCCGGAGCGCCCTCGTCGAGGCGCACGACCTGTTGGGGAGGTGAAGCATGGATGAACTCTACCAGGAATTCATCGTCGATCATTCGAAGAACCCGAGGAACTTCGGCCGCCTGGAGCATTTCACGCATCAAGGCGTGGGTTACAACCCCCTCTGCGGAGACAAGATCATCCTCTACCTCCGCAAGGACGACGACGACCGGCTGGCGGAAGTCTCCTTCCAGGGCGAGGGATGCGCGATCTGCACCGCCTCGACCTCGCTCATGACGGTTGCGGTCACGGGGCAGCCGGAATCGACCGCCCGACACTGGGCGGCGGGCTTCCTCGCCCTCCTGACCGGGGAGAACGCAACCCCACCCCCCGACTTCCCCGATTCGCTCCTCGTCCTCCAGGGGGTACGCGCCTTCCCGATGCGGGTCAAATGCGCCACCCTGGCCTGGCATACCCTCGTAAACGCGCTCGACGGCGCAGAAATGCCCGCGAAAACGGAATAGGGAGCAGAAACGATGATGCGCGAAACGATTCGCCTGAACCATAGCGTGCCCGCCACCCTCATCCCCGATGGCGCCCCGATTACGCTGGAAAAGGGGGAGGAAGTCACCCTCCATCAGGAACTGGGAGGCAGCTTCACCGTCGTCACGCAGCAGGGCTATCTCGCCCGGATCGATGGAGAATATGCCGAAGCGCTCGGCAAGGAGGTGAAATCGGCCGAGAAACCGACCGAAGTCCAGAGCGCCGAGGAACTCGAAAAGCTCGTCTGGGAGGAACTGCGCACCTGCTACGACCCGGAGATCCCCGTCGATATCGTGGAACTCGGCCTCGTCTACAAGTGCGAGGTCACCCCGCTCGAAAATGGCAACTACCGCGTCACCATCGCGATGACGCTCACCGCGCCGGGCTGCGGCATGGGACCGGTCCTCCAATACGACGTGCAGCGCAAGATCGAGAAACTCCCCAACGTCGAGGAAGCCCACGTCGAGATCGTCTGGTACCCCCCCTGGACCCAGGA
>CAZTSL010000030.1:34041-39753 GCA_964616915.1 uncultured bacterium
ATTCGGTTGAATGTTCCATGCCATGCATTCCTCCCATTCCAGGCGTCTCATGACGATGATCGGGTTTGCCGTATCACCCGGTGGAAGCGAAGTTTCACGGGGTGATAGGGGATTCCATCACCTCCTCCCTGTCCCACGACGTACTCGTCCCAATGGATGAAATCCCTCCCCGGCCGCTGCCGGCCGGGTCGAAGAAAGCCGGTTCCTGCCGGCCCCCTTCGATCGAGGGAAGAGGGAACACTTCTTGCTCGACTGCACACGAAATGGGGTTTGTGAAGGCTCCCCGATGTTCGCGATACCAGGCAACGCCAAGGGGAGCAGAAATGGAATCGCACGGTCCCGTCATGGAATGACGGGACACGAAATGGAAGGAATTTGAGATGTCGAAATCGCTGTCCGTCATTCTCGGTCTCTTCGTTCTCTTTCTGGCCATCGGTGCCCCGCAGTGCGCCACGGAGGAATTCGTCTCGATCGATGCGCCCTCCGGAGGGGGGGAGGTGTTGACCGAGCCCCCCGATCTTGTCGTCTCCTTCGGGATCCGCACGGTCCCCTTCCGCTGGAAGGCGCTCCTCAACGGCGGGTCGGTCTTCACGTTCTTCGAGCCGCAGCAGAATGCCACCGCGATCGCACCCGGTTCCCGGATCGCGGACCGGCTCCTCGAGGGGACGAACCGGCTTCGGGTGAACTGGGCCGGGGATACCGACGAGGTGGAATTCCTCTACGACGCCTTCGGCCCCGCCGCACGGGTCCGCACCCTCTCGGACGAGGGGAATACGATGCATCTCACCGGCGTCGCGAACGATTTCAGCGGAGTTTCGAGCGTGCGGGTCAACGGCGTTTCCGCCGCCCTCTCGGGCAACGATTTCGAGGTCACGGTGCCGGCCTCCGATCTCCTGACGTTCGATACCGAGGACACGCTGGGGAACGCGCGTAGTGAGACCTTCGCGTCCGAGACGATCTTCCTGCCGGAAAGCGCGGCGGGCAGGGTGACGCAAGCGGGATTCGACCTTCTGGCGGAGAAGGTGACGACGCAGTTCGAGGGCCTCGTCGATCTGGAGGCCCTCCTCATCGCGGCCAATCCGCTCTTCGAACAGACGCTTCCCGGTGCCTCCACCCGCGTCGATGTCGAGAGCCTTTCCTATGAGACCTTCTCCCTCGTTCCCGATCTCGTTCCTCCGCAGGGGATGGCCTGGCTCGCCAACTACGAAGGCATCCTGATGACGATGCGGGCCACCGGCGACGTGCTCGGTACCCCCTACGACACGATCGTCACGGCCACGAGTGACCGCCTCGAGGCGCTCGTTCACCTCACGGCGGCCGTGGTCGAGAACCAGATCCGGATCACGATCGACGAGGTGAACATCGATTTCGTCAATCTCGTCATCGACTACGGTGACCTCCCCGAGGTTTTCCAGGAGACCCTCGGCGCGGCGATCACGAACGCGATCGACGACGAATTGACGAGTCAGCTCGAAAGCGTGCTCCCCGTCCTCCTCACCGAACTCCTCGAGAGCCTCTCGCTCGGCGGCGTCGTCGAGGTCAACGGCGCGTACCTCACCTTTGCGGGGCAGCCGAACCGGATCACGATCGACGAGGCAGCGATGAACCTCTATCTCGGGGGGAACGTCACGCCCAACGAGAAGTCGGAGAGCGTCCCCTTCTTCCCCGGTTCCCGTTATACCCCGAGTCTCGCGCCCGACATGAGCGGAATCACGGCGCCCGCCCGGATGGGGGTGACGATGAGCGACGACATGCTCAACCGCCTCCTCTTCGCCGGCTATGAGACGGGAAAGCTCACGAGTGAAGTCGAGACGACGCTCCAGGAGGTGGCCGCGAACACGACCCCCTTCGGCCTGCTCGACAACCGGAGCCAGGAGATCGCCGACATCCCGATCCGGGCGGTCCCCCGCCTCCACGAACAGCCGTGGCTCCGCTTCCAGGATGGGCGCGCGATCTTCGAGGTCACCGATCTCGAGACGGAATTCTTCATGTTCCAGGATACCCCGGCGAGCTGGCGTTCGATCATCACGCTCCTCATCAACATCCGCGTTCCCGCGAACTTCGCCGCCACCCCCGAAGGGAAGCTCAACGTCTCCTTCGCGGACCGCCCCTCCGTCACCTTCCGGATCGTGGAGGAGAGCTTCCTGCGGCCGGCCGACAACGTCGATACGAACGCCCTGATCGAGGCGATCCTCCCGCTCATCCTCGAGGAGTTCGGCAAGACGATGGAGGAGGTCCCCCTCCCCGCCTTCGAGGACTACGAATTCCACATCGACACCCTCACCTTCGACGGGCCCGCCCAGGATTACATCACGCTCGTGGGGAACCTTCAGGAGCGAACCACACCGCAGGAGTAGCGTGAAAGGAGGGGATGCGCCCGGAACGGGTTCGGCAAGGAGGTGTCATGACGCAACGTCATCCGCTCGCAGGGGTGCCGGCCAGGACACGCCGTCTCCTCCTCATCGCGACGGTCGTGCTCACGCTCCTGATGGGGTGGCTCGGTGCCCCCCTCGAGAACGAGACGGCGCCGCTGGGGATCGTCTCCTTCGAGCTGGCCCCCGATCTGATCGCCTCTCAACGGATCGTCGGTTCCTGGAGCATCGCCGATCAGCATCGCGCGGCCTTCCTCAACGGTCTCGACTTTCTCTTCCTCCTCCTCTATTCGACGACGATGGCGCTCTTTTGCCTCGAGATCGCCCGGAACTGCGGAGATGCGCACCCCTTCCTTCGGCGGGTGGGCTTCCTCCTCGCGTGGGGGCAATGGGGGGCGGCCCTCTTCGACGTGCTCGAAAATGTCGCGCTCGTCTGGCTCCTCGTCGCGATCCCCTGGCAGGTGCTTCCGCCGATCGCACGTTTCTGTGCGATCGTGAAATTCCTCCTCCTCGTGCTCGGCTTCGGGTACATCCTTTTCGGCTTCGTGCTCCTGCACCGCCGTCGCCGCGTTCTCCAGGAAGGACCCTCCACGCCGTGATGAAGTCCGCCCAGATCTCCATGAAGGGGGGGGAGGGGGCTTCCTCCCCCCTCACGGTCGAGGAGGGGGGGGTCTTCGTCCTCTATGCCGTCGATGTCGGTTATGAGATCGATCTACGCGGCGTGGAGGGGATCTTCACCGACCGCAGTACCCCGGCGGTCTTACGGAAGAAGCTCGCGCCGACCTACTTCCGTTACCAAAAGCCGCCGGTGACGATCACGCTCCCTCCCACGACCGTAGCGATGGGGGGGGAGACGTACCGGGCGGACCTTCAGGTGCGGATCTTCGATTTCGGGGTGATGAGCTTCCTCTACCATCTCCCCGTGACGGGCATCGATCTTCCCGCCATGGCGAGGCTGAGCGCGGCGATCTGGAACGTCCCGACCCTGGCCGAGCACGCCCTCTCCGAGGCCCGGCGGCTGATCTCCCGGATCGAAGGGATGATCACGAAACCGGCGTTGAGCGATATCGTGGAGGATTACTTCGTCTTCCAGGTCTCCCGATTTTCGGAGGAGATCGGCGCCGAGCAGCTCCTTGTCCGCGAACGAACGGCGCTGGCCCAGATCATCCGCACCGAGACGATCGAGATGGACGAGCGGATCCTGTCCGACATGCTCCGTTCCCCCCTCTCCTACTCCTCGCGCGATCTCATCCTCATCGACTGGAACGCCGCCTTCATCTACGACAGCGATTACACCGATGCGCTCAATGTGCTGGAATTCTCCAACGTCCAGCTCCTCGAGCTACGCTTCTTCGACGCCCTCCTCGACCGGCGCATCGAAGACGAGACCTTCGATCTCACCCTCCCGAAGACCCCCTACTTCCTCAGCCGGACGAACCCCTATACGGAGGCGATGGGGGAGATCGCCAACCTCAAGATCGAGGTCTCGATCATCTTCGAGCGGGTGAACAATGCGCTGAAACTCGTCGGAGACATCTACCTCGCCCGCGTCCACCGCCTCGCCGCATCCCGCTTGCAACTCCACGCCTGGCAGGAGAGCGTGGCCAAGAAACTTGCGATCTTCGAGAGCATCTATGCCGTGATGAACGACCATCTCGCCACGAAACGCTCCGAGACGCTCGAATTCATCATCATCCTGCTCATCTTCGTCGAAACCCTCGTCGTCTTCGCCGAGTTCTTCGCCCGGTGAGGGACAATGGCGCCCATGCCGCAGTCATCGTCGGCGGGTGAGGGTGAACGGCGAAAAAGTGGTTGACAAAAGGGTTCATCCCAGCATATAGTAAAGCATTCATCTCTCTCCTTACTTCCTCTGCATCATCGTCCTTCCACTGTCACAGACTGTCGCTGACGATGGGAGACGCGCGGGGTATGGGCTCCGAAGCGATCTCCGGCGCGAGGCGAGTCTGCGGCCGAACCCTCCGGGTCCTCGAGGGACGCATCCCGCCCGGGGTCGGCAGGGGAGGATGCATGAAGTTTCCCGAGCCCCTTACGATTCTCCTGGTGGAGGACGATCCCCTCATCCAGGACATGATCACGGATTGTCTCTCCCTCCATGGATGTCATCTGGAGGTCGCGGCGGACGGCCGGGAGGGGATCGAACGCTTCCGGACGAGCCGTTTCGATCTCGTGATCACCGATTGGGCCATGCCCTCGATGGACGGCGAGGAGTTCGCCCGGACGATCAAGGCATGGGCACCCAATCAACCGATCCTCATGCTCAGCGGCTATGGCGCGACACGCTTCGGAGGAACGATCCACCCTCCCCAGGTGGACAAGATCCTGAAGAAACCGGTACACCTCGACGAACTCCTCGCGGTGATCGCCGATCTCATCCACCGCAGACGCGCCGGACACAATGCGTGAAACGTGGCTGCAACGGCAGAGGATCCCCCCGAAAGAAGATGGAGGGAGCCACACGGGTTCGCGCCTCATGAGGACGATCCTCATCCTGCTCCTCTCCCTCGAAGCGAGCTGCGCGAGCCGGACCACCACCTTACGCGTATTCCGGGGGACACAGCTCGAACTCCCCCATCTGCATGGAACGGCGCAGGTCGAAGGGAAGGACTGCACGCTCCACTTCTTCTTCCTCGCGTTGGCGGCCCCCCGCCTCGATCGGGCGGTCTCCGACGCGCTCGATCGGGCGGGCAGAGGGTTCAATGCCCTCGCCGAGGTCGAAGTCACGGAGCGCGATCGAGGATTCTTCGGCTTCGGACGAAGGTGCATCGTGGTAAGCGGGTGGCCCCTCCAGATCGGAGGGATCGAGCCGACAGGAGCACTCCATGGCAAGGATGAGATCCCGGCTGGAACGCAACCGGAGGATTGGGAGTTCTGATGGGAGAGGGCGACCATGGCGGCTTCTTCTCCCCCTCCTCCTCCTTCCCGGCTGTTTCCGCAACACGGAGACGACGGCACGTTTCGATCTCATCATGCTCGAATCGGTCCCCGTCGATCCTGGGATCGAAGTCCCGGGGGAAATCGAGCGTTTCGGGAAGGAACTCCGCTTCTTTCGTCCCGTTGAAGGAACGGAACTCCTCCTTGGCGTCTTCTCCGCTCCCATCACCGATCCGAAACGGCGCAGGAGCCCGAAGGCACGACGCAAGTCGATGGAACAACGGATCTGGGAACGCCACCCCACCACCGCCGATCCGGATGCGCGCAACGATGATTTCGAGGATGCCCGTGGCTACTATTTCGAAGGCTATATCGAGACGATGGGGCTCCCCCCCCTCGTCGAGGAGGGGACCGTGGTGGGACGCAAAGTCTACCTCGTCCCCCACCC
>CAZTSL010000031.1:0-39431 GCA_964616915.1 uncultured bacterium
AGGGAGAAGGGAGTGAGGGAGAAGGGAGTGAGGGAGGTGAGAGGGCAGAGGCGTGAGAAGGGAAGAGGGAGGATCCGGAATTTGAGTGGAAGATGACCGGTTGCCATGAAGGGGGCTTCTGGGGTAGAATGAGAACCCCGAAAGGCCGGAGAGGCAGTCCTGGAGAACGAGGAATCCTCGGAAGTCACGACGATCGAAGCACTTCCCGAAGCAGAGGGGAGGAAGAACCACGGAGGGAACGCAAAACGATGGATCTCTCACTGGAAGGGAAACGGGCATTCGTGTGCGGCAGCAGCCGCGGGATCGGGAAAGCGGCCGCCGTCGAACTCGCTTCACTCGGGGCCACGGTGACCCTCGTGGCCCGCGACGAAGCACGCCTTGCCGCGGTACGGGAGGAACTCCCCCGCCCCTTCGGGCAATCCCACGACTTCCTCGCCGTCGATTTCGGAACCCCCGAGCGGCTCCATGAGGCGGTATCGGCTTTGCTCGCGGGAAAGCGCGTCTACGAGATCCTCGTCAACAACACCGGCGGCCCCCCCCCCGGACCGATCACCGAAGCGCCCCCCGAGGCCTTCCTCGATGCCTTCACGAAGCACCTCGTGTGCAACCAGATCCTCGTTCAGGCGCTCCTCCCCGGGATGAAGGGAGCCGGGTACGGCCGGATCGTCAACATCATCTCGACCTCGGTCAAGGCGCCGATCCCGGGGCTCGGAGTCTCGAACACGATCCGCGGTGCCGTGGCGAACTGGGCCAAGACCCTGGCCGGGGAGGTCGCCCCCTTCGGGATCACGGTAAACAACGTCCTTCCCGGGTTCACGGAGACGGAACGCCTCTCTGCCCTGATCGAGGCCAGGGCGCAGCAACGCGGGTGCAATCCCGAGACGGTCGTCGCGGAGATGAAATCCCAGGTGCCGGCCGGCCGCTTCGCCGACCCTTCCGAGGTCGCCCACGCGATCGCTTTTCTCGCTTCCCCGGCAGCGGCCTATCTTACCGGGATCAACCTCCCGGTCGATGGGGGGCGGCTTGGCTGTCTCTGAAACATTCCAGGCGATGCCAAAGGGGTTCGCTGAAAGGTGAGGCCCCGCACAAATCTTCCCATGACCGTTCGCGGAGGGAGCATGGAGGAAATTCTCAACTACATCGATGGCCGGTTGACCCCGGCAGGGGGGGGAGAGACGCTCGATGTGTACGATCCCGCCGTGGGCGCGGTCTATGCGACCGTCCCCGACTCGGATGAACGCGACGTCGAAACCGCCGTGGCAGCCGCGAGAGGGGCGTTTCCCGGCTGGTCGCAGACCCCGGTGACGACACGCGCGGCGCTCCTTGCTCGCCTCGCCGATGCGATCGAGGCAGAGGCCGCTGCCCTCGCCCATGCGGAGTCGGTCGATACGGGGAAACCGATCACCGCGGCCCGGGAGATCGATATTCCACGGGCCGTACGAAACTTCCGCTTCTTCGCCGCCGCGGTCCAGGGGATGGCGAGTACCTGCTACCCCGACGATCCCGCTGCGCTCCACTACACGCTGCGGCGGCCCGTGGGGGTGGCCGGGTGCATCTCTCCCTGGAATCTCCCCCTCTACCTCCTCTCCTGGAAGATCGCACCCGCCCTGGCTACGGGGAACTGCGTCGTGGCCAAGCCCTCCGAGGTGACGCCGATGACCGCCTTCCTCCTCTCGAAACTCGCCATCAAGGCCGGTTTTCCGCCCGGGGTTCTCAACATCGTCCACGGCAGGGGGGAACGCGCGGGGGCCGCGATCGTGGCGCACCCGGAGGTGGGGGCGATCTCCTTCACCGGGGGAACGGCCACGGGGGCCGCGATCGCCCGGACCGCCGCCCCGATGTTCAAGAAGCTCTCCCTCGAACTGGGGGGGAAGAACCCCACGATCGTCTTCGCCGATTGCCACTACGAGGAGATGCTCCCCCAGGTCGTGCGGGCGGCCTTCGCCAACCAGGGGGAGATCTGTCTCTGCGGCTCCCGGATCTTCGTGGAGCGTCCCCTCTTCGAGCGCTTCCGCAAGGACTTCGTCGCCGAGACGGCCGCCTGGCGGGTGGGGGATCCGCTCCTGCCTGGGACCCGGGTCGGTGCGGTCGTCTCCGAGGCGCACTACGAGAAGGTCCTCGGCTACATCGAACTGGCCCGCAAGGAGGGGGGCAAGATCGTGGCCGGCGGCGGCGCGGAGATCCTCTCCGGGCGGTGTCGGGATGGGTGGTTCATCGCCCCCACCGTCATCACGGGCCTCCCCTTCGATTGCCGGACGAACCAGGAGGAGATCTTCGGACCCGTGGCCACCCTCATCCCCTTCGACACCGAAGCCGAGGTGACCACCTGGGCCAACGCCACGAGATACGGCCTGGCCGCCTCGGTCTGGACGGAGAACCTCTCCCGCGCCCACCGTCTCGCCCGGACGATCACCGCCGGTGTCGTCTGGATCAACTGCTGGATGCTCCGCGATCTTCGCACCCCCTTCGGGGGGATGAAGGCCTCCGGCGTGGGACGCGAGGGGGGAGAGGAAGCACTGCGCTTCTTCACCGAACCGACGAGTGTGACGATCCGACGCCGCCCCCTGGAGGAACGATGAAACCCATTTCGATCGTCTCGCCCCGTGCTGCCGAGCCGGTGGGCCGCTATCCCCACGCCAAACGAGTGGGAAATCTCCTCTTCGTCTCTGGAATCGGCCCCAGAGCGCGTGGCACTTCCGACATTCCCGGTGTCACCCTCGACGCCGAGGGGAACGTGCTTGCCTACGACATCGAGACCCAGTGCCGCTCGATGTTCCGGAACCTCCGCTACATCATCGAGGACGCCGGGGCCCGATGGGAAGACATCGTCGATGTCACGGTTTTCCTCACGAACATGAAGGCGGATTTCGCCACCTACAACCGGGTCTACGCCGAACACTTCCCTGAAAACTCCCCGGCCCGGACCACGGTGGAGGTCGAAAGTCTGCCCACCCCGATCGCCGTCGAGATCAAATGTATCGTCTTCATCGACGGCGCGGGAGAAACCACCACGAACCCCACAGAAGGAGGATGAAAGATGCCCTTGTCCCCCCCCATCGATCTCCAGGCATGGATCGAGGAACACCGCCATCTCCTCAAGCCCCCCGTGGGCAACCAGGTCGTCTATCGAGACACCGAGTTCATCATCATGATCGTCGGGGGGCCAAACCACCGAAAGGACTACCACGTCGATGAAGGGGAAGAGTTCTTCTATCAGCTCGAGGGGAATATGGTCCTCAAGGTGATCGACGAAGGGAAACCACGGGACATTCCGATCCGGGCCGGCGAGATCTTCCTCCTCCCCCCCCGCGTCCCCCACTCCCCTCAACGGGAGGCGGGAAGCATCGGACTCGTCGTCGAACGCCGGCGCCGCCCCGGTGAACTCGACGGATTCCAGTGGTACTGCGAGACGTGTCACGCCAAGCTCTACGAGGAGTTCGTCCCCCTCCAGGACATCGTAAGCCAGCTCCCGGAGATCTTCGATCGCTTCTACGCCGATCCGCAGAACTCCACCTGTCATGCCTGCGGCACGATCATGGAACGGCCGGCATGAAGATCGATATCCATACCCATATCCTTCCTCCGAAGATGCCCGACTGGACGAAGAAGTTCGGTTACGGCGACTTCGTCACCCTCGAACGCACCTCTCCCTGTAGCGCGATCCTGCGGCGGGGGGGGCGATTCTTCCGAAAGATCTCGGCCAACTGCTGGGACCCCGGAGTCCGGATCGAGGCGTGTGACGCCCAGGGAGTCGATCTGCAGGTCCTCTCCACCGTACCGGTGATGTTCTCCTACTGGGCCCGCCCCCGCGATACGCTCGATCTTTCCCGTTTCCTCAACGACCACATCGCTGAGACCGTGGCCGCCCATCCGAAGCGCTTCATCGGGCTGGCCACCCTGCCGATGCAGGATCCCGAGCTGGCGGTCGGAGAACTCGAACGATGTATGAAGATGCCGGAAATGGCCGGAATCGAGATCGCCACCCACGTCAACGACTGGAACCTCGATCGGGCCGAACTCTTCCCCATCTTTCGGGCGGCACGCGATCTCGGTGCAGCGATCTTCGTCCATCCATGGGAGATGATGGGACAAGAGAAGATGTCCCGCTACTGGCTCCCATGGCTCGTGGGAATGCCGGCCGAGACGACGCGGGCGATCTGTTCGATGATCTTCGGGGGGGTCTTCGAGCGCCTCCCCACCCTCCGGGTGGCATTCGCCCATGGGGGCGGCTCCTTCGTCTTCACGATCGGGCGGATCGAACACGGCTTTCGCGTCCGGCCCGATCTCTGCGCGATCGACAACCCCGTCAATCCCCGTCACTATCTCGGCCACTTCTATACCGACGCACTCGTTCACGACGCACGGGCGCTGCGCTTCCTGATCGATGCGATCGGCACCGATCGGGTGGCCCTCGGAACCGACTATCCCTTCCCCCTGGGGGAGGCGGAGGCGGGTCGTCTGATCGAATCGCTCGACGATCTGAGCGCGGCGCAGAAGGAGCAACTCCTCTGCGGCTCCGCGCTCACCTGGCTTGCCCGCCGGCGGGAGGACTTCGCGCGTTGAGACTCACCCTTCACCTCGATGGGGTCTCTTATCGGGTCGATCCCACCTGTGCGCACGACCTGTCGATCCCGCTGCGTTTCCACGGACCGCAGCCGAACTTCTTCGGGGTACCGCGGGCCGCTTCCGTCCCCTATCGGCAGGGCTCGGTCGTCGGCGACACCCGCCAGGGGGGGAGTTGCAACTTCGAGGTCCACACGATCATCCCCCACTGCCAGGGGACGCACACCGAGGGCGTGGGACATGTCACGCGAGAGCGGATCCCGATCCTCGATCTCCTCGACGAAACCCTCCTGCCCGCCACCCTCGTCAGCGTGAGGCCGGAGGATGCCCTCGCTTCGCCGGAAGCCTACCTTCCGCGGAAAGCACCGGGGGATACGATGATCACCGCGGCCCGGCTCCGCGACGCACTCGAGGGGCGGAATCGAGCATTCCTCCGGGGGGTGGTGCTGCGAACCCTCCCGAACGATCCGGAGAAAGCCGCCCGCAACTACGATGAAGCACCGCTGCCTCCCTATCTTTCGCTCGATGCGGTCGATTTCCTCTCCGATCTCGGCGTGCGCCACCTCCTCGTCGATCTCCCCTCGATCGACCGGATGCACGACGAGGGACGCCTCTGCGCGCATCACCGTTTCTGGGAGGTGCCCCCGGGCGTTTCCGCCCCGGAAGCGATCAGCCCGCGTACGATCACGGAGATGATCTTCGTCCCCGACGACGTTGCCGACGGCCTCTATCTCCTCAACCTCCAAGTGGCCGGATTCGAGGCGGATGCCGCCCCGAGCCGGCCGATCCTCTACGAGGTGTATCCCGATGTATCGCGTAGACCGTGCCTTTGCCGAAGCGAAGGACCGTGACGATCCCCTCGCCCCCTTCCGGGCGCGCTTCGTATATCCCGAAAACGAGGCAGGGGAACCGGTGATCTACTTTTGCGGCAACTCCCTCGGCCTTCAACCCAAGGAAGCCCGGGACGCCGTGCTCGAAGAGATCGAGGCATGGGCGCGACTCGGTGTTCGGGGGCATCATGCGGCCAGACATCCCTGGCTCTCCTACCACGAACGTTTCACCCGCCTCCTTTGCGGCATCGTGGGGAGCCGACCGGAGGAGGTCGTGCTCATGAACACGCTCACGGTCAACCTCCACCTCCTCATGGTCTCCTTCTACCGTCCCACTCCCCAGCGCTACAAGATCGCAATCGAGGCCTCCGCCTTCCCCTCCGACATCTATGCCGTGGCTTCCCAGCTTCGCTTCCACGGTTTCGATCCCGAGGCAGGGATCGTCGAGATCACACCAGCGCCGGGGGAGGCGAGCGTCTCGGAGGAGGCGATCGAGGAATGCCTGAAACGGCAGGGGGAGGAGATCGCGCTTCTCCTCCTCGGCGGCGTGAACTACTATACCGGCCAGTACTTCGACCTGGCGCGGATCACGAAGGCCGCCCATGCCCAGGGGTGCCTCGTCGGCTTCGATCTCGCCCATGCCGCCGGCAACGTCCCCCTTGCCCTCCACGACTGGGGCGTGGACTTCGCGGCCTGGTGTTCCTACAAGTACCTCAATGGCGGCCCCGGCTGCGTGGCAGGGGCCTTCGTCCACGAACGTCACCTCGGGAACCGCGAGATCCCCCGCTTCGAAGGATGGTGGGGGCATAACAAGGTCACCCGCTTCCAGATGCCGGCCCATTTCGACCCGATCCCCACGGTGGAAGCCTGGCAGCTCAGCAATCCTCCGATCCTCTCGCTGGCCCCTCTCTACCCCGCCCTCTCCATCTTCGAGGAAGCGGGAATGACGCTCTTGCGCAAGAAGTCCGTGGAGCTGACCGGATACCTCGAGTTCCTGATCCAGCAGCTCGATTCGAAGGCGTTCTCGATCATCACCCCCTCCGATCCCGAGCGGCGGGGCGCCCAACTCTCGATCCGTACGCACCGCAACGGGCGGGAATGCTTCGAGCGGCTGAGCGCCACCGGCGTCGTCTGCGACTGGCGGGAACCCGACGTGATCCGGGTTGCCCCCACTCCGCTCTACAATACCTTCACGGAAGTCCATTCTTTCGCCGAAAGGCTGCGGGCGTGCGCCCAATGATCGGCTGCACGAAGCCCTCCTCTACCGGGGCCCTGCGAAATTCCCTTCTTGACTTGTGCAGAGGATTCCAGTACAAGTACAAGATAGGAAATTTCGAGTTTCGCCGATTTCGACCCTTGGCGTTCCCGATGGCTCCTCGGGCCGGGGTTCCCCCCTGGGGAGAGGAAGCCGGGCGTGCGGTGCCCCACGCCGCAAGACGATGCGCCTCGATGGAGCCGGTCGTGCACCGAGTGGTCAGGGAGAAAATACGATGAAGCAACTGTTTGGACTTTCGGCGGTGGCCGGAATGATCTTGCTGGGAGCGGGTCCCCTTTTCGCCTACAAGATCGAATTCTCGCACCACGGTCTCGTCAACCCCTCGACGATGAACACATGCACGGGTCTGGACGACACGAGCCCCTTCGATGCGGAGTTCCGGAGAACGGGACGCGGCAAGGGAACCACCGACATCTGGCTCACCGACATGAATGGTTCCTACGCGGGGTGCTACGTCTACAACTGGACGATGGAGGAGAACGATGCCAACGGCGACGGCGTGATCGACCCGAACTCGGAGGCGACCTGGACCTACAACGGGGGTTTCAAGACCCCGATCCGGGAGATCCGGGCGCTCAACATCATCAGCCGCGACGAGTTCATGGTCCTTCACGAGAATGGCACGATCGCCACCTACTCCAGGGATCCCGAAGTGCTCGGGATCGATCCGGACATCCCGGAGTCGCAGGTCATGCCCGACACCTCACAGGACAACTTCAGCATCGGAACGATGCATCACTCCGCCTGGGATGCGGAGAATCAGCTCATGTGGGTCAACCAGGGCGGCGCAGGTGTGGTGCGTGCCTTCGATTTCGACCGGGACTCTCCAACGTTCGGGCAGAAGGTCAAGGAGATCCGCACGCCGATCAACTACATCGAAGGCGCCGCCTTCCGCAGGGACAACTGCACGCGGCAGAACTTTCTCTACCTCTACAACGGTCCCGGCGGAACGCATCAGGGGAAGATCTGGATCTACAACCTCGATGAGACGAGCAGCGAGGGGGACGGGACCTTCGTCGAACGCAATCCCTACGAATCGGGAGATCTCCCCCCCTTCCACTCCGAATGCCTGGCCTGGGACGGCGCCCACTTCTGGATGTGCGGCTACACCGACGGCAAGGTCTACCGGATGACGGAGACGCTCGACAGCGACTGTGACGGTACCCTCGACGGGAACGACAACTGTCCGGATACTCCGAACGAGGACCAGAGTGATCGTGATCTCGATGGGATTGGGGACGCCTGCGATTGTGCTCCGGACGACAATACGGAGCCGGGGGACGATGGTTCCTGCCCCCTCCCCTGCGTGGGTGGGGTATCGGCCGTCGTCGAGCCGGGAGAACACTTCGTCTTCTCGGCCTTCCTGGCCGCCATTCTCCCCTTTGCGCTCATCGTGGGGATCGGTGCGTTGCGGCGCCGTCGTGCCGCCTGACACCACGGGGTTCCCCCCTCGCCTCCCTCGATCTGCCCGCCGCGAGTCGGCGGGCTCTCCCTTTGCACCGCTCCCCTGTCCCCTTCCCTCCACGTCGCCGTGATCCGTTTCTCATTGGATCGCTCCCCATCACGAGCATCCGGTCTTGACCGCTACTTTGATCGGAATGACGGGAAGATCCGGTGGGCCTCTGCGCATGCCCATCGTGACACCATCGAGGTGGGTACAGGCGCTCCCCGTTGACCGTGATCTGGTTGTTCTGCTCCGTATCGGTCTCCCACGCGATCGCGGCGGAGAAGACGATGCCATCCGGGGCCGCGCCTTCCCCGATGAGCCTGGTGAGGGAGGTCGTCTGCCCGCTCGAAGTTCCGGTGAGCCGCAGGGCGTAGAGGTCTTCTTCGTGCCAGGTGCATCGCGTCACCATGGATCGGCGATATCGCCAGGGGAGTTGGAAGATTTCCCTTGTTTCTCCGCTGCCTCCTCATCGTTCTCCCCCGCGATGTGAAACTTTTCCCGGTGAAGGGTGGGATCGGGGTCGAAGCGGATCGTCTTTCCGGAGGTGGCCTCGAGCGCGGCGATCGCTTCGGATTCCTCCTCCCAGAGGCACTCGGCGACCGCGGGATTCGAACGGACCACCACATGGGGCTCGGGAATCGTGGGAAGGGATCGGTCGAGCGCCCGGAGGAGTTCGTGGGCGACCGTGGAAACGCTCTTGACCATCCCTCTGCCCTGGCAATAGGGACACGGTTCGCACAGGGTGTGCAGGAGGCTGTCGCGGGCGCGTTTTCGCGTCATCTCGATCAGACCGAGTTCGGAGATCTTGAGGATGTTCGTCTTCATCCGGTCGCGTTTGAGCGATTCCGTGAGCGCCCGATAGACGTGGTTGCGGTTCGTCTCCCGGTCCATGTCGATGAAATCGACGATGATGATTCCGCCGATGTTGCGCAACCGGAGTTGATCGACGATCTCGGTGACCGCCTCCAGGTTCGTGCGAAGCACCGTCTCCTCGAAATTCTGCTTCCCCACGAATCTTCCGGTATTCACGTCGATCGTGGTCAGTGCCTCGGTCTGGTCGATGACGATGTACCCCCCCGAGCGCAGCCAGATCTTCCGGGAGAGGGCACGGTTGAGCGCCCGTTCGATCCCGAAGAACTCGAAGATCGGCTCGGGACGGTCGTAGCGCTCGAGGTGATACGAGACGTCGGGCATATAGTCGCGGAAGAAATCGTCGATCTCGTGGCAGACCCTTTCGGAATCGACGACGATTCGCGAGAACTCGGGGGTGAAGAGATCCCGCAGCACGCGCAGCCGCAGGGGGAGATCGGTGTAGAGCGTGGTAGGCGCCGTGGCGGTGGGGATCCGGCGTTCGATGCTGCGCCAGCGCCGGAGGAGATAGTTCATGTCTCGCTGGAACTGCGCCTCCGGATGGTTCTCTGCGGCGGTCCGGACGATGAAGCCCACCCCCTCCGGCTTCATCGCCATGACGAGTTCCTTCAGGCGGCGCCGTTCCGCCTCCTCTTCGATCCTCCGCGAGACGCCCACATGCTCGACGAAGGGCATGAGGACGAGGTAGCGTCCTGGAAGGGTGAGATGCGTCGTAAGGCGTGCCCCCTTGGAGCCAAGGGGCGCTTTGGCGACCTGGACGAGGATCTCCTCCCCTTCCGTGAGGATCTCCTCGATCGGGGTGCCCCGCTGTCCGCGGCGAGGGGAGGGAGGTTCCTCCCCATTCTCCTCGAAGTCCGACGTATCGGGGTCGGGGAGGTAGTGGGCGTCCGAGACGTAGAGGAAGCCCGTGCGCTTCTCCCCGATCTCCACGAATGCGGATTGAATCCCAGGGAGGATCCGCACGACCCGCCCCTTGCAGATGTTTCCCACGATGCCACGTCCTCCTTCCCATTCCCGGTAGAATTCGGCGAGGCATCCATCTTCGAGCAGTGCCACACGGGTTTCCCGTGCGGTGACGTTGAGGATCAATTCACTGGACATAGAGGGAATTATAGTGTTTTGCGCAGGGTCTGTCCAGATCCCATGATCCTTTCCTGGAACGATCCATGAAAACCTTCTCACTCCTCACTCCTCTCCTCCCTGTCTCCCTGACGCGCTGGAGAAGAGGCGAAAGCCGCTGGAGTGTGAAAAGTTCCTGCCGGTTTTCATGGATCGATCGCCTCAAAGAACCCTCGGTTGACTTCCCCTGCCGGAAAATGGTAAGGAAATCGTTCGCATGCCAATTTCTGCCTGAACCCCGACGAAGAGGTGTGTCATGGGTGAATACTTCGATGCGATCAATATCCGTCATTCCGACCGGGATGCGGTCGTGAGGACCTTGGAGAGGATCGTCGAGAAAGAAGGATTCGTACCGGCGAAAGCGGAAGCCCTGCCGCAGTACCAGTGGCAGAAAACCGCCGAGGATACGCAATACCGCCGCTTCCTCCTCTCGCCCCCTCTGAACGGCTGGATCATCCTCTTCTTCTCCATGTCTCAGGAACTCGGCAGGAAGTACGCCCGTGAACTCTCCAAGCAACTCGATTGCCCCGTGCTTCAGACCGCCCTCCTCGATGGCGAGGTCTTCTGCTATTGGTTCTACGAGGGGGGACTCTTCATGGACGAATACAACTCCTCCCCGAACTACTTCGAACGGCTCTCCCGAGACGAAGTCGAACGCCTCCGCGGCAACCCCGAAAAGCTGATGTCGATCATCCCCGAAGACGTATCGCTCGAAGACTTCAGGGACTACTTCTCCTTCGGTACCGGGCTGGAGGACGAAACCGAAGATTGGGAGAAGAGCAGCGAGATCGTCCTGAACGACGGCTATTCCCTTCTGGAGAAGTTCACAGCCAAACTCGGCATCGATGGGATCTGTTGCTATTCCTACGCCTATGCCTACCACGACGGGGAGATCGAAAGCCTGGTCGAAGATGGTTTCCTGCATCTCCTCTTTCAGAAGAAACCCCGCGAAAAGAGGAGCAAGCCTTCGTCGAAGAAGGAAACCGGCAAGGCTGGGGCGCCCCCCAAGCGGGAAGCCGGCACCCAGGCAGAGACCCCCTCGAAGGCTGGGGCGCCCCCCAAGCGGGAAGCCGGCACCCAGGCAGAGACCCCCCCGAATGCTGCGGTCCCCCCGAAGGGGGAAGCCGGCGCGCAGGCAGAGACCCCCTCGAAGGCTGCGGCGCCCCCCAAGCGGAAAGCCGACCAAAGAGCGGCTTCCCCGTCGAAGGGAGTGGACAGCGCAGCAGCGCCATCGACGCGGAAAGGGGGGAAAGCCAAATCCCCTCCATCACCGAAAGGGAAAGGGAAAGGAGAGGAAGAATCCTGATCAGCACGAAGTTCGGTACCCGTTGGCGGGTTTCCTTCTCCAGCGAGTTCTCCTCCAGGGTTCTGGAATCGCGGGGCGCGTCGGGTCACGCGCATCTTTGAGAACAAAGGAGCGGTGATGGACAAGAGAGGATACCTCCTCATCTCCTGGTTGGCACGCAAGAACGACCCCTTCTCGCAACAGCGGGATGGACGTCGTCTGCCGGGTCCGACCTTGACCCTCCTCTTCGATGAGGCCTCCCCCTACCGGGGAAAGATCGAGCGAGCCCTCTTCTTCTGCCATCGAACGCGGGAGGAGCAAGATCGGGAGATCGCGGAGAAGCTCGTGGAGGCGACGAAGAGGGCGATCCTCGAACGGGGCTTCGAGCCCGCCCGCCTCGAATTTCTCTATTGGGATCACGAGAACCCTACGGATCACCGGGCGATTTTCGAATTCCTGAAGGAGCGGCTCAAAGAGATCGGAAGGAAATACCCCGAATTTCCCCTGCTCGTCCACATCAATCCTGGGACACCGGCGATGCAGACGATCTGGGTTCTCCTCGGGAGCACGGGCATGCTCGAAGGTACGCTGGTGCGGACGTTGCGGCCTCATGAGCGCAGTGGGAGGCAGGCGGCGGAGGAGTTCAAACTCGAGATTCCCAGCCTCCTGCGGGTCTTGCGCCATTCACGTCCCCGGGCGGAGGAGGAGGGGACACGGGGGACGCGCAACTTCTGGAACCCGGAGCGTTTCCGCTCCGAAAAACTCCAACGGCTCTACGAGGACGCCCGACGTTTCGCCCCCCTCAACGTTCCGATCCTGATCCTGGGAGAACGGGGGGTGGGGAAAACGAGGCTTGCCTCGTGGATCCGCCTGAACAGCCCCTACCGGCAGGTGGGCAAGGACCGTTCCTGGCCCTCGGTCTCCTGCGGACAATACACGCCGGAACTGATGCGGGGGGAACTCTTCGGATACCGAAAAGGCGCCTTCACCGATGCAAGGAAGGATTACGACGGACTCCTCAAGGAGGCGGACGGGGACACCCTCTTCCTCGACGAGATCGGCGACATCTCCATCGAGGTGCAGCGCCTCTTGATCCGGGCGATCGAGGAGAAGGAGTACCTCCCGATCGGCGGACAGGCGACGGTTCGAAGCAACTTCCGTCTCATCACCGCCACGAATCGTACGCGGGAGGAACTTCAGGAGCGTCTCTGCCCCGACTTTTTCGACCGGATCGCCTATTTCGTATTGAAGATTCCTGCCCTGCGGGAGATTCCGGAGGAGATCCCCTGGCTCTGGGAGGAGATCTTTCGCGATGCGGTACGTCAGAATGAGATGTCCAGTTCGATTTCCCCTTTGCCTGCGGCGCTGCACGAACGGATCGCAAGCCGGCTCCAGGAGATGATCCTTCCTGGAAACCTCCGTGATCTCTACCAGCTCGCCTATCACCTCCTCGCCTTCCTTGCCGGTGATTCCCGCGACGCGGAAGATGCCGTGGCAGATGCCTTCGACCGCTTCGAGAAATCGCAACGTTGGGAGGGGGGAGGACGAAAAGGTCTTGCCGATCTCGCAAAACGCCAGGCCCAGGAGGTCCTCGCTGAGGTCCTCGCTTCCAGCGAGACTTCTTTCAAGATGAAGGAGTACCTCGATAGGTTCACGGAATTTCTGATCGAAGAAGCGGTGACCGAGAAGAAGGGGAACCAGAGCGCCGCCGCGAAGCTGCTGGGGACTTCCCCCCAGAATCTTCACGCCCGCCGGAAGCGGCGGAGTTCCGTCGATTGAAGCGGTGGAGGGAAGAGGGAGGGATCGGTCCTGATTGGGAACCGCCGTCCCGAGATCGCGACATCCCAGGGGCTTGACTTTTTTCCTTTGCAATCGAATGGGGGTTGTGCTACGATCCGGAGAGACCATCATCCGGTCTCGAATCACCCGGGATCGTCAACTCGATATCGTGCCTGTTCGCCGTCGCCTCTCCTGCGGAAAGGGGCCGATCCGCACGCACCTCGCCGGTCGAAGGGAGGGGAGGCAGAGAGGCTCCGCATTCCGCCGCCCGGGTGAAACCGCCACGCCGCATCGGAAAGGATACCTGAGAAGGAGATGGCTTCGGAGGTTCCATCGTCTGGATACTCCACCGGTGGCGTCGAGGTCGTTGGTGAACAGGGGCTCAGGGGAAGGTCGATACCATGGGAAAAGTCACGGGCGCAAAGGTTTTTTCCGCAACGAAGGCGAACGAGCGCAACCAGCTCGGTACAGTGGTCACGGCGTGGTTGAAGGCGCATCCCGAGATCGAAATCGTCGATAAGGTCGTCACCCAGAGCAGCGATCGGGAGTACCATTGCCTCTCGATCACGCTCTTCTACACCGAGCAGGGGCATTCCGAATCGAGGAACGCATCACGGAAGAATGGATAAGGGAAGGGGAGCGGGCCAGATGACGCTCAGTCAGGCGTCCCGCCCTTGGCATGCTGCTGGTTGACGAGGTAGTTCCGGATGAAGAGATCGATCTCGCCGTCCATCACGGCATCGACGTTTCCGACTTCCGTTCCGGTGCGATGGTCCTTGACGAGGCGGTAGGGCTGGAAGACGTAGGAGCGGATCTGGCTGCCCCACTCGATCTCCTTCTTCGATTCTTCGATCTCCTCGAGACGTTCCCGCTCCTTCTCCTTTTCGAGTTGATAGAGCCGGGATTGCAGGATTTTCATCGCGACCATCTTGTTCTGGTGCTGGGAACGCTCGTTCTGGCAGTTGACCACGATCCCGGTGGGCAGATGGGTGATGCGAACGGCGGTTTCGAGTTTGTTGACGTTCTGGCCACCATGGCCCCCGGCGCGGAAGGTCTCGATCTTGAGGTCGCTCGGGTTGATCTCGACGGTGATGTCGTCCTCGATCTCCGGATAGAGGAAGACCGCGGCAAAGGAGGTGTGGCGCCGGGCGCTGGCGTCGAAGGGGGAGATCCGCACGAGACGGTGGACCCCCGATTCCCCCTTGAGGTAACCGTAGGCGTATTCTCCCTTGACCTCCACGGTGGCGGAACGGATTCCGGCACCCTCTCCATCGAGACGGTCGAGGACGTTCATCGTGTAGCCCTTTCGGGCCCCCCAGCGCAGGTACATCCGCAGGAGCATCTCGGCCCAATCCTGGGCCTCGGTTCCCCCCGCGCCGGCATGGATGACCATGATCGCGTTCTTTGCGTCGTCCTCCCCCCCGAGGATCGTCTTGAGTTCCACGTCGTCGATGAGACTTTCGAGTTTGCCGAGTTCCGCGTCGATCTCCTCCGTGTAGGCGATATCGCCGGCCTCATCGGCGAGTTCGAGGAGCGTGCGGCAGTCCTCACGCAGGCGGGAGAGCGTTTCCCAGGTGGAGAGCCAGGACTTGTGGCCATTGAGTTCCTTCATCACATCGCGGGCCTTCTCCTGATCCTGCCAGAAGTCGGGCTGCATCGTGCGGCGCTCCAGGATGGCGATCTGCGCTTTCTTGCCGGGCAAGTCAAAGAAACCTCCGGAGGTCTTCGATCCGTTTCTCGTCTCGTTGGAGTCGGTTCTTCTGGTCTTCGAACATCGTGTGGACTTCCTTTCTGCATGAGGGTGAATGTTCGCGTGGCGCTTCGTATCTGGCCAAGGTTTCAACGGGGCGCTGAATCTTCGAGGATCGTCAAGGATGTCCCTCGACGTTGGGGGGAGAGAGGGGGAGGCGGATGGTGAAGCGAGATCCCTCGTTCTTTCGGCTCTCCACCTGGATCTCGCCATGATGTTCCTGAACGATCTTGTGGCTGACGGCCAGGCCGATCCCCGTCCCTTTCCCCCCCTTGGTGCTCATGAAAAGATCGAAGATGTAGGGGATCTCCGATTCCTCGATTCCGCAGCCCGTATCGGCCACGGCGATTTCGACGAATTTGCCATCGTCCGATCGGGCGGTGGAGACGGTGATCGTTCCCCCCTTCTCTTCATCGATCGCATCGATCGCATTCGTGAGGAGGTTCAAGAGGGCACGCTCGATGGCCGTAGGGTCGAGCGCCACGGGGGGGAGATCGTCGGCGAAGTCGCGCACGAGGCGAAGAGGGGAAGTCTCGAACCTTCCCGCCATCAACGCCAGGGTCTTCTCCACGATCTCATCGACCTGGCAGAGCTGGAACTGCGGTTTGCGTTCCTTGGAATAGTCGAGCATGTTGAAGACGAGGTCGGAGACCGTTTCGAGCGTATTCTGGATGATCTTCCATCCGACGCGGATCTGATGTTCGTCGTGGGTGTCGAGGCCGAGCTGAAGGAGGTCCCCTCCGCCGCGCATGCCGGCCAGCACGTTCTTGATGTAGTGGGCCATCCCCGCGATCGTCTCCCCGATGGCGGCCAGACGTTCCTTCTGGATCGAGGCCTCGATCAACCGGACGTTTTCGATCGCCACGCCTGCTTCGTTCCCGATCACGGTCAGGAGACGCAGGTCTTCCTTCGTGAAGACCTCGTGTCCCTGGGAATCGACGTAGAGCACGCCGAGGATCTTGTTGCGGCTCCGCAGCGGGACGCAGAGGACGGAATGGAGCCGGTAGTATGCGACGCTCTTGCCCTTCTGGAAACGGTGGTCCTGCATCGCATCGTGGGTCATGATCGCTTCCCCGCAGCGGACGACCTCCCGGACGATCGTCTTGCTGATCGGCGGTGGGTTCGGAATCTCCTTGCCGCTACGGTGACGGGCGGCCTGGATCTCGAAGCGTTCCCGTTGCCGGTCGATGAGGAGAATGTAGGCGGAATCGGCATCGATGGAACGGAGGACGACATGACAGAGCTTTCCGAGGAGTTCATCCACCTCGAAGGTGGTGCTGATGATCGAACTCATCTCGTAGACGGCCACGAGAGCGCGACGGATCTGTTCCGAGGTCTCGGGGGTGAATGCCGTCTCCGTGTCGAGGAGGGTCTCGACTTCATCGCGGGAGATCTTCTCCTCGATCTTGAGCGGGAGATCCTGCTCCACATCCGTGACCATCACGGAAGGGGACGCCATCAGGTCACGGGGGGGTTCGGTCCCTGGCTCCTCCCGGCGGGGAACTTGCGTCTTTCGGAGCCACATCGTGATCTCTCCCAGCCGGATCTCGTCTCCCACCTGCAACCGCCGTTCTCCGACCCGGACGCCGTTGACGAAGGAGCCGTTGGAAGAGTCGAGGTCGATGAGGGTGAGGCGATGGCCGTTCCGCTGGATCTCCGCGTGGAAGCGGGAGACGAGCTTCCCATCGAGAACGATGTGATTGGCGGAGGAACGGCCCAGCTTCGTCGTCCCCTCCCGAAGGGGATGGATCTCTTCCACGCCGAATCCTCTTTCGATCGTCAGTGCGTACATCGCAGCGCTTCCTCTTTGCGCCTTCGGAGATCCCCCTCATCCCTCGAGGCGGATCTCCCCGATCGTCCCCTCCACCGCGATCGTGGTTCCCGTCTTCCTGCCCTCGGGAGAGTTGAAAAAGACCCAACTTCCCGATATACTGGCTCTTCCTGTTCCTGCCTCATCGGTGTGATTCTATCACGATTCCCGACAGGAGGAAACTGTGACACAAAATCGCACGAGGGTCAAGGTTGCGTCGTCCCAGCGACGCCGGCTCATGGGGGGAGAGCGTGAGGATGGATGAGATCCGCAGGCAACTCGAAATTTTCCGGCGGGGATGTGCCGAGATCCTCCCGGGAGAGAAGGCATTGATCGAGCGGCTCGAAGCGGGGCGCCCCCTTCGGATCAAGCTCGGGGTGGATCCGACGATCTCGGACCTTCATCTCGGCCATACCGTGGTTTTGCGCAAGCTCGAGCAGCTCCAGGAACTCGGCCACGAGATCGACTTCGTGATCGGTTCCTTTACCGCCCGGATCGGGGATCCCACGGGACGATCCCGCACGAGACCGCACCTCACGGAGGAGGAGGTGCGCCGATACGCCGAGACGTACCAGGCGCAGGCCTTCCGGATCCTCGACCGGGAGCGAACGAAGGTTTTCCACAACGCCGAATGGTTCGATCCGATGACCTTCAGCGACGTCATCGGCCTGGCCAGCCGGGTCACCGTGGCCCGGATCATCGAGCGGGAGGACTTTGCGAAACGGCTGTCCGAAGGCCGCCCGATTCATCTTCATGAACTCCTCTACCCCCTCCTGCAGGCCTACGACTCCGTGGCCCTCCGAAGCGATGTCGAGATCGGGGGGACGGACCAGCGCTTCAACATCCTGGCGGGGCGTGACCTCCAGGAATCGTTCGGCCAGCCCCCCCAGATCGTCCTCCTCCTCCCCCTTCTCGTCGGCACCGATGGCACCCGGAAGATGTCGAAGTCCTACGACAACTATATCGGCATTACCGAGCCCCCCCTCGAGATCTACAGCAAGACGATGTCGATTCCGGACGAGATCATGCTCTCCTGGTTCGAACTCCTCACCGATCTTCCCATTGCGCGGCTTACGGAGATCAAAGAGGGCCTGGCCGATGGATCACTCCACCCCAAGGCGGCGAAGAAGCTCCTGGCCCGCACACTCGTGGCCCAGTATCACGACGAGACACAGGCGAAGACCGCCCAGGAGAGCTGGGAACAGCTCCACGAACCGGGAGGTTCGCGGGGAACAGCGCCGCTTGAGATTCCGGAAGTCGAGATCCCATACCCCACAGGGGAAGGGGGAAAACTCTGGGTCGTCGAGTTCATCGATCGCCTCCGGTTCACGACGCGCAAAGGCGACCCGATCTCCCGAAGCGAGATCCGCCGCCTCATCCAGCAGAAGGGTCTCACGATCGACGGGGTACCGGTCGAGAAGATCTCGGCGATGGTGGAACCCTACGACGGAATGATCGTGAGCAAGGGCAACAAGCAGTTCCGGCGGGTGCGCCTCCCGGAAGGAGGATGAGCCGTGTAACGCCGTTTCAGAAGCGAAGCAGCGTCCCCCCCCAGGTTACGCCGCTGCCGAAGGTCGCCAGGAGGACGAGATCGCCCCGTTCGATCCGTCCCGCCTCGACCGCTTCGTCGAGGAGGATCGGGAGGGCGGCGCAGACCGTGTTCCCCAGACGCTCGAGGTGATCGAAGGTCCGCCCCTCGATCCCCAGCTCCGAACGGACCCCTTCGAGCACCCCACCGGAGAGCTGCTGCAACAGGATCGTATCGACCGTGGCGGGCGTGTGACCGTGGGCTGCCAGAAAGGCAGGGATGAAGCGCACGAGCGTCTCGCTCGCCAGCGGAAAGAAGCGTTCCGCGTCGAAGAAGATGTAGAGAGCGGCGTTCTCCTCCGGATCGTCGGGATCGACCTGGATGAGCGGCTTCCTGCTGATGTCGATCAGCTTCGAGGTGAAGAGTTCGGCGTAGCGCCCGTCGGCGTGGGTCTCCGAAACGAGGAGCGCGCTCGTGTCGTCCCCCTCCGCCCCTACGACCACGGCCCCGGCACCATCGCCGAAGTAGGGCGTGACCCCCTTTCCCCGCGGGGTGAGATCGAGCATCACCGAGGGGGTATCGACGCCGACGACGAGGATCCGCCTGTACTTCCCCTGTTCGATGAATCCCTGGGCGAGTTCGAGCGCGTAGACGAAGCCGGCATCCTGCTGACGCAACTCGATGCAGGGGACGAAATAGGGCTTGCTCAGCCCGAGCTTCTCCTGGAGGAAGCAACCGACTCCCGGAAAGGAGAACTCGGGAAGGGTCGCAGCCAGGATGATGCAGTCGATATCGACGGGCTCGATCCCCGCAGCCGCGATCGCCGCCTTCGAGGCTTCGAGGGCCAGATCGGAGGGGTAGCGGCCGTCGGCCTTGTAGCGCCGGGTACGGACACCGCTCACTTCCTCGATCCATGCCGCGGAGACGCCGAGCGCCGCGGCCAGTTCGTCGTTCGTCACCACCCGTGGGGGGAGATGACGGCCCGTTCCCAGGATTTTTGCTCGAGGCATCGTTGCTCCGTCTCTCGGAGGTTCAGAAGTGTCTGAGGTAGAAGCCTGCGTTCATCCACTTGCTCGATTCCGTGACGACGCTCGTGATGACGTCTCCCGGTTTCGTTCCCGGATCTTCCCAGAGATCGTCGAGCGTGATCAGGATCGCGGGGGGACCGGAATAGCCGCGCGTGCGCAACGTGGAGAAGAAACGGTCCTCCTCGAAGTCGAAACGCTCCTTGGCCTCCTGCATGCTCTGATCGAGGAGTTTCTTGTTCGGGATGTTGGCCAGGAAGTAGGTGATCTCCTCGGTGGTGAGGTCGAACTCCTTCATCATCCGCATGCTCCCGTCGAGGAAGATCGGTCCCCCCACCGCGGCCACCTTCCGCAGATCCTGGTTGAGATGATGGCGACCGGCCTCGTAATTGTCGAGGAGGTTGATGTTGCTTGCGGCGAATTCCGTGTACATGTGGGGTTCGTAGTGGGTGCCGACCGACTCGATGTAGGTGCCCATGAGATAGATCCCCTCGTGGTGGCCGTCGTCGGCCTGGAGGATCATCGCGCCTGCCCCGTCGCAGAGGAACCAGCGCAGGATCCCCTGTTCGAGCGTCACCTTCTTCTGGTTGTAGTACTCCTTGCGGAAGAGTTGGGAGGGCATCGTCGAGGAGACGATGAGCGCGGTCTCGTAACGGCCGAGGCGGATCGCGTCGTAGGCGACCTGCATCGCCTTGTAGGTCGCCGTGCAGTTCGAGTGGATCGACACCTCCCCGCAGCGTTCGATACCGAGTTCCGCCTGGATCATCGGGGCGGTGGGGGGACAGATCAGCCGCTCCATGAGCGCGCCGCCAAAGACGATGAGATCGATGTCGCCCGGTTCGATCCCCGCTTTCTCGATCGCTCTCCTGGCGGCCTTCGTTCCGAGGGAGACGATCGATTCGGTCGTCTCACGCGTCTCGGGATCGATGGCGTAGTAGTAATAATCCATCCCGAGCATCTCTTTCATCCGGGGCTTGAAACTGCGGATCATCTTCTGAATCGGCTCGGGCGCCTCATCGAGTTCGCCGAGATACCGTTCGATCTCGTCGTAGGGGACGGGTTCACCCGGTTGGTACGCCCCTGTGGCCAACATCTTGACTGCTTTCAAGGAACCCTGATCCATCTCGAATGCCTTTCTACCCTGAGGTCCGCGGATTCGAAGCCTTTCCGGCGAGACGACTTCCTGGCCTTCTCCCTGCGGTCTCCCGGAACCACCATGCCGCAACGGCCGCACTCTACCACAGCGTGGAAAAGGGTGTCAATCCTGACGCTGCGTGCTGTGGGCGTTCTTCCCTTGACACGCGAACCGATCCTTCCTACGATCGTAGGGGGATCGGCGCGGATCGGCCGATCGTTTCCTGCGCTCCCTCCCTTGGTGTGGGGAGCATCCTGGTCGGATCGTCCAGCGCCGGGGCAAGGGCAAGGAGGACGGGGCCCCTCGGCCCGGTCACGGAAAGGAACGTGTAATGGAGCAAAGGGGAATACGATGAAACGGGGAACGATCGGAATCGTGGTCCTTCTCCTCTCTCTCCTCGCGGAGGGCGGATTTTCCGGAAGCGAGGCGCGCCCTCCCCGGCATCCCGCGCAGCGGATCGAGGAGATTCCGATCGACCGTACGATCGTGATCGAATCGCTCCAGGGACCGGTGGAACTCGTCGTCGATGCGCATGGGACACCGCACATCTTCGCGACGGGGCTGGCCGACGCTTTTGCGGTGCAGGGATACATCACGGCCTCGGACCGCTTCTTCGAGATCGACCTCGCGCGTTCCCTCTCGGAGGGGAAACTCGCCGAGTTCGTGGGGAGCCTCTTGCCCGGGAATACGGCCGCGCTGGCCACGGCGCTGAAACTCGACCGGGAGATCCGGGCGATGACGACCTCGCCCGACGGCACGAGCGCGATCGATGGGACACTGGCGCTCCTCTCCCCCGAGGAACGGGCGCTCCTGGAGGCGTACGCCCGGGGGGTGAACGAGTTCCTCGAGGACGTCCGTCATGGACGAAACGGCGCCTATCTCTCGGAGCAGTACGTGGAGGCGCCCGGCTTCGATCCTGCGGAGATCCCCCCCTACACGCCACGCCAGATCGTGGCCCTCTCCCTCCTGCAGGCGCGTTTCGCGATGGTCTCGATCGGGACGAAGCTCACCTTCACGGAATGGTTCACGAAACTCTCCCCCGCGCTTCTGCACGATGTGATCCGGGCCGAGCCCGCCGACCCCACGATCGTGCTTCCCGGCTTTCTCGATGCGCTCTCGGGGGGGGGAGCGCTTCCTTCGTTTTCACACCGGCCGGGGGCGTGGCTTGCTTCCCTCCCCGGGGTGGAGGTGGCGATCGGGGCCTGGGCCCGGGAGCGCCGGCGCTTCGAGCGGACCTTCCCCTTCCTTGCCGGTGCCGGGCACAGCAACAACTGGGCGGTGAGCGGGGAACGGACTGCGCGGGGTTTCGCGCTCGTGGCCAACGATCCGCACCTGACCCCGATCTATCCGGACTGGTTTTACCATGTGCACCTCGATACGGCATATCTCACGGGGGGAGCGGGCATCTCGGCCGCAGGGCTGGCGGTTCCGGGGGCACCGGGTATCGCGATCGGCCACAACGGCAAGGTCGCCTGGTCCCAGACGAACATCGGTTACGACCTGACCGATCTCTATGTCGAGCAGGTGCGTCGGGGGCGGCGGGGCACACCGGGGCGTGTCCTCTTCCAGGGCAAGGAGGTGCCGATCGTGCGGATCGAGGAGGTCTTCCGCCTGGGGCGCGGCCCCAAGGCCCGAGCGGTCACCCTCCCGATCGAGATCGTCCCCCACCACGGTCCGATCGTGCCGGGAACCCGCCGGCGGGGATACGCGCTTTCGGCCCGCTGGCCCGGTCTCTATCCCTCCACGATCCTCCGCTTCTATATCGAGCTTCTCTCTACGACCGATGTCTTCGATTTCTCCGAGAGACTCCGCCGCCTCGAGGTCGGTCCCTACAACTGGGTCTTCGCCGACACCCATGGGAGGATCGGGTACTCCGGCGATGGGCGGATTCCGGATCGTCCCTTTGCAAGGACGTTCCCCCCCTACCTCCTCCTGCCGGGCGACGGCCGGGCGGAATGGGCGGGCTACCTCGCCGACGACCGGATTCCACGGCGGATCGACCCGGAGGTGGGGTATCTCACCTCGAGCAACAACGACGTCGTGGGCACCACGCTCGACAACGACCCGACGAACGAGGACCTCTACCTCTACTACAACCGGAAGATCGGCTTCCGGGGACGCCGGATCTCCGATCGGATCGAGTCGAGGGGGGGGAACCTCACCTTCGAGGAGATGGGGAAGATGCAGGCGGACAACGTTTCCCTTGCGGGAAAGCGCCTCCTCCCCTTCCTCTTCGCTGCGGCCGACCGGCATCCCGAACGCGTCACGAGCCGAATGCACGAGGCGCTCGACAGGCTCGCACGATGGGGTTACACGACGCCGACCGGGGTCGATGCCCCCTGGCGTGACGCCCCCCCCACGGCCTCCGAGATCGCCGAGAGCGTAGCGACCTCGATCTTCCACGCATGGCTCAACCGGCTGATCGTGAAGACCTTCGCCGACGAATTCGAGGCCGCGGGGCTCGACCTTCCCGGTTCGGGGGGGGAGGATGGGCCGCAGTTCGAGGTGAAGTCCCTCCTCTTCCTCCTCGAGCGTCCCGAGGAGAGCGCCACCGGGGAAGCGATCTTCGACGATATCGGGACGGAGGGGGTGGAGCGTCCCGACGACATCCTTCTTTCCGCACTCGACGAGGCACTCTCCCGCCTCGAGCAGCGGTTCCGCAGCCACGAGATGAGCGATTGGCGCTGGGGGAAACTCCATCGGATCGTCTTTGGCCTCGGTGCCTACGGCATCGACGCGCCGGAACGCTTCGCTCCCTCCCTGGGTCCCTTCCCCACCCCGGGGGGGGACTTCACCGTGGACGTCGGGAATACATGGGGGCTCAGGACCTCCTTCCGGCACGTCCATGCACCGGTGGCCCGGATCGTCATGGAGGCCGAAGAAGGGCATTTCCGAACCGAGAGCGTGCTCTGCGGCGGCCAGACGTACAAACGGGGACATGCGCATGCCAGCGACCTGACCGTGAAATGGCTCCGCCACGAGCGGGTCCCGATCCCCTTCACCCCCGAAGGGGTCGCCGGGCTCGCGGAGTACCGCTACCGTTTCCTCCCCAGTGGCGAGGAGACGGCCCGGGGGGGGAGCGATTTCGACGGCGACAACGACGGCTTCACGCCCCTCGAGGGAGACTGTGACGACGAAAACCCCTGGGTCGGCCCAGGCCAGGAGGAGATCCCCCGAAACGGCATCGATGAGGATTGCAAACCCTGAGCAGGGTGACATCATGGGTCAAGGGCGATCCCACGGCTCCAGGGAACAGGCCGGCTGGGATCGTTTACCTCGGAAATGCGAGTTGATCAGGGATTACGCCTGTGGCTCTTCCCGGTGAGGGAAGAACGATTCCCATTCGGAGGAAGGGGAAGATGTTCAAGAAGGAGAAGAGTCATGACCGTTCCGGATACGCATGCAGGAAAGATCCAATGGGAAAAATGGGGAGTGGCTGTGGGACTCTCCCTCCTCCTGCTCTTCCAAGGGGGAGGAAGCGCCGCCCTGGCCGCTGGGGAAACGATGTTGATCTACCTCTTCGACGAGGGACGTGCGGACCAGATCGCCTCTGGAACGGGAGCGATCGAGGACACATCGGGGAAGGGGTATGATGGAACGCCGGTGGCAGGCCCGATCTATCGGGAGGATATCCCCGAAAGCCTCTGCGAGGGAGGACTTTCGTTGCAGTTCGGAAGTTCGGAGGAGACGCACGTCGAGATCCCGGGAACGGAGGACGGTGACTTCGAATTCGTGGGCCCATTCACCCTGGAGGCGTGGGTGAAACGGACGGGAAACCTGTCGAGACAGAGCGTCCCCATCCTCTCGAAGTGGGGAACCACCAACCGACGGACGGGAAGCTACATCCTCGGAATGTGGCGGGATGGCCGCCCCGTCTTTGCCCTCTCCGCGACCGGCAGCGACATCGTCGAGGCCGCGTCCCCCTCCCCCCTCGACATGCAATGGCATCACCTCGCCGGGATCTTCGACGGTAGCTCGATCCAACTCGTCCTCGATGGCGAGGTCGCGGCCACGGCGAATTTTTCCGGGACGATCCACAAGAACGACGTCCTCTTCAACGTCGGGGGATACACGAATGCCACGGAGTTCTCCGCCTCCTTTCCCGGCCTGATCGATGAGGTTCGGGTCTCCAGCCGCGCCGTTCCGCTCGACGAACTCGGCTTCTCCTCGCGGATCTTTCCCGACGGGGACGAGGATTGCGTCCCCGATGCGAGGGACAATTGTCCCGAGGCGGCCAACGCCGATCAGAGCGACCGGGATCTCGACGGGATCGGCGACGTGTGCGACTGCGCCGCCGATGACGCGAGCGAACCGGGCGAGGATGGCACCTGCCCCGCCTGCGGTATCTCCGCAAGCCTGACGGGAAAGAGGACGCACGTCCCCTTCCTCCTCCTCCTCCTCCTCTCCCCCCTTCTCCTGAGCCGTCGCCTTCGAGCGTCGCCGCAGAGGGGAAAGGATCTGGGGAGAGCGTCGCCGCAAAGGGGGAGGCGTTACGGGAGGCCGATGATCCGTTCGAAGAGATGGATCGCCGGCCCCATGAGACCGGGGAAGAAACGCTTGAGATAGTAGAGGAGCCATGCCTCGAAGGCGACGGGGACGACCCGGTTGCGATCCCGTTCGACCGCGCGGACGATCGCCCGCGCCACGTTCCGGGGAGCGTAGTTCCGTCGCCGGTAGAAGGCGACGACCTTCGCGAAATTCTCCGGTTCCCCCTCCGTCCCGAAAGCCCGAGTCTTCTCTACGATCCTCGTATTGACGAAGGCGGGGCAGATCGTCGTCACCCTGATTTGCGCACGCCGCAGTTCCTCACGAAGCGCCTCGGAGAGGCCGAAGACACCGAACTTGGTTGCGGCATAGGCCGAGAAGTGTCGGGAAGCGCAGATCCCGGCGATCGAGGAGACGTTGACGACATGTCCCCCCCGGTTGCGCCGGATCATCGGGGGGATGAAGAAATGACAGCCGTGGGCCACACCGGTGAGGTTGATGCCGAGCACCCAGTCCCACGCATCGAGGGGCATGTCGAGAAAACCACCCGCCACCCCCACGCCAGCGTTGTTGACGAGGATATCGACCGCCTCGACCGCGCGATGGACCCGTTCGGCGAATGCCGCCATCGCGGCGCGATCTGCGACATCGACGCGCTCGGCGAGGAGGAGTCTCCCTCTGGCTTCGAGTTCTCCAGCGATCGCGGAGAGTGCCGCTTCATCGATGTCGCAGAGGACGAGATTCGCCCCCCGCTCGGCGAACCATCGGGCGGTCTCCCGGCCGATCCCGGAAGCGGCACCGGTGACGAGCGCATGCTTTCCTGAGATCTCCATCGGTTCTCCTCGTGCCATCGCGCCCGCGTGGAACGGTTCCTCTCCGAGCGGGGCGCTGCCCGGCGCCCTAGGGGAGAAGTTCGTGATCCCGGAGGAACTTCTCGACCCGGAGGTTGAGGAATTCGGCGAATTCGAGGGGGGCGTAGTGCGTCCCCATCGGAATGTGGAGGTACTCGGCCTGTGGGATCCTGAGCATCATCTTGTGCGCGACCATCGGGGGGGTCATGATGTCGTGCCCGCTGGCCACGATCAGCGTGGGGACGGTAATCTTGTCGAGCGCCCATGAGGCATCGTGCTCCCCGAGCCGCTCCATGATCTCACAGTAGACGTCGAGATCGAGGTTCATGAACGCCTGGGCGAGATCCTCGAAGATCTCCCGGGGCGTATGCGACTTGATGAGCCCGATGCGACGGATCGCCTCATAGACGAGACGAGGATTCCTCGAGATCCATCGAAGCGAAGGCTGGAGGACCCCCGCGCTCCTGCGCATGAGCCGCAACAGGAGAGGAAGGAGACGGCCGGGAAAAGGGACGTAGGGCACGGTCTCGAAGGGACGCCCGAAGGCGCCGTTGATCGGAATCAACGCCGCCACCCGATCGGAATGACGGCCACAGAACTCGAGGATCACCTGCACGCCCATGCTCCACCCGACCAGGATCGCACGATCGATCCCCTCGGCATCCATGATGAGACGGAGATCCTCACAGTGAAAGGGGATCTGAAGCGTCTTGCGGTCCTTGGGGCAGGCCGAGTCGTAGAGACCACGATAGTCCCACGAGAGGATCCGATACCGGTCCCGGAATTCCTCCACGAAGAGACACCATGCCGCATAGGTCCCCCCCAGCCCGTTGGCGAGCACGATCGTTCGCTCCCCCTCCCCGGTAAGCTGGTAGGCGATCTCCGTTCCGTCGAAGCTGGCGATCCGCCGTTCGATCATGGCTGGGAGGACCGGGGCGCGGGTGCGGGAGGAGCCGGTGCCGGTGGCGCATCAGGCGTCGGAGAGGAAGCGGACTTCCGTTTCTCCTCGATGTCCCGCAGAACGTTGCGGGTGTCCTCCGCCGTGATCCTCCCCACGATCCGGAAACGGCGATCCTGCTGCTCGATCCGGGTTTGATCGAGGAGACGAGTCAACGCCGGGGAGTCCTGGGCCGCGGAGAGACGCAAGAGCGCGGTCAACCCCCGCAGGAGATCCGCGATCTGCCGGGCGCTCCCCTCCGTCGTGGTGCTCCCCCCCACCTCGAAACCGAAGTTCTCCGAGATATCGATCGAGAAGGCGATCGTCTCGATCTCGAAGAGATTCTTCCCCATCGGCCCAAGGGCTTCCTCCTTCTGCAGGGTGGCCTCGCGCGTGGCCCGAGGGATCTGGTCGAGCGTCATGAATCCCCAGATCGTCGCATTCGGATCGACCTCATGCAGAAAGGATTTCCCCCGCTCCGTGGCGAAGAAGGATTTCCCCTTCCCCTTGCGGAGTGCCACGAGTTCCTCGAGCCGCGCCATGGTACCGACGAGGAGCGTGGTGGGATCGGCGATGACGAGCGCGATCTCTCCGGAGGGCTTGGGGATCCCCTTCTCCATGCCAGGGACGAGATCGTCGGTGACCTTCGAATCGGCGGCGAAGAGGTAGTAGGTGACATCCCCCGCGGTCGTGATCCGGACGTCGTTGTGTCCCCGCAGCGCCCGATCGATCTCCTCGGGACGGAAGTGCCCCGCAAGGACGAAGGAGAACTCAGGATCCTTCCCCCCCTCCCCGAGATGCTCCGGACGGATCGCCGCAGAGAAGGAGATCCGGTCGATATCCTTCCCCGGATCGATGCCGAATTCCCTGCGGACTTCCTGCCATTCTCCTTTCCCCTCCGGGGATTTCGCCTCCCCTTCCTCGGAGAATGCCTTGAAGAAGGCGCTGCTACGGATGGCCGCCGTATCGATGGCCACGACGACTTCCGTCTTCTCCGGAATCAACTGGAAGATCGCCCCCTGGGGTTGGCGGGTTTCCCCCTTTCCCTTTGGGAGGGGCAATGCCATCGCCTCGGCCCGCTCCACGACCTGGAGCGTATCGGCGATCTTTTCCCCATCCCCCTCATCCTTGCGCGTGCAGGCGGCGAACGCGAGGAGGATCGCGAACGTGGCGAGGGTCACGTGGATCGTTCGGGATATCATCGGGAAACCTCCTGGCGTTGTTTCAGTTCGATGAGGAGACCGCCGGTGGCTGCGGGGTGGAGAAAGGCGACCCGCGTGCCGTGTGCGCCGGGACGCGGACGCTCGTCGATGAGGCGGACCCCTTTCTCCTCGAGGTGCATCAGCGCGCCCTCGATATCCTCGACCTCGAAACAGAGGTGGTGGATGCCCGGTCCCCGTTTCTCCAGGAACTTCTGGATCGCCGAGTGGGGCGAGGTCGGTTCGAGGAGTTCGAGGTTCACCCCATGCACCGGGAAGAAGGCGACCCGCACCTCCTCCGTGGCCACCTCCTCCACGCCCGCGCAGGGAACCCCCAATGTTCCCTCGTAGAAGGCGACCGCCTTGGAGAGATCCGGAACCGCGATCCCGATGTGGTCGAGTTTCTCGAGGATCTCTCTCCCCTTTCCCTCATCCCCGAAGGGCCCGCCAGAACTTGTAGACATAATCGACCCCCGAAAAGAGTGTCAGAAACATCGCGAGGTAGAGGAACCAGGTGCCGACCCGATGAAAATCGATCGTGCCGAAGAAGAGAAAACGACGCTGATCATGAATGAGGAGTGCCGTGACCGCGATGATCTGATAGATCGTCTTGTATTTCCCCCAGTTCGTGGTCCGGAACTGCACCCCTTCCTCGAGCGCGAAGGCGCGCAGCCCCGTGATCCCGATCTCCCGCGTCAGGATCACGATCACGATCCAGGCCTCCACCCGCTCCATCGCCACGAACATGATGAGACAGGCCGTGATGAGGAGTTTGTCCGCCAGGGGATCGAGCAGTTTCCCCAGGGGCGTGATGATGTCGTAGCGCCGCGCCAGGAATCCGTCGAAATAATCGGTGAGGGAGGCCACGATGAAGAAGATCGCCGCCGCGAGGCTCAAGGTCCGGTGATCCTGATTCGGCGTCGCATCCTCGATGTAGAGCAGGATCACGAGGACCGGTACCGCTACGATCCGGAAGAGGGAGAGGAGATTCGGAAGGTAACGGAGAAATTTTGATGGAGATTCCGGCGGCATTGCTCGCTTCCTTCGCCCCATTCGCTTGCGAGGCGACCTCGAAACGGGATCATCATACGGGAAAGGAGAGGCCCCTGTCAATACTCGGCGCGGCGCGGGCCAGGGCAATCGCGTGAGGATGCGGGGCGCCCATCTTTCCGTGAGCAATCCGGAAGAAGTTCGTCGAGACTTTACCTGCGGGTCTCTTCGTGATACACCCAAGGAGGGCATCAGGGGATCCTCCCTGCTCCCCTTTTCCATCCTCTCCAAGCGGGGTTTTCGCCTCCCGTTGGAGGATCGTGCCGCCGGCCCGAGGCGTTTGGGTCGGTCGAAAGGAACTGCCATGAAAGACCGTCATCCGATCTCCATCTTCTGTGCCACCGCTTGCGGTGTGGGATTCATCCCCCTGGCCCCGGGCACGTGCGGCACGGTCGTGGGACTCTTCCTGGCCTGGGGGCTCGGCTTCCTCCCCCTCCCGCTCGAAATCGTGGGGATCCTCCTCTTCGTCGGATTCTCCATCCTCGTCTCGGGGCGCGCGGAGCAGACCTTCCAGCGTCATGACGACCAACGGATCGTCATCGATGAGACGGCGGGGATGCTCGTTTCCGTCGCATTCCTTCCGAAGACGGGGACGCTGCTCCTCTGGGGGTTCCTCCTCTTTCGCCTCTTCGATGTCACGAAACCCTTCCCCGCACGCCGCCTGGGGGACCGCCTCCCCGGCGGGCTGGGGATCGTGATGGACGACGTGGCCGCAGGGATCTATGCGAACCTCGTGTTGCAGGGGGTGCGCTACTTCTGGGGCTGAGCCCTGGGGAGAAGATCTCGCCGGAGAGAGGTGAGGGATTCGAGCCCTACGAGACGGTGAGGGATTCGAGGCGGTGGATGAGGTTGCGGTTCGCCTTGAGGAGCGCCTCGAGTTCCCCCTTGCGCTCGAGCACGAGATCGCGCCGGGTGTCGCATTTGCGCCGCGCGTCTTCGAGGCGGCGTTCGATCTCTTCGTTGAGGCGGGAGAGCGTACGCTGGAGATGACGCGACAGGATGTCTTGCAACTCGTCCTCGATCCGTTCGATCTTGGCCTCGACGTCGCGCTTGGCCTTCCTGCGGCGTTGCGGGATGACGAAGAAGCCGGAGATCGCGGCAAGACTCCCGAGGAGGATTCCAGAGATATCGACGAAGGCGATCGTGGAGAGGATGACGGCGATCCCCGCGCCGAGCGCGACCCCTTCGAGGGTCACGAGTTGCTTGAGGCTCTGGGTGATCTCCTCCCGGAGCCGTTCCCGCTCCTCGGAGACGTCGAACTTTCGCAGGCTCTTGTCCGTGGAGTCCCGGAGCGTGCGAAAGATCTCGTTCTTGTCCGAGGCCATCTCGTGGAGCTGCGGGAGGCGGCGCACCGTCTCGGGGCGATCCTCCTGGTAGCGGGCAAGGGTGAGGACCGCCTCCTCCCAGAGTTCCTTGTTGTTGCGGATCACGTAGTCGATCGCGTCGTTGATGATCTCCTCGATCGCCTCCATCGTGTTCGCCTTTCCGATCACTTCCTCCTTGAACTCCTTTTCGATCTCCTTGACATTGCCCCGGATCTGCACGAGGTGGGAGAGCGTCATCGCCCGGTCGAGGAAATCGAGGATCCGCTTCTCGAAGCGGAACATCACGGTTTCGATCTCCGCGAGGTACTTCGAGAAGAAGGCCTCCATCTCCCGGCTGCGCCGCCGGATCGTGGCACTCTGTTCCTCGAGGTCGCGGATCTGCTCGTTCAAGGAAGCGAGTTGTTCCTCGAGGTCGTGGATCAGGTCACTTTCGAGCTTGTGGGCCACCTTGAGGGGACTGACGAGTTTCAGGTAGAGGCGGTCACTCTGATCGAGGGTATGGAAGAGGAAGCGTTCGATCTCCCCGATGCCGCTCTCCTCGATCCACGCGCTCTTCCCCTCCCGCTTCCCGGCCAGCGCCAGTTTCGCCGAGACGTGGAAGATCCGGGGTTCGAAATCGAGCGTCTTGTAGATGTTCTTCTCGAGGAACTCCGTGATCTCCGCAAGCTCCGTCGCGCTCTTGAGGTCGGCCTTGTTCAGGATGAAGAGGACCTTGCGGTCCCAGCGCCCCTTGATCAGCTCGAGGAAACGCCGCTCACTCTCCGAGAAGGGGCGGTCGGTGGAGGTGACGAAGAGGATCAACTCCGACTGGTGGATGTAGTTCTCCGTGATCCGCTGATGATGCCGGATGATCGAGTTCGTGCCCGGGGTATCGACGATGTTGATCTCCCGGAGGAGTTCGATCGGAAAGGCCGCCTCGACGTTGTCCTCCTCGATCACCTGTTCCTCCTCCACGACCCCATACTTCAGCCGGATGATCCGGTCGGTCGTGGGGATCGATTTCACCGCGAGGATCTCTTGGCCGAGGAGGGCATTGATGAAGCTCGATTTGCCGGAGTTGTACTCCCCCACGACGACGAGGAGGAAGGGACGGTCGATCTGTTCGATGAGGCGGGAGATTCGCTCCCCCTCCCCCCGATGCCCCATCGCCGTGAGGAGCGAGACGAAGGCGCGCAGATGCTCCTGCTCTTCTTCCCGGATCCGCTGGATCTTCGATTCCTGAAAAAGCCGCATGATCTATTCCCACGTTCCGGCGTCGATGAGATGCTGCGCCCATCTTCGCACCTGCTGGTGCGGTCCTTCCCATCTCGCGCTCCTTTCCGTCCGGAAGGACCCCGCAGCCCGGGAAAGGATGCGAGGGAGTGCCTCCCCGGCGAGGAGGCACTCCGCCTTACATGCCAAACCGCAACGCAGGCCGGGAAGCGTCGGGAGGCGACCCCGTGGCGGCTTCGTTGGAAGAGGAGCGTTTCGGTGCGGGAGAAATCAGAGGTGTTCCTCGATGAATGCCGTGAGACGCGCCTTGGGCAGCGCCCCCACGACATGACCGGCGATCTTTCCCCCCTTGAAGAGGAGGAGGGTGGGGATGCTCATCACACGGTAGTTCTGAGCCGTCTGCGGATTGTCGTCCACGTTGAGCTTGGCCACTTTCACCCGGCCGTCGTACTCCTTGGCGATCTCCTCCACGATCGGGGCGATCGCCCTGCAAGGACCACACCACTCCGCCCAGAAATCGACGAGCACCGGGAGGTCCGACTGCAAAACTTCGGAAGAAAAGTTTTGATCCGTCACCTTCAGGATCTGTGACATCTCAATCTCCTTGGCAAGGGACGCTGGAGAGGGGAATATCCATCCAGACGTTCTTGACACGTTCCAGCTGAGTTCCTACACTCGATGCGAGGAATCGGTAGATCTCCGTCCCGATCGGGACGGCCGTCGAGCCCCGCCGATCCGGGTCTCGACCCCTTCGGGGGCCGACATGCCCGTCGGGGAGGCCGAATGTCGGGGAGCGAGTCTAACACAGATCCTGCGAAAAGTCATCCATCCCGCAAAGGCTTCCGAAGACGCGAGGAAAGCACGCCATTGGGGCAGGGAGCCTTACGGTTTTCTGTAGTACTTCCGGGCTTCGGGGAGCCACTTCTTGATCTGGGTGATCCGCGTATCGTGGGAGGGGTGGGTGGAGAGGAACTCGGGGGGAGACTTCCCTTCGGTTTCCTTTTTCATCCGCTGCCAGAAGTGGACCGCTTCCGCGGGATCGTAGCCCGCCTTGGCCATGAGGATGAGACCGATATGATCCGCTTCCGACTCATGTTTGCGGCTGAAGGGGAGCATGATCCCGATCTGGGTGCCGAGCCCGAAGGCCTTCTTCACGGCATTGGTGATCTCGGGGTTTTTCGCGGAGACCGCGGCGATGATCCCTGCCACGCCGTACTGAACGATGAGATCGTGGCTCATCCGCTCGGCGCCGTGGCGCGCGATCGCGTGGGCGATCTCATGCCCCATGACGACCGCCAGCCCCGCTTCCGTCTTCGTGACCGGCAGGATGCCGGTATAGACCGCGACCTTCCCCCCAGGGAGGGCCCAGGCGTTGGCCACGTTCTTCTCGATCACCTTGAATTCCCACTGGAACTCGGGTTTTTCGGCCACCTTGGCGATCCGTTTCCCCACGCGTTCGACGAGTCGGATTTTCTGCGTATCCCGGGAGAGTTTCTCCTCGGCGAGGATCTGTCGATAGGTCTCCCTGCCGAGTTCGATCTCCTCCGTCTCGGAGAGGAAGACGACCTGTCTTCGGCCCGTGATCGGCACGGTGGCACAGGCCAGGATGAGGAGGAGCGCGACCGGCGCGCTGAAGAGGATACCCCCACGAATGGCGCGGGGAGGGAAGGGGCGAGCTTCGGGAAGGGGGATGAAGCGCATCGGGATCTCCGAAGTTCCGGAACGTTCCACCGCTCTGCATCCAAGATAGGGAAATCGGCCTCCTCTGTCAAGCGTGGCAGAACGAGCGCCGAGTGGATGCCGAAGGATTCCGGGAGGGAGCGGTGATCCCGCGTCTTTTCCCCCGTCTTCTCGTCGTCTGCCTTCTCCTCGTTCAGATTCCGAATCTCCCGGCCCAGGGGAAGGCGGCGGGGCGAAACAGCGGCGTGGCGCAGGGGGCAGGGCGTTCGCGTGCGGAGGGAGAGCGGTTGCATTTTTCCTCCGCCGTGGTCGTCGGGGGGGCGCGCTTCCTCCCCCTCGCGGAGGGGATCGCTGCCTTGGGAGGACGCGTCGCCCAGGAACCGCTCAGTGGACGGATCGTCGTCACGCTCGCTGCCGATCGCCTGGCGCTCGCCCCGGAGAGCCGTTATCTCGTCCGGTTGACCGATGGAAGCGTGGCGCAAATGCGTGCGGCGCCCTTCTATGAGGGGGGGAGACTGCTCGTTCCGGAGGGCTTTTTCACCAGGATCGTGGCCAGACGTCTCGGTCTTTCGATCGAGGTCGAGGTCGCCGAGGTCGCCACGGCCAAAGCGGGCGATCTTCCCTCCCCGGCCGCTTCCTCTGGTGGGATGGAGATGGCCCCCTCCCTTCCTTCCCCTTCTGCGATGACGATCGTGCTCGACGCAGGGCATGGGGGAGAGGATTCGGGGGCCGTGGGGAGGAACGGTCTCCTCGAAAAAGACCTCGTCCTCACCCTCGTCTTGAAGCTCAAGACCGAACTCGAACGGGAGGCGGGGATCGAGGTCGTGCTCACCCGGAAGGACGACACCTTTCTTCCCCTTCCCGCACGCACGAAGATCGCCAACCGCTCGGGAGGCTCCCTCTTTCTCAGCATCCATGCGAACGCCTCGGTGAACCGGAAGGTTTCCGGTTTCGAGACCTACATCCTGGCGACCCGCACCTCCGACCGGGAGAGCCGGCGGCTCGCCGAACAGGAGAATGCGGGAACCTCCCTCGAAGAAATCGGATACGCCACCCTCTCCGATCTCGAGCGAATCCTCGCCGATCTCTCCCAGGAGGAACGGAGTATCGCCTCGACCCTCCTGGCCGAGGAGATCCAGAAGGCCGCCTCCATGCTCCTCCCTGCCCGCGGGGGAAGGCGTCTTTCCGGAATCCGGCAGGCCCCCTTCTACGTCCTCGTCGGCGCCCGCATGCCGGCAGCGCTCATCGAGGTCGGCTACCTCTCCCATCCCGAAGAGGCTCGACGCCTGGCCACCCCCGCCTATCAGGAACGCATCGTCCGGGCGATCGCGCGAGGCGTCCGGCGTTACCTCGCCCGGCGATATCGCTTTCCCACGACACCTTGACGCCGGAATTCGGTTCCCCCCTTGTCTTTCTCCCCCCTTCCATTCTATGATGGGGGGAGGCGACGCTCGATGTTCGACCCCTTGCGCCCCGAGCGGAGAGGACTTCATTCGGGGCAGGGGCTTCATGTCGGGATGAAGGGGAGATCCGTGGTGTTTTCGGAGCGAGAAAAGGAGATCGTGTGGGGGATCGTGGCGCCGGCGATGCCGGGGCACCCGGAGCAGCGGGCGCAGTTCGAACGTGCGGTCGGTGAGATGGAAGGGATGCTCACCTCGGCGGACCGGTCGGTCCGTCTGGCGGTGCGACTCCTGCTGCACGTCTTCGATCAGTCGGCCCGTCTTGCGAGTTGGCGGCTGTGTGCCTTCGTGCGTCTCTCCCCGGCCAGGCAGGAGCGTTACGTCGTCTCCTGGTCGCGCAGCCGGTTCTACGCGAAACGGATGGCAATCCGGGCGGTCATGATGCTCTTCATGGTCCACTTCTATGCGGATCCGGATGTGAAGGGAGCGCTCGGTTTCCTGGAACGGCGGCCGATTCCGCCATGGCCGGAGGCGATGCGATGATTCTCGATGGAGGGAAGTTCGAGGCGCCGGTGACGATCGAGACGGAGGTCTGCATCGTCGGCTCGGGGGCCGGTGGAGCGGTCTTGGGGAAAGAGCTGGCCGAAGCGGGGGTCGATGTCGTGATCCTGGAAGCGGGGGGGCACTTCGGGCGGGCCGATTACGGGGCGGAGAGCCTCCCCCGCGCCTACCGGATGCTCTACCGCGATGGGGGAACGACGGCCTCGCTGGGGCGGCCAGGGATTCCGATCCCCCTCGGGCGCTGTATCGGGGGAACGACGGTCGTCAACTCCGGCACCTGTTTTCGCACCCCCGCAAAGATCCTGGAGAAGTGGCGCGATTCTTTCGGTCTGGACGATATCTCTGCGGCGTCGCTCGCTCCCTACTACGAGCGGGTGGAGAAGATCCTTCACGTGGCTCCGGTCTCGTGGCACCTCCTGGGCAAATCTGCGGAGATCATCGCGCGGGGGGCGGAGAAGAAGGGGTACAGCCACCGTCCCCTCCATCGGAACGTCAAGGAATGCCAGGGGAGCGGCCGTTGCTGTTTCGGATGTCCCACCGACGCCAAGCAGAGTATGCAGATCTCCTACATTCCAAGGGCCGTTGCCGCGGGTGCGCGGGTTTACGCCCATTGTGAGGTCGAGCGGATCGAGACGCGGGGGGGGAGCGCCTGGGGTGTCTCGGGCAGGCTGGGTCGCAGCGCAACACGGCCGGGGGTGCCGATCGAGGTGCGTGCCCGGATCACCGCGGTTTGCGGCGGCGCCCTCCTCACCCCGAATCTCCTGCGGAAGAGCCGGAAGCTCGAGATCAACCGGAGGGAACTGGGGCGCAACCTCACGATCCACCCCGCAACGAAGGTGCTCGCGCTCATGGAGGAGGAGGTCCGTTGCTGGGAGGGGGTTCCGCAGGGGTATTGCATCGATCACTTCGCCGAGGAGGGGATGATGTTCGAGGGCTCCTCGGTGCCGCCGGAGTACGGGAGTGCCGCGATCCCCTTTGCGGGGCGGGCGCATCTCGAACTGATGCGTCACTACGACCGGCTCACCTCCTTCGGCTTTCTCGTCTCCGATCGTCCTATCGGGCGGGTACGTCCGGGTCCGGGAGGGCGCCCCTTCATCCGCTACGACATCGGGGAGGTGGAGATGAAGGGGATCGTCAAGGGGATCGAGATCTTGTGCGACCTCTTCCTTTCGGTGGGGGCGCGCAAGTGTTTCGCACCCGTCTTCGGTTTCGAGACGATCCGTTCCGCCGCCGACATCGAGGCGTTCAAACGCCACCGTCTCCGTCCCAACGAACTCGAACTCGCCGCTTTTCATCCCCTCGGAACCTGCCGGATGGGGAGCGACCCGGAAAGGAGTGTCGTGGATGGGAATCTCGAGGTCCACGGCACCCGCAACCTCTTCGTCGTCGATGGGAGCGTCTTTCCGAGTTCCCTCGGCGTAAACCCGCAGATGACGATCATGGCCTTTGCCACGCGCACGGCGGAGCGGATCGCCCGTCGCCTCGGAAGGATGCATGCCACGGAAGAAACGGAAAGCGTCGAAGAACGCCTCCAGGGCTGAGGCGAAAGGGAAGGGGAAGGGACCCCTGCGACGGGTGGGGCGGATCTTGGGGATCTTCCTGGCCCTGTTGGGGGCCCTTCTGCTCACCTTGCTCTGGCGCCTCCATGCCGGGGGGAAACTCCCCCCCACGCCATTCGACGGGGAGCGCGCCATGCGGCACGTCGAGGCCCTCGTTGCCTTTGGTCCCCGTCCTGCCGGCTCGAAGGCCCTTGCCAAGAGCCGCACCTATATCGTGAACACCCTGGAGGCCCTGGGTCTTACGGTGGAGCGGGATCCCTTCGTGGCTCAGACGCCGCGGGGTCCGATCCCGATGGAGAACCTGATCGTCCGTCTTCCCGGGGCTCGTCCCCGGGCGATCGCCTTCGCCTCCCACTACGACACGAAGTTCTTCCCCCATTTCACCTTCGTCGGTGCCAACGACGGGGGATCGAGCACGGGCGTCCTCCTCGAGCTGGCCCGGGTCCTTGCCACCCGGCGCCTTCCGGTCGAGGTGTGGCTCCTCTTCTTCGATGGCGAGGAGGCCCAGCGCCACTGGACGAAGGAGGACAGCCTCTACGGGAGCCGCCACTTCGTCGCGACCCACCGGGAGATGCTGGAGCGTCTCGATGCGCTCGTGCTCATCGACATGATCGGCGATCGCGACCTCGAACTCCAAGTCGATCTCAACTCCTCGATGTGGCTCGTCCAGCGTTTCTGGAACATGGCGCGGCGGATGGGATATGGCCGACACTTCGGTGCGCGGGTCACGATGATCGAGGACGATCACCTCCCCTTCCGGGAGGCGGGCATCGATGCCATCGATCTGATCGACTTCTCCTACGGCCCGAAGAACCGCTACTGGCACCGTCCCGAGGATACGCTCGACAAGCTGAGCCCCCAGAGCCTCGAGGTGATCGGGGACCTCCTCGTCCATGGGGTGGAGGTATTGGCCAACCGCTGAGGCGACCGTCCCACAGGGGGGTGGCGATGGGCTCGAGGCTCCCTCATTCCTTTGGACCGGGGCATTCGAGTTTGTAGGTCCGTTCGCCCTTGTAGTTCATGATCCAGAGGAAAGGAACCAGGAGAAGGACCCCGCCGACACAGGCCAGGGGATTGAATTCTTCGGTCCGGCTGAAGGTCGCCGCGACCGGCTCGCATCCTTCCTTTTCCAGCCGGAGGTTCCTCGTCGTTCCGACGATCGCCTGGTCCGAGTAGGTATAGGGGGTCTTCCCCATGAGTTCGCCGTTGATGTATACCTGGGCGCCGGGGGGTTGGGAACGGATCACGGTGGAACTCGCGCATCCATTCATCCAGAGTGCAAGGAGGAGGAGGACGAAGCATTTCGTGCGGGGGGTGGGTTCGATGATCGTTCGCATGAATGGCTCCTTCTTTGCTCGTTATTCCTCTGGTTGCTTGACGCCTCTGATGCCATCGATGCGTGCCAGTTCGAAGGAGGCTTCATCGATTTTGGCACCGTGGAGGTTGGCGTTGACGAGGTGGGCCTTGTAGAAGTTGGCGCGTTCGCAGTTGGCACGCGTGAGATCGGCGCCGTAGAGGTTGGCGAAGCTGAAGTTGGCCCGCATGAGGTTGGCGCCGGTGAAGTTGACCTTTCTGAGGTTGGCCTTCTCGAAATTGACGCCGGCCAGATGCATGCCGGAGAGATCGGCGCCGGCGAGGTTGATCCCCTTGAGGTTGGCGTCCTCGAGGTTCATCCCGGCCTGGATGAGCGCCCGCAGTTCGGCTTCGTTGGCGGCGATCGGTTTGCTGGGTCTTGCCCCCCCGATCGTGTAGTCCACGACGGTCTGCTGGCTACGCATGATCTGCTGGAGTTCCTCGAGGGATTCGGCGCCCTCCTCCGGGGAAGGGGGTGGTTTCCGGAGGGATCCCGGCCGTGGCGTGCTCCCCATGACCTTTTTGCGGTACTTCTCGATCATGCGGGCCTGCCTGCGCAGGGCGGCGCGCTCCTCGTTCGTATGGGGCTTCGCTCTCCGGCGCGGTTCCCGGGCGAAATCGATTTTGCCGAGCGCCCGGAGGAAGGCGAGGATCTGATAGGTCCGCACACGGGGAATCTGCGCGCGGGAAAGGAGGTCGGAGAGGGGTGTCTCATGGGTGATCCCCTGCAGGAAGCGGAGTTCGCTGGCCTTGAGGAAGGGGAAGGAGGCCATGTCGAAGGTATCGTCGAGGACCACGATCATTCCATGGCGCTCGTGATCCTTGACCTGCCGGCGTAACCGCGCGGGTTTGACCTTCTGTTCGATCGCCTTGAAGAGTGCTTCCTGGAAATTCCGCTTGCTCTGCCGGTTCGTGGCGATCGCGCCGGGTGTGAAGGAGAAGGCGGCTTCCGCGAGGGCAAAGGCCGCGATGAGTTTCTCCTCGGCCTGCCGTTTGAGCCCCTCTTCGAGTCGCTCTTCGGTGATCATCCCCTTCTCGAGGAGAAACTTTCCGATCCAGTTCGGATTGTAGCGTATCCGGTTCTTGGCGATCTCGAAGGCCTCCTCCGTGATGAAGCCATGGCGGAAGAGGACGCTGACCAGATTGAGGTGCAGCATGAACTCCGAGGTCACCTGGACGAGTTCTCCCCCCTCGAAGAGGAACTCGAAGTGTTTGGAATGCTCATCGAGGGAGAGGATACCGGTCAGGCGGTCGAGCGCGATCCGCTGGAAGAGATCGAGGAGCGGATAGGCTTTCAAGGTGCCGTGGCTTGGAAATTGGGATGGAATTCTTTCCGTCACGAGGTTTCACCTCTTCGTCTTGCCGTCTGGCGCGGTATGGATTCTCCCGGATCTTTCGCCCC
>CAZTSL010000032.1:0-8390 GCA_964616915.1 uncultured bacterium
TCAGCCGCCGGGGGCTCAGCCGCCCCGAAGAGGTGAGTCTGGGCCTTCTCCCCGGCCCCCCCCGGAGGGCGAATCGATCGGGAAGCCCTCGGCACCCTTCCTTGTCAAAACGATGAATCCCCTGTAGAATCTGCCGAAGTGATGGTAGGAAGGGGAAGGAGGCTTCCCACATCTCTCGAGGTTTCGCGATGTATCTGCTGCACAGGATCTTGAAACGGCTTTTCGCCCCGGTGATCGAAGGGGAAATCGACCGGATCGTCGAGCGAAGGACCGCCGAACGGCTGGAAATCTTCGATGCGACGGTTCGCCTGCTCGAACGGCGCACGGCCGAGTTGACGGAGGAGAATCATCGACTTCGCCGTCAGCTCGAGGAACTCCGAGGAACCGGCGCTTTCGCGTCGAGTGCGGGAAATCTCGCTTCCAACGGACTCGAAGGGACGCTCGAGGCCTGCTTCGAGAGGGTACAGCAGCGCCTGGACCAAATGGAGATGGAGATCATGACCCGCCTGCAGTTGATCCGCAACCGGATCGACGGCATCGAGTCGGGAATCGGAGCGCGTCTCGAGAAGATCTCGATGCAGCTCGAGCAGGTGCAGGCGGAAATGCGCCGGACACAGGAGAAACTCCACGACGAACTCGACGCGATCTTCGACTGGATGGACGAACTCCCCGAGGATTCCGAGGAGGAGGAGGGGGAGGTATCCTTCAAACGCCCCAAGACCCTTCACTGAGCCCCTTCTCCCGGTGGGGGCCTGGAGAGATCATCTCCGTTGAAGAAGGGACCCCGCGGGGAGGAGGGGAGTGTTGTAGAAGGAACGACGATGATTACGAACCTTGCAGGCCGAGACTACATCTCCACCCAGGACTGGACCCGGGAAGAACTCGAAACCGCGCTCGAGGTCTCCTTCGATCTCAAGCGTCGCTTCGCGCTGGGCGAGCCGCACCGCCTCTTGCCGGACAAGACCCTCTTCATGATCTTCTTCGACAAATCGACCCGCACCCGGAACTCCTTCGAGGCCGGGATCACCCAGCTCGGGGGGCATGCCCACGATCTGACTCCCGACGTCATGCAGATTTCGCACGGTGAGAGTCCCAAGGACACGGGGATCATTCTCTCCCGTTACGGGCATGGGATCGCGATCCGGCATGACACGATCCCGGGGGAGGGGAACACCTACATCCGGGAAGTGGCCAAATGGGCGGACGTCCCGGTGATCAACATGCAGTGCGACATCGATCACCCCTGCCAGACGCTCGCCGACCTCATGACGATCAAGGAGAAGTTCCATAACGAACTGCGGGGACGAAAAATCGTGGTCTCCTGGGCCTATGCGCCGAGTTACGCCAAACCGATGTCGGTGCCCCAGGGCCTGGCCCTCCTGATGACCCGTTTCGGTCTCGATGTCACCGTGGCCCATCCCCCGGAATACAAACTGATGGACTCCGTGGTCGAACAGGCCAAGGAGAATGCCAAGAAGGCCGGCAGCCGCTTCGAGATCGTTCACGACATGGATGCCGCCTTCGAAGGAGCGGACATCGTCTACCCCAAGTCGTGGGGAATCGAGACGCTCTTCAAGAAACCGGAAGAGGCCCAGAGGATCGCCAGCCAGTACACGGACTGGATCTGCGATGAGCGCAGGATGTCCCTGGCCAGACGGGATGCGGTCTACATGCACTGTCTCCCCGCCGACCGGGGGAACGAAGTGACCGACCCCGTGATCGACGGCCCTCAGTCGGTCGTCTACGACCAGGCGGAAAACCGTCTGCACACCGCCAAGGCCTTGATGGCCCTGACGATGGCACGGCGCTGACGACGATCCGCGAAATCTCGCCCCCCAACGAAAAGGGAGTGGGGCCATGGAGCTGAAGAGAAGCGCATTGCTCATCGCGCTCGGGGGCAACGCCCTCTCCCCCCAGGGGGGAACCGGCTCGGTTCCCGAACAGTACCGCCAGGCCTTGATCACGATGGCGGAAATCGTCGAGGTGATCGAACGGGGGGTGGGGAAACTCGTCGTCTCGCACGGCAATGGACCCCAGGTCGGCTCGATCCTGCTGCGCAGCGAGATGGCGAGCCGGTACGTCTATCCCCTTCCCCTCGACTCCTGCGTGGCCGCCTCGCAGGGGGGGATCGGCTACACGCTTCAGCTCGCGCTTCAGAACCGCCTTCGGGAACGTAACCTCCACCGGCCGGCGGCCACCCTCGTCACCGAAGTGATCGTCGATCCCGACGATCCTGCCTTCCAGAATCCCACCAAGCCGATCGGGAAGTTCTATGCCAGGGAAGATGCGATGATGCTCCAACGGGAGCGAGGGTGGGTGATGAAGGAGGATGCGAAGCGGGGGTGGCGGCAGGTCGTCCCTTCCCCCACCCCCCTCGACTTCGTCGAGACCGAGGCGATCGAGGTCCTCGTCTCCGCCGGCGTCATCGTCATCGCAGGCGGCGGCGGCGGCATCCCCGTGGTGCGCGAGGGACCCGACGGCCACCTCGAGGGGGTCGCCGCCGTCGTGGACAAGGATCGCGCCTCCGCGCTCCTGGCGCACAAGCTCGGCTTCGATACCCTCTGCATCCTCACCGCGGTTTCCCACGTCGCGCTCGACTACGCAACCCCCCGACAAAGACCGATCGAGCGCACGACCGTGGCCGAACTCAAGCGTTTCCGCCAGGCCGGCGAATTCGCCGAGGGGAGCATGCTTCCCAAGATCGATGCCGTGATCGACTTCCTCGAACATGGCGGGAAACGGGCGATCATCACCGCCCCAGGCCATCTGCTCGAAGCCCTCGACGGAGAGACCGGGACGATCGTCCTGCCCTGAGGAACATTGCACAGGCATTTTCACGATATACGGCGTCCAGGAGCGGACGTCGACCTTATACCCTGCGAGGGGTTCGTCAGCGATCCCCGCTCGATTCGAACATCGTCACGCCGCCAAAGAAGAGGGAGGGCACGAAGATCCTTGCGTCTTCATCGACCGATATGATCGTGAAGGCGGGAGGAGCATCGGTTTGCGCGAGGATCTTGCCCCGCTGATCGAGGGTGGTCAGCCGGTAGGTCGAGAGGCCGGCGGGGTGTTCGGCGGGATGGGGACCGGTGGTGATCACGAGTTTTCCGTTTCCGGTCACGGTGACGATACCCCGGCCGGCAACCGAGGCGGAGAAGCGGAGGTTCCCTTCGCTGTCGTAGCTCGTCAGCGGATCTCCGCCGGTGTAGATGTTGCCGTAGGCATCGACCGATGGGGAACCGAGGAGTTTCTCCCCCGGCAGCTTGACGAACCAATCGTTCGTCCCGTCAGGCCGGACCACGTGCAGGTAATTCGCCCCATCCGCGACGACGATCCGATCGTCCGGCATGAGGGCGGGGGAGGTGGCGCTGATCTCCTCGGAACTCTCAGGGACGTGCTCGGAGAAGATGTACTCCCACGTCTCGTGGAGGGCATGCGATTGCGGGTCGTCGTCGAGCCGGACGAGACAGGCCGTCTTGCCCCCTGCCCCGTCACAGACCGAAGTCGTGTAGATCGCTCCACTCCTCGGAGAGACCGCGGGCGTGTTCGAGACCGGCGGTGATTCCTCCGAACCGACGAAGGCACCCGAGACGTAGCAGAAGATCGCCTCATCGATGAACCAGGGATCGAAGGTCTCGTTCTCCCGCGTCTCCGGATCACAGAAGAGGTGAGGTTCGAGATCGGCAGTGCCGGCAAGACGGATCCGATCGATCTCTACGCCCGTCTCCCGGTCGAGGACGAAGGCGAAGCCCCAGATGTCGATCCCGATGACATCGCCGGAGAGGAGGAGGTTGTTCGTGATGATCGGATGATCGATGCCGTGTTCCCAGAGGAGGTTCCCCGAGGCATCGAACTTGAAGAGCGTATCGAAGTCGGCGACATAGACGTTGCCCTCCCGGTCGATCACAGGCGAGGAGAAGGCCGCACCCGCATCGACGAGACCGGAGGAGAAGAGACGCTCTCCCGTCTCGGGGTCGAGTCTCCAGACGTGGTGACCGGGGGGGAGGGAGAGATAGCGCTCCCGGTCCTCTGGACGCAAACGGGAGACACACCCATCCTCGGGGTTCGGATAGGCATCCACCTGCCCCGTCGTCGTCCAGACGGTGCCGTCGGGGGCGATCGAAGCGGAAGTCGGAATGCTCATGCAGCCGAGCGCCCTCCATCGCCGCTCGAAAGCATCCCCCACGGTATTCATCGTGAAGTCGCTGTTCGAGGAGTTCGCGTGGACCATGGCGTGGCCGGTGCCGAGGTAAGGGTGAAGAAAGGGATTCTCCTCCGGCACTTCGTAGAGGGAGGGAAAACATCGGGAGGGTGCGGCAAGCCAGAGCGAAAGCCCCAGCAAGCAGATCCAAGGGAAAATCCGGTCGTTCTTCATGGCTACCTTCTCATCCGTCAAGGGGAGGAGCCCCCTTTCGACGCGTTTTTGGTCGTCTTCGGAGCGGAGCCGTCGGCACCTTCCCTCCTCGAGGAGAGAAGATGACCTCGTCCCGGGGAAAACTGCAAAGAAGATGCCAGAGGAAAACGCCGATCGAGAGGGCCAGAAAGAGAGAGCATCTCTGAGAAGACACGCAGAGGCGCCGATCTCCTCCTGGCGCATTCCAACCATTCCGGTGGAGATGCGCCACCCCTTCGTCGGGAGGCGGAAAATTCTCCTTATACGCCTCACGACTCCTTTCGTCGTTCCCGGATCAGGATCTCTGGAACCGTCACGATCCCTCCCTTTTCGGGAGTGCGACCGTGAAGGTGGTTCCCTCTCCCACCTCGCTCGTGACGGTGAGGAGGCCACCGAAACCGGAGACGATCCGCTCGCAGATCGAAAGACCGAGCCCCGTGCCCCCCGCCTTCGTCGTGAAGAAGGGGTCGAAGATCTTCTCCCGCACCTCGGGGGGGATGCCGCAGCCGGTATCGGAGACCGAGATCTCCACGTCGTCGCCCCTGTCCCGGGCGAGGATTTCGAGCCGTCCCCCCTCCGGCATCGCCTGGATCGCGTTGACGACGAGGTTGAGCAGCACCTGTTGCAACGGCTCGGGGTCGATCGCCACGGAGGGGAGTTCCGGAGGCATCGTGGTGACGATCTCGATCCGGCCCGCTTCCGCACGCTGGTAGGAGAGATCGAGGACATCCGTGACGATCTTTCCCACCTGGGCCCTCCCCCCCTGGGTCTTCGGACCGCTACGCACGAACTGCAGCAAATTCTCCACCACGTGGTTCAACCGGTCCACCTGCAGGACGAGGATCTTCGAGAGTTCGTGGAGCTTGTCGTCCTCCGGCAGCTTGTCCCGGAAGATCTCGGCGACCCCCTTGATCGAGCCAAGGGGGGTGCGAAGCTCGTGGGCCATGTTCGCCAGGAGTTCCCCGAGCGAGGCGAGACGGTTCTTGCGCATCAGGGCCTCCTCCGCCTGAAGGAGCGCCTCGGACTGGCGTTTGAGCGCCTCGTAGGAAGCCCGGATCTCCGCGTTGGCCGCTTCCAGACGCCGGTTCGTCTCCACGAGTTGCGCCTGGCGGTGTTCCACCTGCTCCACGAGCATGCCGGTCAGGCCGCCGACGACATGGAACATCAACATCTCCAGGAACTGGTCGAGGTTTTGCGTCGGCCTGGCCTGCCACTGGATGAGGACATGCGGCAGATAGACGAGACTCGTGACGAAGGCCACCCCCAGCCCCCCCCGCCGGCCGAACCAGAAGGCCCCGAAGATGATCGGAAGGTAGAAGAGGCGGCGGTAGATGTTGTGGTAGTAGTGAAGGGCCACACTCGTGAAATAGTGCGCCGTGGCGATCCCCACGATGAGAAGCCCGAGAAGGATCAGACGCTTCTTCGAGTCCTGGGAAAAGAGGGATGAGGTCATCACTCAGAGCGCCACCTTCCGGAGCCGAAGCGCATTCGAGATCACGGAGAGGGAACTGAAGGTCATCGCCGCGCTCGCCATCATCGGGGAGAGACCGAAGGGCACCTTCCCGGCGATCGTCGGGAAGAGACCCACGAGGAGCGGATGGAGCGCCCCGCCGGCGATCGGAATGCCGATCGCGTTGTAAATGAAGGCGAAGAAGAGGTTCTGCCGGATGTTGCGCATCGTTGCCCGACTCAGACGCCGTGCCCGCACGATCCCCTCGAGATCCCCCTTGAGGAGCGTGATCGAGGCGCTCTCGATCGCCACGTCGGTGCCCGTGCCCATCGCGATCCCTACATCGGCGCTTGCCAGCGCGGGGGCGTCGTTGATCCCATCCCCCGCCATCGCGATCCGGTGCCCCTCCCGTTGCAGACGGGTGACGATCGCCGCCTTCTCCTCGGGAAAGACCTCGGCGTGGAAGTCGTCGAGGCCGAGTCTTTCCGCAACGACCCGTGCGCTCCTGTGGTTGTCGCCGGTGAGCATCACGATCCGCAACCCATCCTGCCGCAGCGCGGCGATCGCCGCCGGAGCGGAGGGCTTGATCGGATCCGCGATCGAGAAGGCGCCTGCGAATTCGCCATCGATCACGGCGTAGATCGTCGTCTCTCCCACCTCCGTCTCCGCTTTCGGGGTGATCTGGAGGGTGCCGGGGGCGAACTCGAACTTCTCGAGGAACTTTCGATTCCCGAGTGCCACGAGCGACTCCTCCACGGTGCCGGAGATCCCCGCCCCCGTCTTGGAGCGGAACTTCTCCGGCCGCACGAGGGGAAGACCACGCCTCTTTGCCTCCGCAACGATCGCGGCGCCGATCGGGTGCTCGCTCGCCTGTTCGAGGGAGGCGGCCAGGCGGAGCATTTCGGTCTCGTCGAACCCGTCGGCCGCGGCGATTCCGGTCACGCGGGGTTTCCCCTCCGTGATCGTTCCCGTCTTGTCGAGCACGAGCGTATCGACCTTCTCCATCACCTCGATCGCCTCGGCGTTCTTGACCAGAATTCCGGCGCGGGCCCCTCGTCCCGTGGCGACCATGATCGACATCGGGGTGGCCAGACCGAGCGCGCAGGGGCAGGCGATGATGAGGACGGAGACGGCGTGGACGATGGCGTTGGCCATCCTCGGGTCTGGTCCGAAGAAGGCCCAGAGGAGAAAGCTCACCACCGCGACGAGGACGACGGAGGGGACGAACCAGGCCGAAACGCGGTCGGCCAGACGTTGCACCGGCGCGCGACTCCGTTGCGCCTCCGCGACCATCCGGACGATCTGGGCGAGCAGGGTCTCCTGTCCCACCCGCTCCGCGCGCATCACGAAGCTTCCCGTCGTGTTCACGGTGGCTCCGGTCACCCGATCCCCCGGCTTCTTCGCCACCGGTTCTGCTTCCCCCGTGATCATCGACTCATCGACGTGGCTCGTTCCCTCCACCACGACGCCATCGACCGGAACCTTCTGCCCCGGCCGCACGCGCAGGAGATCCCCCACGGTCACGCGATCGAGGTTGACGACCTCCTCCGTCCCATCCTCCCGGATGAGGAGGGCGGTCTTCGGGGCAAGCCCGAGCAGTGCCCGGATCGCGCCACTCGTGCGGGCACGCGCCCGAAGCTCCAGCACCTGTCCCAGGAGGACGAGGGTGATGATCACGGCCGCCGATTCGAAGTAGACCGGAACCTTCCCATCCTGCAGGAAAGAGGGGGGGAAGCGTTCGGGGAAGAGGACCCCCGCCGCACTGAAGAGATAGGCGGTCGCCGTCCCGATCCCGATCAGCGTGAACATGTTGAGGTTCATCCCCCGAAACGACCGGACCGCACGAACGAAGAAGGGAAATCCCCCCCATACGACCACGGGTGTTGCCAGGATCAATTCGATCCATTCGAGGGGATACCCCGGCACGAAACGGGAAAGCCCGCTCCCCCCCTCCTGGAGTCCCTTGAAGAATGCCTCCACCCCCTCCGAAACCTGCGGAATCATGGCGAGTGCCACGACCGGAATCGTAAAGAGGAGGGAAACCACGAAACGCCGCTTCATATCGGTCAGCTCCGGGTTCTCCGTCTCCTCGGCCGCCACGAAACGCGCTTCGAGCGCCATTCCGCACTTCGGGCAGGCTCCCGGCTCGTTCGACACGACCTCCGGGTCCATCGGACAGACGTACTCCGTCTTCCCCCATGGGGCAGCCTGGTCGGCTTCGAGCGCCATCCCGCACTTCGGGCAAGGAACGGGTTCCGCTTCGGAGACCTCCGGGCACATCGGGCATACGTAGCGAGCCGCCGGAACCGGCGCCGGGGTTTCCTTCACCCCCTTCTCCAGGAATTGCTCGGGGTGGGCGCGGAACTTGTCGAGGCAGCCCTGGCAGCAGAAGTAGAAGGTCTCCCCCCCATGCTCGTGGCGGTAGCGTGCGTCCTCGATCGTGACGGTCATGCCGCAAACGGGATCCCTGGCCGTCCCTGCTGCCTTCTGCTCCTTCTCCAGGAATTGCTCGGGGTGGGCGCGGAACTTGTCGAGGCAGCCCTGGCA
>CAZTSL010000032.1:8490-37935 GCA_964616915.1 uncultured bacterium
GCCCTGGCAGCAGAAGTAGAAGGTCTCCCCCCCATGCTCGTGGCGGTAGCGTGCGCCTTCGATCACGACCGGCATGCCGCAGACCGGGTCCCTGGCCGTCTCGATGGCTGCTTCATCTTCCTCATCTTCCTCCTCCGCCTCCTGGAGGAAGCGGGCTCGGGCCTCCTCGAACCGATCCCGACAATGGGCGGAGCAGAAGTAGAAGGACTGTCCCTCGATATTGAGCCGGAACTGGGTGGTGCTCGAGGTCACCGCCCGCCCGCAGACCGGATCGCGGGAGGTCGTCATCTCCCCGAAATCCTCGATGGATTCGGCGGGTTCCGTTGCGGCGGGGGGGGAGGAAGTTTCTCCCTCCGCCAGGAATCTCGCCGGCGTCCGTTCGAATGTTTCGAGACACTTCTTCCCGCAGAAATGGAACGTCTTCCCCTCCCATCGGAGATGGTGGGGGGAACGCTCCGGATCGACGGTCATGCCGCAGACGGGATCTTTGACCACGGAATGCTCGGCGGAAGGATCCGATTCGAAAGGGTCGATCGGGGGAAAATCCATGAGATCACCTGTCTTTCTTCGATCGGTTCCAGGGGAGGAGCGCCAGCGCAGCGGCATCTCCTCTGCTCATCGGGGTGCAGCATCTCTGATCGCTTCGATGACGCGATCCTGTTCTTCCCGGGTCATCCCTGCGGAGCAGGGGAGGCTCAACGCGTCCCGATGGATCCGATCCGCGTGTTCGATGCGGTAGGCAAAGGCATCCGCATGGACGGGGGAGCGATGCATCGGTTGCCAGAGGGGACGGCACTGGATCTTCCGGTCGAGGAGCCGCCGCAAGAGGGTTCGGCTGTCGCTTCCGAACATTCCGGCATCGATGGAGATCGTGCTCAGCCAGCAGGTGCTCGTTGCCCAGGGGGCCTCCTCGGGCATCGAGATCCCCGGGAGGGAAGAGAGCATCTCCCGGTAACGCTGTGCGATTCGGCGCTTGTCCGCGATGAAGTCGGTGAGCTGCTCCAACTGGGCCACCCCGAGGGCGGCCTGGAGGTTCGTGAGGCGGTAGTTGTAGCCGAGTTCCCCATGGACGTACTCGATCGGGTCGTCCTTGGCCTGGGTCGTGAGGTAACGCGCTCGCCTGGCTGCGGCTTCGTCGTTCGTGACGATCATCCCCCCCCCGCCCGAGGTGATGATCTTGTTGCCGTTGAAGCTGAAACAGCCGATGTCGCCCAGGTTGCCGACATGCCGGTCCTTGTAGCGGGCACCGAGGCTTTCGGTTGCGTCCTCGATCACGGCCAGGCCGAACTTGCGGGCGGTTTCGAGGATCGGGTCGAGATCGACGGGATGCCCCAGGATATGGACGGGCATGATCGCGCGCACCCGGCGGCCGGTCGCCCGGTTGACGAGGCGTCCCTCCTCCCAGATGCATCCCTTTTCGAGGAAGTCGAGCGTCTTCCTCGGATCGAGCTGCCAGGTCGCGGGATCGACGTCGAGCAGGAGGGGAATGGCCCCCACGTAACGGATCGCATTGGCCGGCGCGATGAAGGTGAGCGTGGGGAGGATCACCTCGTCGCCGGGACCAACACCGGACAACAAGAGGGAGATATGGAGGGCCGCGGTGCCGCTTGCGGTCGCAACGCCGAATCGGGCCCCGACCCGGGCCGCGACCTCCCGCTCGAAACGCTCCACGAAGGCGCCGACCGAGGAGACCCAGTTCGTGTCGAGACACTCCCGGACGTAGCGCCACTCGTTGCCGGCGAGTTTCGGGATCGAGAGCGGGATGAAGCCCTCCGCGGCCGGAACGCCCGGTTCGAAGGAGGGAAGCACGGGGGGCTTGCGGCTCATCGGCCCTTCCTCCTCTCCATATCTTCGTTCGCCCGTTCGTAGTCGTCGATCCGGCCGATATCGATCCAGTACTCCCGGATCGGGAAGCCCACGACCCGTTTCCCCGACCGGATCAGCGTTTCGATCAGTTCGGGCATGTCGTAGCGTTCGCCGTTGGGGATGTAGGAATGGACCGAAGGGGAGAGGAGGTAGATCCCGGCGCTGATGAAATGGCGGATCACCGGTTTCTCCCGGATCGCCGCGATCTCGACCCCCCGCGTCTCCACGACGCCGTAGGGGATGCGGTACTCGTGGGGGCGCACGGCCACGGTCATGTCCGCCTCGTGCTCGCGGTGAAAATCGTGCATCGCGCGAAAATCGACGTGAGTGAGGATATCCCCGTTGATCACGAGGAGGGGTTCCTTCGAACGTTCGAGAAGGCTCAGCGCTCCGGCCGTGCCGAGGGGTTGATCCTCGGCCACGTAGCGGATATCGACCCCGAAGTCCTCCCCGTTTCCGAAGTGTTCGATGATCCGCTCCTTCTTGTAGTGGGTGGTGACGTTCACCCGGCAGATTCCCGCATTCTTGAGCTGTTCGATCGTCCATTCGAGAATCGGGCGGTCTCCGACGGGGAGCATCGGTTTGGGCAGCGTCTCGGTCAAGGGGCGCAGCCGCGTCCCGAATCCTCCTGCCATGACGACCGCCGCGATCGGGGCCTCGTATTCCCGTGCCAGTTCGCTCAAGAGCGCCACGTCGACGATGGCCCCCGATTCGTCGAGGAGAGGAATCTGGCGCACGGCGAACTCGTTCATCAGGTGAAGGAGGTCGGCCGGCGGGGTTCCGACCGGCGCCGAGACCGGGGTCGCGTACCGTTCGGAGGGGCGGAGCCCGAGGAGCGTCGAGACGGGGGCATCGAGGTCGATTCCGGCCAGGATCGCCCGACGGATGTCCCCGTCGGTCACCGTGCCGATGAGCCGGCGCCCCTCCCCGACGATGAAGACGATCCCATGCCCATGCCGGTCGATCTGCGCGATCGCTTCCCGGATGCTTCGAGTCGGGGCGATACAGAAGGCATCGAGATCGGGTTTCATTCCCTGGGCCTCAGATGTTGTAGATGTCGTGCTTGTAGCGCTGGAGGTTCTCCTCCCGGCGGAACCAGGCGATCGTTTCATCGAGTCCCTCGTCGAGCGTATATCGGGGCACCCACCCGGTCAGGCGCTGGATTCTGGCGTTGGAACCGAGCAGCCGCATCACCTCGCTCCCCGCGGGGCGCCGGCGTGCTTCCTCCTCCACGATCTCGGCTTCGGGGAGGATCATGGCGATCAGCTTGCGGGCCAGGGCTCCGATCGAGATCTCTGTCCCTGTGGCGATGTTGATCTCTTCTCCGATCGTCTCCTGCGACCGTGCGATCGCCAGGAACCCTTCCACCGTGTCGCGCACGAAGAGGAGGTCGCGGGTGGGACGCAGGTCGCCGAGCCGGATTTGCCGCTCGCCATGGAGGAGTTGGGTGATGATCGTCGGGATCACCGCACGCGCCGACTGCCGGGGACCATAGGTGTTGAAGGGACGCACGATCGTCACGGGGGTTCCAAAGGAGCGATGAAACGACTCCGCCAGGCGGTCCGCCCCGATCTTCGAGGCGCTGTAGGGGGATTGCCCCTGAAAGGGATGCGCCTCGTCGATCGGCACGTAGCGCGCCGTACCGTAGACCTCCGAGGTGGAGGTCACGAGGAGACGTTCCACCTCGAGCATTCGCGCTGCCTGCAGTACGTTGAGCGTCCCCTTGATGTTCGTGTCGATGTAACTGTCCGGCGAGTGATAGCTGTAGGGGATGCCGATCAGCGCCGCGAGATGAAAGACGACGTCGCACCCCTTCATCGCCACCCGCACCCCGTTGGGATCCCGTACATCGCCGGTGAAGAATTCGATCTCCGACCGGACCGCCCGGGGCAGTGTATCGAGCCACCCCATCGAATTGAACGAATTGTAGAGCACGAATGCCCGGACCTGGTAACCTTCCGAAAGGAGACGTTCCACGAGATGGCTTCCGATGAAACCTTCCGAACCGGTCACGAGTACTCGTCTTCCCATCGTTTTGCCTTCCTCCCTGACCCGCCACGGTTTGAATGTTTTCTAACAGATTGCAATGGAATTGTAAAGTTTCTCCCCCACATCGACCCAGGCCCGAGATGCGCAACGGGTTTCCCGGAGGATTTCCTGGCAAGAAGGAAACGGGAATATCGGAGTCATGGCTCCACATCACGTTTCGTCCCGCGAAAGGTCGCCGCCACGGCCACCGCCGGTGATCGTCTGCCGGCCTGGCAGGCCGATATCATTGACAATCCCCCCCCTCGATGATTACCCTGACCGGAGCGTAACGTCGGTTTTCAGCATTTCCTGCGGTTTCCCCCCGATCGAAGAGGCATCCCATGAGCGACTTTCCCGCGCACGAACCGGACTGGGCCGAGTATTGGCTCCTTGCGCCCAGGATCACCTTCCTGAACCACGGCTCTTTCGGCGCCTGTCCCAAGGCCGTGCTCGCCTTTCAACAGGACCTTCGGCAACGGCTGGAGCGGGAGCCGGTCACCTTCTTCGTCCGTGCGTTCGAACGGCGGCTCGATGAGGCCCGGGAGGTCCTGGCCGCTTTCGTCGGGGCGAATCCGCGGGACCTCGTCTTCGTGCCGAACGCGACCTACGGGATCAATGCGGTGCTCCGTTCCCTCTCCCTGGCAGAGGGGGACGAACTCCTCGTCACGAATCATGAGTACAATGCCTCGCGAAACGCCCTCGATTTCGTGGCGCAGCGTGCAGGCGCCCGGGTCGTGCCGGTGGAGATCCCCTTTCCGATCGACCGCCCCGAACGGGTCGTGGAGGCGATTCTCGAACGGGTGACTCCTCGCACCCGCCTGGCGCTCGTCGATCACGTCACGAGCCAGACGGGACTCATCTTTCCGATCGAGCGGATCGTGCGCGAACTCGATCAGCGGGGCATCGACACGCTCGTCGATGGCGCGCACGGCCCCGGGATGCTCCCCCTCGATCTCGAAGGACTCGGCGCGGCCTACTACGCGGGGAATTGCCACAAGTGGATCTGCGCGCCCAAGGGTGCGGCGCTCCTCTACGTTCGCCGTGACCGGCAGGGAGGGATCCGCCCCCTGGCGATCAGCCACGGGGCGAACGTTCCGGCCGCCTCCCGATCCCGCTTTCACCTCGAGTTCGACTGGACCGGTACCCACGATCCCACGGCCTGGCTCAGCGTCCCGGAGGCGATCCGTTTCATGGGATCGATCCTTCCCGGGGGATGGGCGGAGTTGCGCGCCCGAAACCGCACGCTCGTGCTCCTGGGGCGCCGGAAGATCTGTGAGGTCCTCTCGATCCCGGAGCCGGCTCCTGCGGAGATGATCGGTTCGTTGGCCGCCCTTCCCCTTCCCGACGGGGATTCCGCCCTCCCCCCTTCGCCCCTCTATACCGATCCGCTCCACGAGACCCTCTTTACCCGCTACCGGATCGAGGTGCCGGTGATCCCGTGGCCTGCGCCTCCGAAGCGCCTCCTTCGGATCTCCGCGCAGCTCTACAACGTGCCCGCGCACTACGACCGGCTCGCCGAGGCGCTGCGCACCGAGTTCTCCGCCTCGCACGCCCCCCCCGATCCCCGAATCGAGCAGGGAGCGGATCGATCCTGAAGGGGATGCATCCTCCCGCAAATGCGAGCCCTCGGAGGAGGGCGCCTGTAGAGCGAAGGGATACTCACCATGGCGCTCCGGGACACCTTCACGGCGATATGGGGATCCTGCAGAGCGGGCACCGTGACGAAGGGATGCCCCATCCGTCCCTCCGAGCGGCAGGAGCACGGCGGGACTTGATTTTCTCTCTCCGAGCCGGTATATTGCCGCAGACCTCGGTGGAAACGGCATCGTACCACTGTCCCGTCGGGAAAAGGAGGAAAGAGATGGCCCGAGCGTGTCCCCGTATCGTCACCGAACTCCCCGGCCCCAAGGCGAAACGGATCCTCGAGATCGACCGGCGCTACGTCTCCCCCTCCTACACGCGGGATTATCCCCTCGTGGTAGAACGGGCGGAGGGGATGGTGATCGAAGATCCCGACGGCAACCGTTTTCTCGATTTCGCAGCGGGGATCGCTGTGACGGCCACGGGACACTGTCACCCCAAGGTCGTCGCCGCGATCACGGAGCAGGCCTCCCGGCTGATCCATATGTCGGGGACCGATTTCTACTATGCCCCGCAGGCGCTCCTGGCCGAGAAACTCGCCCGCATCGCGCCCGGGGAGAGCGAGAAGCGGGTCTTCTTCTGCAACTCCGGCACCGAGGCGGTGGAGGCGGGGATCAAACTCGCCCGCTACCATACGGGACGCAAGGCGATCATCGGATTCTACGGCGCCTTTCACGGGCGCACGCTCGGCGCCCTCTCGCTGACCGCGAGCAAGACGGTGCAGCGCAACCGCTTCCTTCCCCTCCTCCCCGGGACCTTCCATGCCCCCTATGCCTATTGTTACCGTTGTCCGGTCAACCGGCGGCCGGAGACGTGCGCGATCGAATGTGCCGATTTCATCGAGGAGACCCTCTTCAAGCATACCCTTCCCCCCGAAGAGGTCGCCGCGATCATCGTGGAACCGATCCAGGGGGAAGGGGGCTATGTCGTTCCTCCTGCCGGCTTTCTCGAAAAGCTGACCGGAATCGCGCGGAAACATGGCATCCTCCTCATCGCCGACGAGGTGCAGAGTGGGATGGGACGCACCGGGAAGATGTTCGCCTCGGAGCACTTCGGCTTTCAGCCCGACATCCTCCTGACCGCCAAGGGGATCGCCTCCGGGATGCCGCTCGGGGCGGTGATCGCCCGAAAGGAAGTCATGGCCTGGGAACCCGGCGCCCACGCGAGCACTTTTGGCGGGAACCCGGTCTCCTGCGCCGCCGCGCTCGCCACGATCGAACTCCTCGAATCGGGCCTCATCGAAAATGCCGCCGAGATGGGCGCGCACCTGATGGAACGCCTCGGCGCGCTCCAGGCGCGCCATCCCGTCATCGGCCAGGTTCGGGGCAGGGGCCTCATGGTCGGCGCGGAACTCGTCACGGATCGGGAATCGCGAACCCGGGCCTCCAGACTGCGCAACGACGTCGTCATGGCGGCCTTCCAGCGGGGCCTCCTCCTTCTGGGTTGCGGAGAGAACACGGTTCGTTTCTCTCCCCCCCTGATCGTCACCCGGGAGGAGATCGACCAGGCGGTCGAGATCTTCGAGGAGGCGCTTGCCGGCCTCACCTCGTGAAGGGGATCCGATGCGTCACCGCGTGCTCGTCAGTGATCCGCTCTCCGAAAAGGGCCTCGCCCTCCTGCGCCAGACCCCCGGGATCGAAGTCGATCTCGAGACGGGACGCTCGGGGACGGAACTCGCTTCGATCATCGGCGACTACGATGCCCTGATCGTCCGCAGTGCCACGCGTGTCGATGCCGGACTCCTCGCCCATGCCCGGCGCTTGCGGATCATCGGACGGGCCGGCACCGGCGTGGACAACATCGATGTCGAAGCCGCGACGAAGCGGGGCGTGATCGTCGTCAACGCCCCTGGAGGAAACACCGTTACGACCGCAGAGCACGCGATCGCCCTCCTCCTGTCCCTCTGCCGGAAGATCCCCCAGGCCACGGCCTCGATGAAGGGAGGGAAGTGGGAGAAGAAACGCTTCCTTGGCACCGAAATCTTCCAGAAAACCCTCGGGATCATCGGCCTCGGCAACATCGGGAAAATCGTCGCCGATCGCGCGAAAGGGCTCGGTATGCGGGTCATCGCCCACGATCCCTACCTCTCCCCGGAGGTGAGCAAGAAGCTGGGCGTGGAAGCCGTGGCGTTCGACGACCTCCTGCGGCGTGCCGATTTCATCACGCTCCATACGCCGCTCAACGACCAGACCCGTCACATCCTCGACCGGAAGGCCTTCGAGCGGATGAAGCGGGGGGTCAAGATCGTCAACTGCGCCCGCGGGGGACTCATCGACGAGGCAGCCCTCCTTTCGGCGATCGACGCGGGGATCGTCAGCGGTGCGGCCCTCGACGTATTCGAAGTGGAGCCCCCACCGCCGGGGTATTCCCTCCTCGAGCGGGAAGCGGTGATCGCAACCCCCCACCTGGGGGCCTCCACAGCGGAGGCACAGGACCAGGTGGCGCTCTCGGTCGCCCGGACGATCCGGGCCTTCCTCCTCGAAGGGACGATCGAAAACGCGGTCAACGTGCCGGCGGTGAGCGCAATCGAGCGCAACCGCCTCGCCCCCTGGCTCAAACTCGCCGGGAAGATGGGCTCCTTCCTCATGCAGTTCTGCCAAAGAATCCCCCCGGAGATCACGATCACCTACGCGGGTGAAATCCTCCAACACGATCTCGCACCGTTGACCTGCGCCTTCCTCAAGGGGTTCATGCAACCGATGGACGAGGGGGTCAACTTCGTCAACGCTCCCTGGATCGCCCGGGAACGGGGAATCGCAGTACGAGAGATCCGACAACATCGCCCCGGCGATTACCAGAGCGAGATCGCCGCGAGGATCGATGCCCCCTGCGAGGTGACCGAGATCGCAGGCACCGTCTTCGAGGGAGTCGAGCCCCGGATCATCCGGATCGGCGACTTCCGGGTGGAGACCGCAGTGGAGGGGACGATGTTGATCACCCGAAACCGGGACGTGCCCGGCGTCATCGGGGCCATCGGCACGCTCCTGGGCAAGAACGAGGTCAACATCGCAGGCTTCCAGCTCGGCCGTGACCGTGTGGGGGGGGAGGCCCTGGCGGTGATCCATATCGACAATCCCCTCCCCCCCAATCTGATCGACCAGATCCTCGAACTTCCCACCCTCATCTCCGCAACGGAGGTGAAACTCTAACTCGAAGGGAAATCGGTATGGCGCAATTCGAGGGACGAATCGTCCTCGTTTCTGGAGGGGGCAGTGGCATCGGCGCTGCGATCGCCCGAGCCTTCGGCGCGGAAGGGGCCCGTGTCGCGCTCTGTGGGCGCACCCGCCGAAAGGTCGATGACGTGGCCCGACAGATCGAGGAAAAGGGAGGGACTGCCCTCCCCCTCATGGTCGATGTGACGCGGAAGGCCTCCGTGGCGCAAGGCGTGCGCCAGGTGGAGGATCGCTTCGGTCCGGTGGAGATCCTCGTCAACAACGCCGGTATCTCGGGAATCACGCGCCTCGATGACGACACCGAGGCCTGCGACGAACGCTGGCACGAGATCATCGAGACGAACCTGACCGGTCCCTATCTCCTCACGAGAGCGGTCGCCCCCCGGATGCCGGCGGGGGGGCGAATCCTCAACATCTCCTCCGTCCTCGGCCGTTTCGCCGTTCCCGGTTATGCCGCCTACTGCGCGAGCAAGCATGGCCTCCTCGGGCTCACGCGGACGCACGCGCTCGAACTGGCGCCGCGGGGGATCACGGTCAATGCGCTCTGCCCCGGCTGGGTGGAGACGGAGATGGCCGACATCGGCATCCAGCGGCTTGCCGAGGAACTGGGTGTCTCACCCGAAGTGGCCCGGAAAAAGGCGATCGCCGCCCTCCCGATCCAGCGCTTCCTCACCCCCGAGGAGATCGCCCGCTATGCCCTCTTCCTCTGCTCCGAAGCCGCCTCCGGCATCACCGGCCAGGGGATCGACATCTCCTGCGGGGCCGTCATGATCTGAACGAGAAACCTACGGGAAGCGGGATCTGGAAGCACCGCAGCCGGTCGGTTCACAGGTCCGGGCGGAATCCGCGACCTCTACGGGAACCTCGACCTCGGTGCCCCGCCGGTCGGTCACCGTGACGACCGCATGACCGTTGCCCGTGGCCCGGACGGTGCCGTTGGCGTTCACCTGGGCCACACCGGTGTCGGAGGAGGTGAAGGTATAGGGGGAGAGCCCCCGGGAGGCTTCGAGACGGATCTCGTCGTGCACTTCGAGGTGGACCATCGGTGGACTCACCAGCATCCCGGGGTCGAGGGCCTTCTCGATCGCACGGGCCGCGTCGATCCGTCCCCCCGAGATCGTCTTCGCTTCGAGTTCGGCGGTCTTCGTCACCGTGCTCATCAGGATCGATTTGACCTCGTGGTGGGAGAGGGTCGGACGCACGGCCAGGATCAAAGCGGCGAGACCCGAGACGAGGGGGGCCGAGATCGAAGTCCCGGAGTGCTTCTCATAGCCGTCCCCCGGCACGGTGCTCAGAATCCAGCGGCCGGGCGCCGCGACGTGGACGGAGTGGAACCCGTAGTTCGAGAAGTCGGAGAGGGTGTCGTCCTCCTCGGTCGCGGCCACGGCCACGACGTTCGGGAGCGGGAGGCTGGCCGGATATCGCTCGCAGACATCGATGTCGTAGCCCTCGTTTCCCGCGGCGGCCACGACGAGCGCGCCCCGGTCGTCGGCGAAGGCCACGGCGTCTTCGAGGGGGGGATAGGCCGAGGAGAACTCCCAGCTGCAATTGATCACGTCCGCGCCATTCTCCGCGGCGTAGAGGATTGCGCGCACCGCCTGGTCGAGGAAGCCGGAGCCCCCCTCGTTGTAGATCTTCAGGGGCATGAGCGAGATCTTCCATGCCATCCCGGCGATCCCCTTGCGGTTGTCCCCCACGGCTCCGATCCCCCCGGCGGAAAAGGTGCCGTGCAGGTCCATCCCGAAGGGATCCCCGTCGTTGCTCACGAAATCCCAGCCCGCCACGTCATCGACGTACCCGTTGCCGTCGTCGTCGCGGCCGTTTCCCGCGATTTCCCCCGGATTCGTCCAGAACTGGCCGCGTAGATCCTCATGGTTGCCGTCGATGCCGCTGTCGAGGACGGCAACGACGACATCACGATCCCCCGTGGTCGTGTCCCAGGCCACCGGCGTCTCGATCACGCGATGGTGGTACTCCTCCCGGTAGAGTTCGTCGTTCGGGACATAGGCGGGGTGCAGCGGCGCGTTGAGGACCGCGTAGCGAACCTCGGGGAGCCGTTGGAGGCGTTCGGCGACAGCGAGTGGGGAGCCGCTTCGAATCCGTACGTGAAGCACGCCGATCTGGGGGATCGGCCGGAGCACCTCGAGATCGAAGGGATCGAGGAACTCCGCTGCCCTTTCGATCGGAACGGATGGGGAGAGGCCCACGAGGAGTTCCCGGATCGTGGTGGGATCTCGACGTTCGTGTCGCATCGAGAGCAAAAGAGTGGAAGCAACGAGGAGAAGGAGCATCCCGAAGCGTTTGTAGCCACGGCGAACGTCAAGCATCGTCATTCTCCTCCTTGGCGAGAGATTTCAGTGCCTTGCGGGTACGTCGTGCCCGCGTGAACCAGATCACCCCCACGAGGAGGATGGCAGGGACGTAGAAGAGGCGCCGCATCCGGCCGGCTCCCGGCATCCCGCACACGATCGGCCCGGGCGCCTGGGAACAATCGGGGGGGGTAAAGGGGGTGCCGTCCCATTGGAGTGCCCTGTAGGCGTTGACCCGCCCGCCCGCGGCGACGCGAAACTCGAGTTCGTCGATCGGATCGACCGTCGTCATGATCGCATCCTTGAGATCCTGCACGTCGAGGTCGGGACGGGCGGAGAGGAGGAGTGCCGCCACGCCCGCCACCTGCGGCGCCGCCATCGAGGTCCCCGAATCCTGCGCATAGTCGTTGTCGAGGACCGTGCTGTAGATCTCGACGCCCGGGGCGGCCACATCGACGCTCCGGCATCCGTAGTTCGAACTCGAGGCGAGGCGGTCGCGCCCATCGACCGAGGCCACGGCGATGATGTTGTCGAGGTCGTAGCCCGAGGGGTAGTGGGGGTGATCATCCCCGTTTTCGCCGTCGTTTCCGGCGGAGGCGACGTAGAGCACCCCCGCGTCGCCGGCGAAGGCGATCGCATCGTAGAGCGTCTGGGAGAAGTCGATCCCCCCCCAGCTTCCATTGATGATCCTGGCCCCGTTCTCCACGGCATAGACGATCGCCTCGGCCGCGTCGGTCATCGTGCCGGCGCCCTGGCTGTCGAGAAAGCGGAGCCACATGAGGGAGACGCGCCAGTTGACCCCCACGAGCCCTTCGTGGTTGTTGCCCACCGCGCCGATGATCCCGGCGACGTGGGTGCCATGGGCGGTGACGTGTTCCTCGGCGTTCTCATCGACGAAATCCCAGCCGTGGAGGTCATCGACGTAGCCGTTGCGGTCGTCGTCCCGGCCGTTGCCTGCGATCTCCCCCCGGTTCACCCACATGTTCGCCGCCAGATCGGGATGGCTCTCCGTGACCCCCTGGTCGAGCACCCCCACGATGACGTCCCGGCTCCCCGTGGTGAGGTTCCAGGCGCGGTCCACCTCCATCTGGGGAAGGTCGTCCTTCTTCGGGTAGAGGGGATCGTTGGGCGTTTTCTCCGCATGATAGATATAGTTCGGTTCCGCGTACACAACCGCCCCTTCGCTGGAAAGCCGTTTGCAGAGCGCAGGGATCTCCGTGCCGGGGGGCGTCGCGAGCCGTTCTGCCCCGAGGCGGGGGATCACCCGCAGTCTCTCGAGGTGATAGCGCCGGCGGATCTCCTCGTTCTCCGGACTCCGCGGCGAACGGAAACGGACGACGACCTCGTCGGGACGAAAGGCACTCTTCGGCCCGAAAGGCCGCCCCCCACCGACGGAAAGGAAGAGCAAAAGGATGAGCCAAAGGAGGAGCGGAATACCTCGGAAAAGGTTGGATCGTTTCATGGGCGCCTCTCTTCACGATGGACGGATGACGATGGATGGAAGAACCGAGGGGGGATCGAACTCGCTTGCCACGTACGGCTCGGGGAAGGAGAGATCTGATCTGGAACCTACGCGTGGCAGCGATGGCGATGTTCTGAGGTCCGGAAAATTCCCGGATCCGGTGCGGAAAATCCGCACCGGAAAATCCAGGATCGAATGCTTTCGTCTGGAGGAAGGGCTCTACCTAACGTTTTGAAGACCGACCGTTCCTGAAATCACCTCCTGAACCTTGGCGAACAAGCCCTCTCCATGAACACCCCTCGCTTTACGCAAATCATATACCAACGCATTCTCCCTGGCAAATGTCACCCCCCCAAGGCTCCTGTGCGCCGGCGATCCCGGGAGAAAGAGCGTTGTATCCCCATGGAATGGAGGCCCGGAAGGAAAGGGGAGGGGAGGAAAGATGCAAAAAAATCACCGATCGAAAATCAGCACCGATCAAAAATCAGCACGCGTTGGTCATCGGCGCACAGGGAGAGCATCGTCATGATCCGCCTCGAACGATGGGTTCGCCGAAAGGAGTGGGGAGGGGGGCGGCAAGGAGGGAGGGGAACTGCCGGCGGGAAAGAGGAGACTCAGTCGGAGAAATCGACCTCGAGCGCACTCTGATCCTTGCTCTGGATCGCCGAGATCCAGCTATGCACCCGCGGCATGATCTGGTGGGTGAAGAACTTGGCGGTCTTGACCTTGTTGTCGTAGAAGGTCCGTTCTGCCTTGGAGAGGGAGGAATCGGCCAGACGTTCCTTGGCGATGAGCGCCTGCTCGAGGAGGAGATAGCCGAGCGTCACGTCGCCGAAGAGGTGCAGATAGGGCGTCGCGCAGAGCGTCGGATACTTCCACTCGTTCTTCATGCCGAGTTCGCCGAGGAACATCGTGACCCCGGCCAGCGCGTCCTTGGCCTGCACGAAGGTCTCCATGATGGGGCGGATCTCCGTATCGACCTTCTGCTCGTTCTCCTCCACGAAGGTGTTGAGGAGCTGCATGTAGCGCATGAAGAGCATCCCCCCCTTGAGGGAGAGCTTGCGGCCGAGCAGATCGAGGGCCTGGATGCCGTTGGTCCCCTCGTAGATCGAGCCGATCTTGAGGTCACGCACGCACTGCTCCACGCCGTATTCCCGGATGTACCCGTAGCCGCCGTGAACCTGAACCGCCAGCGTCGTCACCTCGTAGCCCCAGTCCGTGGCGTAGGCCTTGCAGACCGGGGTGAGGAGATCGACGAGGTCCTGACATGTCTCCCGTTCGGTGTCGTCTTCGCTGTAATGGGCAAGATCGGCCCAGTATCCCACCTTGAAGAGGAGGGCCCGCATCCCATCGATGTAGGCCTTCATCATCATCAGCATCCGCCGCACGTCGGGATGCTCGATGATCGCCACACGCGGCGCCTCCGGATTCTTCCACTGCTCGACGGAGACCCCCTGGATCCGCTCCTTGGCATACTTGAGCGCATAGCGGTAGGCCACCCCGCCGATGCTCAACCCCTGGATGCCGACCGAGAGGCGCGCCTCGTTCATGAGCTGGAACATGTAGGCGATCCCATGCTGCTCTTGCCCGATGAGGTAGCCGTAGCACCGATCGTTGTCGCCGAAGTTGAGGGTACAGGTCGCAGACCCGTGAATCCCCATCTTCTCCTCGATGCCGGAACAGAAGACGTCGTTGGGTTCCCCGAGCGTCCCATCGGGGTTGACGCGGTACTTCGGGACGAGGAAGAGGCTGATCCCCTTCGTCCCGGGCGGTGCCCCCGGCGTGCGCGCCAGCACGAGATGGACGATGTTCTCCGTCATGTCGTGCTCGCCACAGGAGATGAAGATCTTCGTCCCCTTGATCTTGTAGTGGTCCCCCTCACGGACCGCCATCGTCTTCGTATCCCCGACGTAGCTCCCCGCCTGCGGCTCGGTGAGACACATCGTCCCACTCCATTGCCCGGAGAAGAGGCGCGGGACATAGAGACTTCGCTGCTCCTCCGTCCCGAAGTTGACGATCACCCGGGCCACGCCGTGTGCCAGGCCCGTATACATCGCAAAGGAGGGACAGGCCGCGATGAACATCTCCGTGGCCGCCACCGCGATCGAAACGGGGAGCGCCATCCCCCCGAACTCGGGATCGTCCGAGATCGCGATCCACCCCCCCTCGGCGAACTGATGGAACGTCTCCTTGAAGTGCGTGGGCGTGTAGACCTTCCCATTCTCGTAGCGGCACCCCTCCCGGTCGCTCGGCTCGTTGATCGGCGCCAGCACCTCGCGGGCGAATCTCCCCCCCTCCCGCAAAATCTGTTCGTAGTCCTCCCGGCTGTAATCCTTGTACCTGGCCAGACGGCCAAGCCGCTCGTGGATCTTCAACTGCTCGAACAGCACGAACGCCATGTCGCGATCGTCCAGAATCAACTCAGGCATCTCGTCTCCTTTCCTGGGCCTGCCCCTCTCCCCTCTCTTGCAGGAGTACGGCCTGCCCTTGCGCGTAGTCTCCTTCGAGCCTCATGCAACGGGAGCCTCGAGCGGTCACGAGAATGAATGAGTGTTCATTCATCATCCTCCTTTCATTCTACACAAAAATTGCGGAATGGCAAGATTGAAGAGATACCTCGGTTGGATGATGCCGGAGCGCCCAAATCGAGTCGATCAGGATGCGATCGGCCTGGTTGCCCTGGGCATCCTTCTTGACATCTTCTCTACCTTTACCGTACTCTATCCTTCTCTACGATCTCTACGATCTCTACGATCTCTTTCGTAGCCAACTCGGAATTGCAGAAGACCCCGGCCCTATGGGTCGATCCCGACTTTGAGTTCATTCATCGATCCAGAAAGGACATCCATGAAGACCTATCTCCCTCTCTTCCTCCTTCTCGTCACGTTCCCTTCGAGGCCCCTTCTGGCGGCCCGGACCCACGCAGAGCCCTTCGTGGCGGGGGAGATTCTCCTGCGACTCCTCCCGAAGGCTTCGATCGAACCGATCGTGGAGAAGTATCCCCTGGAGATCTCCCGGCGCTTCAAGGAAAAGACCTTCCTCCTCACGATGAAGAAGGCCTCGGGGAAGGTGACCGCGGAGGAGACGCTCGACCTCATTGCAAAGTTACGCGAGGAAGCGACGGTACGCTACGCGGAACCGAACCACCTCCTCTTCCCCGACACCGAGCCGAACGAGTTCGACCCCCAGGGGAATCCCGATTTCAACGAGAACCTCGTGGATGCGATGACGATGATCGGCGCGGTCGATGCCTGGTCGCGTCAGACTGGAAACCAGAACCTCGTCGTGGCCGTGGTCGATACGGGCGGTGATCCCGATCATGAGGACGTCGGCACGAACCAGTGGGTGAACGCCGCGGAGGATCTCAATGGCAACGGAAAACTCGACGAAGCCGATCTCAACGGCCGCGACGACGACGGCAACGGATACGTCGATGACGTGTACGGCTGGAACTTCCTGCGCGATACGAACGACATCTTCAACCGGGCCGACGATCTTCACGGCACCCATGTAGCCGGTACGATCGGCGCCCAGGGGAACAACGGCATCGGGGTGGCCGGGGTCGTCTGGAACGTGAAGATCATGCGTCTGGCCTTCCTCGGATCTTCCCAAGGCTCGGGGACCACGGCCAACGCCATCGAGGCGATCGATTATGCGATCGACAACGGCGCGCGCCTCATCAACGCGAGCTGGGGTGGGGGGGCCTACTCCGATGCCCTCAAGGATGCGATCGCCCGGGCTGCCGACGCCGACATCCTCTTCGTGGCCGCTGCGGGGAACGACGGCCTCGACAACGACGCCCGTCCCCATTACCCCTCCTCCTACGACGTCGAGAACATCCTGGCCGTGGCTGCCGTCGATTTCAACGGAAACCTGGCGGGTTTCTCGAACTACGGTGCGACCTCGGTCGATGTCGCGGCGCCGGGTGTGGGGATCTACAGCATGAACCATCAGGACGGTTACAGCGAGCTGAGCGGGACCTCCCAGGCCACCCCGCACGTCACCGGATCGGCGGCCTTGCTCCTCTCCGCTTTTCCGAGCCTCTCGGCCGCGGAGTTGAAAAGGGCGCTCACCGAGACGGTGACGACCGATTCCTCCCTCGACGGGCGGGTGGCCACCGGTGGCTTCATCCATGTGGACCGGGCCTATACCTGCGTGGCCAGCGGATTTCAGACCTGCGAGACGGTCCCCAACGACGAGAGCAACGATACGGGGGGGCGTTGTAGCGTTCTTCCCGCACGGCGGGGGACGCTGCCGCCCCTCCTCTTCCTCTTGCTCCTCCCCTTCGTGCAGCTTCGGCGTTTCCGTTCGTTTCGGCGTTGGCGTGCGACCTTTGTGTCCTGAGGAGGAGATCCCGAAGCGTCCCTCCCGGATCGTGCGGGGATGGGGAGGGGGATCGCCCCCTCCCACCCGAGCTACCACGCGATCCTGCGGCTTTCGGCGGGGAGGGAAGGGGACGATGTGCTACTTCCGCTTCTTGTGGATCCCCGGCTCGGTCATCGGCCGAAGGTCGAGGATCTCTTCGAGTTCCGCCTCCGGCAGGATCTTCCGTTCCCGCACGAGTTCCCGGACGGTTTTCCCCGTGCGGTACGATTCCTTGGCGATCTCGGCGGCCGCATCGTAGCCGATCACGGGCGCAAGGGGCGTGACGAGCGCCAGGCTCTGCTCCACGAGTTCGGCGCAGCGCTTCCGGTCCGCTTCGAGACCGACGACGCATTTGCGGGAGAAATTCCGGGCCGAAGCGGCCAGGATCTCGATGCTGGTGTGAAGGTTGTAGGCCATGACCGGGAGCATGAGGTTGAGTTCGAAGTAGCCGAGCTGCCCCGAGAGGGTGAGCGTGGCGTCCGCGCCGATCACGTGCGCACAGGCCATGATGAGCGATTCGACGATCACGGGGTTGACCTTCCCCGGCATGATCGAGGATCCCGGCTGCACGGCCGGCATCTTGAGTTCGCCGATGCCGCACCGCGGACCGGAGGCGAGGAAGCGGATGTCGTTTCCGATCTTGATGAGGCTCACGGCGGCGGTCTTGAGCGCGGCGCCCGCCTCGACGAGGGCGTCCGCTGCCCCTTGCGCCTCGAAGTGGTTCTCCGCCTCCACGAAGGGGAGGTTCGTTTCCTCGGCCATGCCGGCGATCACCCGGCGTGCGAACTCGGGGTGAGCATTGAGCCCCGTGCCCACCGCGGTCCCTCCCAGCGGGAGTTCGGCCAGCGAACGCTTCACGGCGGAGATCCGCTCGATCGAGAGGGCGACCTGGCGCGCGTACCCGCCGAACTCCTGGCCGAGACGAAGGGGGGTCGCATCCTGGAGATGGGTGCGCCCGATCTTGATCACGTCGTCGAAGACGCGGGCTTTCTCCGAAAGGGCCTCGTGGAGTTCCCGGAGTGCGGGGAGGAGTTCCCGCTCGACGAGGGCAAGGGCGGCCATCCGGATCGCCGAGGGGATGACGTCGTTGCTCGATTGCCCCATGTTCACGTGGTCGTTCGGATGGACCGGCGATCGGGAACCGACTTCACCGCCGAGGATTTCGATCGCCCGGTTGGCGATCACCTCGTTGGCGTTCATGTTCGTGGAGGTTCCCGAGCCGGTCTGGAAGATATCGACGACGAAGTGCGCGTCGAGTTTCCCATCGATGACTTCCTGGGCCGCCTGCTCGATCGCCCGGGCACGTTCGGCATCGAGGAGGCCGAGCGCGTGGTTCACGATGGCGGCATGCTTCTTGATGCGGCCGAGTTGTTCGATGAAGGGGCGCGAGAAGCGCAGCGAGCTGATCGGGAAATTCTCCACCGCCCGCTGTGTCTGCGCCCCGTAGTAGGCGCCGGCCGGTACCGTCATCTCTCCCATCGAATCCTTCTCGATCCTTGGTGCTTGCTTCCAGTCGCTCATCTTCCGTTTCCTCCTCGTGGTTGCGCCGAACTCCATGTCCGGAGCAGCAGCGCGTTCCCAGGGACAGGGACACAGGGGAGCCGTTGCCGCAAAGAGGTTACTCCCGGAACGAAAGGTGTCAAGGATGCCGGGACCTCCGAATCCACCCCCCCGCTCTCGAGGGGCCGCAGGCAAGTGCCACGAAGGGACCGTGAGGCCGTGCGGCAGGCGTGAGCGCGGGTTGACTTCAGACCATGAAACCGGCTGCCGGCGGGGGCAGGAGGGAGACGGCGTGCTTGCGCCCTCCGGATTTTCACCGGATCCCCGCATTGCCCTTCCCCCTTTCGCGTGTTACACTCCTGATCCGTAGGGGTGATGCGGATTCTCCGAGGATAGCTGGTCGAAGCGGATATGGCGATGAACGACGAGACGCCGCCGATGGGAAACGATGGGACGCCACCGATGGAAATCGTTCCCGTCTCCGCCGAGGAGATCGAGGGGGAGGGGGTAGAGGAAGCCAGGATTCCCAGCGATGGGGCGGGGAAGCTCGAACGCTTCCTCCGGCGCTTCAACCCCTGGATTCCGATTCGCCTGGCCGGCACCTTCCTCTTCGGGTGGTGTATCGGTTCGGTGGTGGGACGATGGAGCATCTACTGGCGTACCCGCGCCCTCTCCCGTCACCTGCGGCGGCAGAAGGCGTTGCTCGACCGCCGCCTGGCCACGATCCATGCCCTGGGGCGTCGCCTGCGCCGCCGTTACCGCCAGATCGAAGCGCTCGAACGGCGTGCCCGGCAGGGAGGACGACCCACGGAGCACCTGAGGCGGACGATGCGCGCCCTGGCCATGACTCTCGAAACCCTGGAGGCCCAGCGGCAACGGCTCGATCTCCTCGACGCCAGGCTCGACCTCCAGCGCTGGAAGAACGGTCTCCTCCCCTTCCTCCAGGAGATGCAACGGGGGCGGGAGTTCAACATCGGGATGCTCGACCGCCACATCCTCCGGGGGCGAAAAATGGTCGAAAGCGCCCCGAAACGCTTCCGCGGGGAATGGCACGACTGGATCGAAAAGGCCGAACGCCTCAAGGAACGTTGGCTCCTGACGCTGGCCATCGAGGATATCCGGCGGGTGCGCCCCCTCGACGACTACTGGGCGGCCAGCGAGCAGGAAGAGGCCGTCGATGCGGTCACGATCGACCGGGATCTCGAGGAAACCACGATGATGTGGGCCTATGAGCTGAAGGCCCTCGACGAGGAGTTCCTCCGGCTCGTGGAGGAGGTCGAGGTCGTCACGGAGATGGAGAAACTTTGAAACGGACGAAGAGACCCTTGCAGTCCCTCTTCGGCGGCAGGGGAGCGCATCGAAAGGAAGAAGGAGCGATCGAGGCACCCTTGCGGCGTCTCCTGGCACTGGCACGACCCGAACTCAAGACCCTCGCCGTAGCGACGTTCTTCCTCGTGATCGGTTCCGGGACCACGCTCGTCTATCCCCAGGCGATCCGCTGGATCATCGATGGGGTTCTTGCCGGGGGGCGCATCGAGGATCTCGACCGGATCGCGCTCCTCATGGTGGGGATCTTCCTCGTGCAGAGCGTGGCGGTGGCGCTGCGCTCCTACCTCTTCACCGTGGCGGGGGAGCGGATCGTCACCCGCCTGCGGCGTGACCTCTTCTCCCGGATCATGATCCAGGACATCGCCTTCTTCGACGGCCAGCGGACCGGGGAATTGATCAACCGGCTCGCCTCCGACACGGCGGTCCTTCAGAACACGGTGAGCGTGAACATCTCGATGGCGCTTCGTTTCGGTGCGCTCACCCTGGGGGGGCTCGTCCTCCTCTTCTATACCTCGCCCCGTCTGACGCTCGTGATGATGTCGGTCGTCCCCTTCCTCACGGTAGGGGTGATCCTCTTTGGACGGCGGATCCGGAAACTCTCGAAGCGGGTCCAGGACGTGCTGGCGCGCTCGAGCCAGATCGCCGAGGAGGCGATCTCCGGGATTCGCACGGTTCGTGCGTTTTCCCGCGAGGCACACGAGATCGCGCGCTACACGAGGGCCGTTTTCGAAGCCTTCGCGCTGGCGCGTCGGCGTTCCCTGGCCACGGGGATCCTGATGGGCGCGAGTTCATGCGCCGGATATGGCGCGATCTCCCTGGTTTTGTGGTATGGCGGACGATTGGTGGCCACGGGAACGATGAGCATCGGCGCGCTCACCTCCTTCGTGCTCTATATGCTGATCGTGGCCGGCTCCTTCGGGATGCTCGTGGGGCTCTGGACCGACTTCATGCGGGCCACCGGTGCGGCGGAGCACGTCTTTCGGTTGATCGACCAGCGTCCGTCGATCCCCCTCGGGGAAGGGGAGACGCTGCCGCAGGTGCGCGGGGAGGTGACCTTCGAGCGTGTCTCCTTTGCCTATCCCAGCCGGCCGAACGTTCCGGTGCTCGAGGGGGTCGATCTCACCCTCGAAGCGGGACGGATCGTTGCGCTCGTCGGACCCTCGGGAGGGGGGAAATCGACGATCGCCGCCCTCATCCCCCGCTTCTACGATCCCGACGCCGGGGTGATCCGTCTCGACGGCAAGGACCTCAAGCGTCTCGATGCCACCTGGCTGAGGCAGCAGATCGGGATCGTGGCCCAGGAACCGGTTCTCTTCTCCACCTCGATCGCCGAGAACATCGCCTACGGGGCGCCCCATGCCACCCAGGCGGAGATCGAGACCGCGGCCCGCACCGCCAATGCGGAGGCGTTCATCGCCAGACTCCCCGAAGGCTACGCCACCCTCGTGGGGGAACGCGGGATCCAGCTTTCCGGGGGGCAGCGGCAACGCATCGCGATCGCCCGGGCCATCCTTCGCAACCCCCGGATCCTCATCCTCGACGAGGCCACGAGCGCGCTCGATGCGGAGAGCGAGTTCCTCGTGAAGGAAGCCCTCGATCGCGTGATGCGGGGGCGCACCACGCTCGTGATCGCCCATCGTCTCTCCACGGTACGAGACGCGGATCTCGTCGTCGTCGTCGAGGGGGGGGAGATCGTGGAGCAGGGGACGCACACGGCCCTTCTGGCCGCCGGCGGGCTCTACCGCCGGCTGATCGAGCGTCAGTTCGTCCCGGCGCAGGGAGGGTAGCCTTGAGTTTCCGGCGTCTCCTCCTCCTCTACACCTATGCCTTCGCCCTCCTGGCCATGGCCGTAGGGATCCTCTCCCCGCCGCAACCGGTCTTCTACATCCTTCCCCTCTTCGGGTGGATGGGTTGCCTGCGGATCCTCCTCACACTGCGTCTTCGGGTCTCGCCGATCGAGCACCTCGTCTTGCCGGTGGCGATCTTCCTCGCCTCCCTGTCGGGGCCCCTCTTCCAGGAGATCCGCGCCTATACGCCCCTTCAGAGGGTGAGCTACGACTTCGCCGCATTTCACGATCCTGTGACAGAGAGACGTTTGCGGGAGATCCCCCCCGTGGTCTTCACCTTCCGCCATGGGGTATTGCGCATGGATCTCGTGGTCTCCCAGGCGATTCCGGGGGAGCGGACGATCGTGGAGGCCGTGCCGATCGTCCCGGAGGATTGGCGGCGGGAGGAACCGGTGAGATTCTGGGCGGTATGCCTGCGCTTCCCCCCCGATCGGTGGCTCTTCCTGCCGAGTCTCCACCTCGAACACCGACCGGCGCGCTGCCGGGAAAATTGGCAGGGGGGGGAGACGATCACCGGCTATACGGTGCGAGGGGTGCAGATCTCCCGCTACCGTTTCGGCGTCCAACGGGGGGCGTCGAAACGGGGGGTGTCGAGCGTGCACGATCCCGTCTTCCTCCACCTCGATCCCGATCCGGAGGGGACGTTTCTCTGGATGCGGATCGTTCTTGGCGTTCTCCTCCTCACCCCCGCTCTCCTCATCCTTCTGGCCGGCCGCCTCTCTCCCCCCCCGCCTCCCCGAGGACCCGCGCAGCCACAGATCGTCCTGAAACTCGGTAGGAGGGGAGACGAGACCGAGCCATGACAAACGCGCCACAGCCTCTCCCTGATTTACGGCCATCGGCGGTCACGAGGAGGAAGGTGGCCCCACCGGTGTTCTTTCGCCACGTGTGAGGGCCAGGTGCGGGCCGGCGCCCTGGCATTCAGGATACCCCGGTTGGATATACCCCAGTTGGATGATATCGGATCGCCCAAGTCGAGTCGATTGCGATGCGATCTCCGATGCCCCTCCATCGGCTTGACAAAGTCCCCTTCCCATGACACGATTTTTTCTCGGATCGAAAGGGTGGTGGAAGAAGGCGATGCTCCTCCCCATCGGGGGATCGGGAAGGATTCTCCCCACCCGAGATGGCATTCCTTGCTGGGGCGTTCCGTGACGGCCTGGGCGCCCGTTTCCGGCGCCAAGGAGGACACGCATGAGGCAATTCGTCCATCTTCTTCCCCGAAGACCGTTTTCCCCTCTTTCCTCGATCCTCTTTGCCCTCTTCCTCGCCTGGGGTTGCGGGGGGGGGGAGGATACGAGAGGGAGTGCGACGACCCGGACGTCCACGACGTCGTCCCTCTCCTCGACGCAGACTGCGGGAATCTCCTCCGAGGCTCCGACAAGCGGGCAGACCACGGTGAGTGGGGGGAGTACGGTCCTCTCCGGAGGGAGTGGAACGACTGCGGTTTCGAGTGATACGGGGGGGACGGCGCAGAGTGCCGTGGAACCGCCCGAGATTCTCTCCACGCCGCCGGGGGAGGCCTATCCCGGCTTCCCCTACGAGTATCTCCCGGAGGTGCGGAGTTCGACTCCGGTGACGTGGGCCTTCTGTGGCGACGTTCCCGAGGGGATGACGATTGCGCCCCAGGAGGGGCGTGTCACCTGGACACCGCCCCCCGAGACGCTCGGAAGCTGCTTTGCGCTCTGCATCGAGGCGGCGAACGAGGGGGGGAGCGACACGCAGGCGTTCGACCTTTGCGTCGTGGAGGCCGCGCCCCATATCGTCTCGACGCCGGTCACCGGCGCGGCGATCGGGCGCCCCTACGAATATCTCCCCCGGGCCACGGGGCTTCCCCCCTTGACCTGGCGTCTCGACGCCGGGCCGGAAGGGATGACGATCGATCCCGCGGGGGGAGCGATCTCGTGGACCCCCACGGCCGAGGATGCCGGCGAACACGAGGTGCGTCTTGCCGTGACCAACGAGGTCGGAGAGGACGTTCAGCGCTTCACTCTCGCCGTAGGGGAGGGGCCCGAGTTTCTCTCCACGGCGCCCACGGCTGCGATCGTGGGGGGGCGATACACCTATCGGGTGGAGGTGAGCGGGGCAGAGCCGATCACGCTTTCCCTCCTCGATCCCCCCGTGGGGCTCCAACTCGATCCGCAGACCCGGGAGGTGACCTGGATCCCGGCAGAGGGGGGGGCGTTCTCCGTCGAGATCGCGGCGGAGAATCCCTTCGGAACGGTGACGCAGCGCTTCACGATCGAGGTCCTTCCCCTCGATGCGGCCGAGATTGACGTTGCACAGAGCAGTGTCACCTTCGATCCCTCCTGTCTCGTCCACGACGGCAGCGCCACGACGACGGTGACCGTGATCCCTCGCGATGCACGGGGGGCGCTCTTCCCCCCCGGTCTCGTCGTCTCGATCGAAACGGATGCGGGAACGATGCTCGGTGAGGTGGCGGACCATGGCGACGGAACCTACTCCCGGGTTCTCCAGGCGGCGGAAGGCCCCTTTACCGCCCGGCTCGATGTCGAGGTCGCCAAACCGGGCGAAGCACCGGTTCGGATCGAGCCCGCCCCGGAGATCACCTCGACGGCGCCGGCCGACCCCACGGGAGGAATGGGGGGCTGCCCCCTGGACGGGCGGATCTCCGTCACGGTCCTCGACCGGCGCAATGGCTTTGGTATCGAGGAAGCCTTCGTCATGATCGGCGACGCGCCCGGGAGTCCCTTCTCCGGAAACATCGGCTTCACGGACGAAGAGGGCAGGATCCTCTTCACCGCCGACGCCCTTTCCGGCAAGACCACGGTCACGGCATGGGCACCGGGGTTTCAGATCGGGACCCTCTTTTCGGTCGGCGCGGACCACGTCGTGCTCCCCCTCTCCCCCGAGGCGGTGCCGGAACGGTTCGATGTCGCGGGGAGTCTCTCCGGTTACCGGGATCCCGACACCCCTGCCGACCTTTACGTGGGGCTCGTGACCCAGCGCCTCTCCATCGATGACGTCATGGGGTTTTCCTCCTTCACCTTCTTTGCGCCCAATCAGGACGTCGTCGTGCCCTTCCCCTGTCCTGGCCGCACGGAGACCGCGCTACCGGGCAACATCGTGATTCCGCCGCAGAGTTATCTCGGGTGTAGCTGGAACGTTCCCTACCGGTTGCGGCTTCCGGCGGGGGAGACCGAGATCGCCGTGATGTCGGGTCCCTTCCGGGTGCTCGACGTTGCCGACATCCTCGATACGGCGGATCCGATCGAGCTGATCAATGCGATCCTCAATGCCTTTACGCCGGTGAACGCCGGCATCCGGCGCGGCGTCTCCGTCGTGGACGATCTCTCCGGCGTGAACGTCGATGTAGGGACTGCGATCTCCCCCACCCTGCGTGTCGAGGTCGCCAATGCCCCGCAGGAGCTTCAGGTCTACGTGGAGCCGCTGATGCATACGCCGCAGGGGGATGCCTACTATCCCACCGACGTGGCCGCCTTCAGCGGGGGGGAGGGCATGGCCACGCTTGCCACGCCCGCGGCGAGTGGCACCTTTGCGGGGCTGCATTACGGCGTCGTGGCCTCGGCCAGCGATTTCACCCGTTCCTTTCCGGTCGTGACGATGTTGCAAAGAGACCTCCCAGGGCGCGATGCCCAGGTTCGTCTCGATACCTTCCTCAAGGTGATCGAGGGGATGCGTTTCGAGGGGGGGCGTTTCCACTACGAGAGCGTCGAGAACACCGAGATCTCTCCGCCAAGCCCGGTACCGGTCGTGGCGCATGCGACGATCCGGACCCGCAGTGATGATCTGCCATTGTGGGAACTCGTGATGCCCGCGGATCTTCGTTCCTTCACCCTCCCCCGTCTTCCGCAGCCGGGGGAGATCGAGGGGGAGGTGCCCGAAGGCCTCAGCTCCGGGACGGACTACCGTTGGCGTCTTCGGGTCTCCGCCTTCGGGGATGCGCCATTTTCCTACGATCATTTCGCTTTCCGCGACGATCGGCGTCTGGTGACCCATGCGACGCACAACGAGCTGATCTTCACCCTCCCCTGATCCTTTCCTTCCTGCCGATGGTGCCCTTCCGGAAGTCTCGAATCCTGGGTGCGCTGCAACCCGGTTATCTCCCCTGGCTCGGTTTCTTCGACCAGATCGCGCAGAGCGACCTTTTCCTCCTTGCCGACGATCTCCCCTATTCCCGCCATAGCTGGCGCAACCGCAACCGGATCAAGACGGCGGGGGGGGTCACCTGGCTGACCGTACCGGTTCACGGGAGCCCGAAGGTTCCGATCTCCGATATTCGGATCGACGACACCCAGCCATGGCGCCGTCGTCATTGGCGAACGATCGAGCATGCCTATCGGAGGGCGCCGGGTTTCGATCGAGTCGCCCCGTGGCTCGCGCCGATCCTCCTCGATCGTGAACCGTTCCTCGCCCCCCTCTCGATCCGCTTCATCGAGGAATGTTGCCGCTTTCTCGGGATCACGACGCCGCTCTTGCGTGGGGGGGCGCTCGGTCTGGAGGCGCGGTATCGGAGCGCCCCCCTCTCCCGGCGGGATGCCACGGAGCGGGTGATTTTCCTCCTCGATACGTTCGGTGCGGACACGTTTCTCTCCGGGGCCCGGGGAAGGACGATCTACGATGCCGCCCGCATCGAAGCCGCGGGCTTTCGCATCCTGTTCCAGGACTACCGCCATCCCGTCTATCCGCAACGATTCGGTCCCTTCCTCCCCTACCTTTCGGTCGTCGATCTCTTGATGAACTGTGGCGCCGGGAGCCGTGAGATCCTGCTCGGGCAGCGGCAGGGGGAAGGAGCAGACCGGGAATCGAACCCGCGCGTCCGTTCGCCGGAGGGCTCTCCGAGGGAGAATCCGAGAAATCCTCTTTGATTTCAATGCGTTGAATTTCAGGCACCCGCGTTGCAGAGGAGATCGGGGAAAGTGAGACGCATCGGCGCATCCGCGTCGATCCCAACGACAGCGAGGAGACGACGATGAAGAGGTATGCGACCCTCCTTTCCCTTTCCCTGCTCCTTCTGGGGGTTTCGAGGCCCGGGGCCAGACCGGACGGCTATGCGGAGATCGTCTTTACCGCACCAGTGGTCGTCGAGCCGGTCGAGTACGATCCCCTTCATCCGGTGGGCAACTGTAGCGGAACGGTTTCGAGTGGCCGGGAGACGATCGTGCTCGACAGCATCTACGCCTCGGCCTTCGTGGCGCCGCTCTACCGCATCGATGAGGCCACGGGGGAGGCCGAACTCGACGGGGTGGAGCTTTCCTGCATCGCCCGCGACATCGAGGATCCAAACGAAACGGTCCGGATCGTGATCCGGTTGAATGCCGAGGATCTCTCCGAGGAGGCAGCGATCCGGCTCGTTCCTTCCTGCCAGGCCGGCACGCTTGCGCAGGAGGAGGGGAGCGCTCGCGTCACGATCTTTGCCTCTTCTCCCCGCGGACGGGTCACCCGCCGCAACACGGATGCATTCGTGTCGCAACAGGGCGGGGTCCGCTTCGAGGAAGCCACGACGACCCCCGGCGGATACAACATCGGTTACGCCGCGATGACGCTCGAAGCGGTCCGGATCGAGCGCCCTTGAGGGGGAGGCACCCCCGCCCACCGGAGCATGACCGCCGGGTTTCGGATTCCCCAGGCTTGCGCCCCGAAGGTTCGCCCTGCCGGGGCGCTTTCGAGGGGCCCGATTCCTTTTTCCTGGCTTCAGAGGTCGGCACATCCGGCTCGCCCACCGGCGAGCCCTTCCCCCGCTGGATGGGCTCCCTTCCATGGGGCTTCAGAGGTCGGCACATCCGGCTCGCCCACCGGCGAGCCCTTCCCCCGCTGGATGGGCTCCCTTCCATGGGGCTTCAGAGGTCGGCGGGAGGGGTGTAGGTAGGGTCGTTGACGTACTTGTGGATGATATCGACGACTTCCCGGACCGTTTTGAGGGCCGGGACCTCCGAGTCGGCGATCTTGAGGTTGAACTGCTGCTCCGCCATGAAGAGGAGCCCGAGGCCACTGATCGAATCGAGCCCCAGATCCTCCTGGAGCGTCGAATCGAGCGTGATCTGAACGTTCTCATCGATCATCGGCATCTGCCGTAGGATCTCCTGCAATTTCTCGAAGATCGTTTCCTTATCGATCATCCGGGATTCTCCTGCGTGAGGTGGCGGGAAGCGTGGAAACGGCCCAGGCAGCGGAGGGATCCGGGAGGGCTGCTGCGAATCGGCGAGGCATGGCCAGGCCGGCTAATAGCGAAGCAGGGCACCTCCCCAGGTGAAGCCGGCGCCGAAGGCGACGCACAGGAGGAGGTCTCCCCGTTGGATCGTCCCCCGCTTGACGTACTCGTCGAGCAGGATCGGAATGGAGGCCGCGGTCGTGTTTCCCACGTGGTCGATGTTGTTGAGCACCTTGCCCGATTTGGCGATGCCCATCTTGAGGGCCAGGAAATTGTTGATGTGAATGTTCGCCTGATGGGGGAGGATCCAGTCGATCTCATCGATCGTGAGGCGATTTTTCTCCAGGATTGCGGGGATCAGGTCTGCCAGCGTGTTGACCGCGGTCACCGTGACGACCTTCCCATCCATGGTGGGGAAGAGATTGCGGTTCTCCTCGACCCGCTTCGGGTGGAAGGGGAGGATCGGCCTTCTCGAGGTATCGATCGCTTTGTGGCAGAGGTCCTCGGCGCAGCGTCCGTCGGCATGGGTCTCCGTGTAGATGATCCCCTGCATCGGGTCCTCGCATCGCTGGGCCCCGATCACGACGGCACCGGCTCCGTCGCCGAAGATTGCGCTGACGTCCTTTCCCCGTTCCGTGAGATCGATCCCTGCGGAGTGGATCTCCGCGCCGACGAGGAGGATATGGCGGTATTTCCCCCGCTCGATGAACATCTGGGCGATTTCGAGGCCGTAGATGAAGGCGGAGCACTGCTGCCGCAGATCGAGGGCGGGAATCCCCCTTTCGGCGATGCCGAGTTTCTCCTGAAGGTAACAGCCGTTTCCCGGGATCCCGCAGTCGGGGCTCAACGTCCCGAAGATGATGAGGTCGAGATCGCCGGCTTCGATCCCCGCGTCTTCGAGTGCCTTGCGAGAGGCTTCGAGCGCAAGATCGGAGGTGTAGACCCCCTCTTCGGTATAGTAGCGTTGCTCCACGCCGGTTCGCACGCGGATCCAGGGGGCGGTGACGCCGAGCATGGGGGCGAGTTCCTCGTTCGTCACGCAGCGGGGGGGGAGCGCCGAACCGGTCCCTTGAATCGTCGCGCGAAGGATTTCGGGCATTCCTCTGCTCTCCTCCAACTCGGTTCGCGTCGGCATCGGGGTCTTGCGGTCTCCTGACCGGCCCCTCCAGGCGGATCGGGATGGCTCTGCGCCATCCTGGAGCGACCCCGACGACGACATCCGGGGGGTGAGGGAAAAGCTACCAGAATTTCGCGGATTGTTCAAGACCCTGCTCCAGCACTCTCGAAGATCGAGTCACCTTCAGAGGGTAGCTCGGAAAGAGCTTCGCCCATGTCTGGGGAGTGACAACCACGCAATCCTCGACATATCGACGTGCCCATGCCGTCTTTGTCTCCCTTCTCAGACGTCTCATCAGGCGGTATTCGAAGTTTCCGAGAAGTGCAGTATCTGCACGGCCAATGCCAAGGAGACACACGAAAACTTCTGTGTATTCTACCGACCAGACGCCGGAAAGACCGGCGTCTGTCATGTGAGAAGTCCCTTGCTTTCGAGATCCTACGGGTCGCAGATCTTATCGGGAAATTTGATGCGATTTCCCTGGGCATCCAACTCAGAATCTGGTCTTTCCAGAAATTTCGTGGTATCGTGGCAGAGGAGCAGAAGGTGCGCCCCATGAAGAGGGGATGGGGGATTGGCGGGAATCGTCCAGTGGCATGAGATCTTCCAGGATCTCCTCGACAAGGATCTCCCTCTCCTTTCGGGCAGACGGATCCTCGAGGGAAGAAGGGAGCA
>CAZTSL010000033.1:0-23312 GCA_964616915.1 uncultured bacterium
CATCGGGGCAATTGTCGTACTCGTCGGGAATCTGGTCGAAATCGCGGTCGATGAAATCGGAGATCCGCGGAGGATTCGGTTTTTCGCACCGGTCCCCCTCTCCGTCCCCATCCCGGTCCCGTTGATTCGGGTTCCACCGCAGGGGGCAGTTGTCGCAGGCATCCCCGATTTCGTCCCGATCGGTATCGTGTTGCCTGGGGTTCCGGACCTCCGGACAGTTGTCCACCGAATCGGGGACCCCATCCCGGTCCTGGTCCCTCTCCCGCGGCCACTGGAGCGCCGCGAGGAGAAAGAGGGAACCTGCGATCGAAACGACGGAGAGGCACCGGATCAGCCGTTTCGTCCTCATCGTTCTTCCTCCCTACTCGAAGACCTCCTCGTCCTCTTCGACCTCGGAATCCCTCCTCCCCGGATCCCGGATCGAGGAAGACGAGAAGCGTCAGCCTTCCCATCAGCCTTCCCATCAGCCCTCTCGAGCGAATGCAACATCATTCCATCGTCTCCATCATAGGCGATCCGGATGCGAATGGCAAGATCGCTGCAGGCGCATGCCACCAGAGTGGGACTTTGGGAGCCGTATCGTTCTCGACCTCCCCATGGACAACCCGCGGCGAACCTGTTACACTCCCCCCAGTTTTCGAGATGGCACCTCACCCGATCGCGGGGCACCGGGATCGCGAGAGAAAGGAGTTCCAAGGATGGCCCACAAACGATGGGACGCCCCCCCAGCAATGACGATCGACCCCGAGAAGACGTACCACGTGACGATGGAGACGAGCAAGGGAACGATCGAACTCGAACTCTTCGCCCGGGAAGCGCCCCGTACGGTGAACAACTTCGTCTTCCTCTCCCGGGAGGGCTTCTACGACGGTACCACCTTTCACCGCGTGATCCGAAACTTCGTGATCCAGGGAGGGGATCCCACGGGGACGGGGCGCGGCGGTCCCGGCTACCGCTTCGACTGCGAGACGAAGAACAACCCCCACCGTCATGAAACAGGAGCGATCTCGATGGCGCACGCCGGCCCGAACACGAACGGGAGCCAGTTCTTCATCACGCATGCCCCCCAGCCGCATCTCGACGGGGTCCATACCGTCTTCGGGCGGGTGACGCAGGGGATGGAGGTCGTCCATGCGATCGAGCAGGGGGACCTCTTGACGCGGGTCACCGTCACGGAAGCATGAGACGCACGGCCACGGGATGCGGCTCATTCACCTCCTCCTCCTCCTGGCGCTGGCGCTCTACCTGGCGCTTTCGTGGCTGCCGGTCGAACGGCTCGTTTCGCTCACCGTGGCCGACGATGCCTTCTACTACTTGCAGATCGCCCGCAACGTGGCCGAGGGGCGGGGAGCGACCTTCGACGGCGAGACCCCCACGAACGGCTTTCATCCCGTCTATCTCACGATCCTGGCCTTCCTCTTCCGGATCCTGCCCCACGCGGATCGGGTCTTCATCCTCCATCTTGCGCTGAGCATCCTCTCGCTGGCCACGGTGGGGAGCGGGGCATGGCTCTACGCGATCGTGGGGCGTGCGGCGGGGCGCCCTGCCGCCGGGCTGGCGCTCATGGCCTGGCTCTTCAATCCCTTCGTCGTGGGGATCACCCTGGCCGGAGTGGAGGCGCCCCTGGCCGTCTTTGCGATCGCCGCGACGACCTGGCTGGTCCTCGAGACCCTGCGTCGCTGGCGTGAGCGGCCGCCCCGGGTGGGGGAGACGGCGCTCCTTGGCGTTCTCCTCGCCTTCTGCTGCCTCTGCCGGACGGACAGCGTCTTCTTTGCGGGAAGCGTGGGGCTTGCGCTCCTCGTCGAGCTTCACCGCCATCGCAGCGTCCGTTCTGCGTGCGCGGCCGCCCTCGTCGCGGGGGGGCTCCTGACCCTCTCCCCCTGGCTGGTGTGGAACCTGCGTCATTTCGGGACGATCGTGCAGGATTCGGCACGGATCCTTCCATTCCGGGCGCATTCGCTCTTTCTGGCCCATGCGGGCCCAGAGGCATTGCCCGGTCATCTCATCGAACAGGTCGAGCGATGGAGCATGCTCCTGGTCAAGACGCTGGGGCTTGGGGGGGGGGTGATTCCGATCTTTCTCCTCGGCTTGATCGTCGGCACCTTCATCCCTCCTCTCCCCCGCCGTTTCCCGATCGATCAGCAGGGGGGGCTGGCGCGGCGTTTCCTCCTGATCCTCGTTGCGCCGGTGGTGCTTACCCTCGGGTTCTACGCGCTCTACTTCTGGCACCGGCAGTACTGGTACTTCCTCGGGCCGCTCTTCTTCGTGACGCTCTTCCTTGGACTCGCCTACGACCGTGTGGCTCGGTTGCTCGAAGTGCGGTCACGGCGGGCCTCGGCGATCTTTCTGCCCCTGATCGTCTTCACGCTCTTTCCCGCCCTCTACCTCGAGCGGGGGCTCGAGCGCTACCGCAAGGGGTTCAACCCCTGGCAGGTCGTGTACGTGACCGCGGCGCGGGAGCTGGAGACGCTCCTCCCGCCCGATGCCAAGGTCGGGGCCTTCAACGCGGGGATCTTCGGCTATCTCGGAAACCGTCCCGTGGTCAACCTCGACGGCGTGGTCAACGGGGAGATCGAGGCGGCGATGCGGCAGAAACGCCTCCTGGCCTACCTGCGCCGTAAGGGGATCACCCACGTCATCGACCACCGGGGGGTGATCGAGTCGTACGCGCTCTGGGCCGAGCCAGGTTTCCTCGACGCCTTCCGCCTCGTGCGGGAGTACCCGACCCCCCCCTCGAGCGGAAACGTGGTGTTGCTGGCCCTGCGCACGGAACGATGAGTCCCCTCCGTCTTCTCGCCCTTTTCGCCCTCTATGCCGCGATGCTGGCCCCTTCGATCTACCTCGGGGACAGCGGTGACATGGTGGTGGCGGCCTGGCATCTCGACATCGCCCACCCTACCGGCTATCCCCTCTACGCGCTCGTGGGGAAGCTGGCGACGTTCCTGCCCCTGGGGGACGTCGCCTTCCGTTTGAACCTCCTCTCCGCCCTCTGCGGGGTGGGGACGATCGCGCTTCTGGCGGGATTCCTCCGGAAAGTCGGCTACGGCCGCGGGGCCGGGATGGCAGCCCTCCTTTTCGCCCTTTCGCCGAGTTTCTGGCACGAGGCCCTGATCGCCCGGGTCTATACGTTGAACCTCCTCGTCACGATCCTGGCGCTGCGGGCGGCCACGACGTCCCTTGTCCTCGCCTTCTTCCTCGTGGGGGTGGGGATGGGGAACCACTTCATGGTCGTCCTTGCCATTCCTGCGATCCTCGTCCTTCATGTGGCCCGAGAGGGATGGCGGGGCATCGATCTGCGGAGGCTCGTCCTTGCCACAACCTTTTTCCTCCTCGGTTTCTCCCTCTACCTCTACCTGCCGATCCGGAGCCATTTCGGACAGATTCCGCAAGGACGCGGGGATCCGGCGAGCTGGGGTGCCTTTCTCGATGTCTTGCTGCGACGGGCGTACTGGAAGAATGCCTACGTGGCGGACGTCCAGACGTTCGCGCGCGCAGCACTCGACTTCGTCACCGGTTTCGGCGATGAATTCGGGATGTTCGGTGCATTGCTCGTGGTGGTCGGGCTTGGCGAGGCCCTTTCTCGTCGTCTCCCCCTCGCCCTGGCGCTCCTGGCCCTGATCGGGGGGAACTTCCTCCTCATGGCCGATCATGGGAGCGCCTACGATCTCTTCGAGACGCACCGCTACTACCTGACCGCCTGGCTTTCGGGGAGTCTCCTCCTTGGGATCGGCGCGCATGTGGGATGCCGTGCGGCCGAAGCCCGTCTTCGTCCCGGCTTTTTCCGGTTGCTTCTTCTCCTCCTCGGGATGTTGCTGCTCCTCCCGCAAGTTCTCCGGGCGCCGTCCTTCCTTCGGGAAGCCTTCTTTCCCCGGGACTACGGCTTCGATCTCCTCCTCCCCCTGCCGCAGGAGACGGTGCTGATCGTGGAGGGGGACAACGAGACGACGCTCTGCGGCTATCTCGTCCATGTGGAGCGTTTTCGGAGCGACGTCACCGTTGCGGAGGGCCCCTACCTCGATCGGGCGTGGCACCGCCGTCGCCTCCCGCCCGACCTGCGGGGATTCTCCCCTCTGCCGGACGGGCGGAGCGGGCTCTACCTCCATGCCCGCGCGCACGGCTACCCCGTGGCCACGACGAAGGGGGATCCTGCCGCGCTCCCCTTCGGTCTCGTCCATCTCCTTCCGGGGATTCGTCCGCCACCCGGCCGCGAGCAGGAGATCTACCGCAACTTCCGGGAAGTGGCGATCCCTTCCGGTCACGAAGACCCCCTGATCACCGCGGTGTCGGATCGTTTCGCGCTCCTTGCCCGCAGACGGGGGGATGCCGCGCTGCTCGCGGGGAATCCCGGTGCCGCCGTCCACTTCTACGAAGCGTCGTTACGCTTCTCACCCACCCGTGGCCGGGTCTGGCAGAACCTGGCGCTGGCGCTCTCACGCCTGGGCGCCCCCACGGAGGCCCTGCGCGTCGTGACACGCGGCCTCGAAGAGGAACCCACCAACCCCGAGATGCTCCTTGCACGCGTCCTCCTCCTCATTGAAGTGGGAAGGGAGGAGGAGGCCGCCGCCGCGCTTTCCAGAGCCGAACGTTTCGCCCCCTCCGATCCCGACTTTCTCACCCGACTCGAGGCCGCACGTACGATCTTACGGCCGCACCCGGAAAAGAGGTAAATTTCTCCGCAACGAATCGGGAAGAATTCCGTTCAAGAAATCGAGCCACGACGCCGATAAGGAAGGCAGCCTTGTAAAACCGGTATCGTCGATCGTGGAGAGGCTTTCCACGCGCGATACGGAATGATCTGGAGACGATCATGAGACTGCATTGGGCCGCCATGGCGTTCGGTGTGGCGCTTTTCGTGCTTCCCAGCACGGTGCGGGCGGAGAGCGGGAAAAGTGTTGCCCGGGCCATCTACGACACCTACGAAGACCGCGCAGACGGGTGGAAAGCCTCCCTCACCCGGAATGTGAAGTCCGCAGCCGCGCTCCTTGCGCTCCCCTTTCTCCCCGCCAAAGACGAAGCGAAACGAGACCAGCCGGCACCCGCCACGTCCCCGGCGTGCCGGAAGCTGGCGACGGCCTGTCTGGCCGGGGAAACGGAATGTGCCGATTCCGGTCTGCGCTGTCTCGCCGCCGAACGGTAAGGGAGAAGTCGCCGTAGCGCTGGAACCCAGGTGGTACGCTTGGAGAGCCGGCGGCGTGGCTCATCTCCGGTCGGCCGGTGGGGCGGGGAGACCTTCCCCCCGGAGATGGCGTTCGAGCAGGCCGAGCATTTCGCCCCGGATCCGTTCGAGACCCTCTGGGCTTTTGGCCTCGAAGCGGGCCACGAGAACGGGTTGGGTGTTCGAGGCCCGCACGAGACCCCATCCCTCGGGGAAGATCGCCCGCACCCCATCGATCGTGATCGTCTCCCGCCGTCCCGCGTAATGGCGGGCGATCGCTTCGACCACGGCGAACTTCTTGTCGTCCGGGCAATCGATGCGCAGCTCTGGGGTCGTACAGGTCTTTGGGAGATCGGCCAGGTGGGCCGAGAGGGGGATGCCCTTTCCGGCGACGATCCGAAGGAGCCGGCAGGCGGCGTAGATCGCGTCGTCGAAGCCGAAGTACTCGTCGGCGAAGAAGAGGTGACCGCTCATCTCCCCGGCGAGCCCCGCGCCCGTCTCCCGCATCTTCTGCTTGATGAGGGAGTGACCCGTCTTCCAGAGGATCGGTTCTCCCCCGGCCGCCTCGATCGCCTCCACGAGGGTCTGGGAGCACTTCACCTCGAAGATCACCTTGGGAAACCCCTTGGCGATCACCTCCCGGCCGTAGATGACGAGGAGCTGGTCCCCCCAGAGGATCCGTCCCGTCTCGTCGATGACGCCGAGCCGGTCGGCATCGCCGTCGAAGGCGAGCCCGAGGTCCGCCCCCTCCCGCCGGACGGTGGCGATCAGATCCTCGAGGTTGGCGGGATCGGTCGGATCGGGATGGTGGTTCGGATAGCGGCCGTCGAGTTCACAATACCGCTCCACGACCGTACACCCCAGGCGGCGGAAGAGTTCAGGGGCGACGGGGCCTGCGGTGCCGTTGCCCGCATCGACGACGATGTGGAGAGGACGATCGAGCTTGATCCGGGAGGCGAGATCCTCCTGGTAGCGTGCGATGATCCCCGGCAGTTCCGTGACCCGCCCCTGGGCCTCCCGGAAGGCGCCCCCTTCGATCATCCGATGGAGCCGCGCGATCTCTTCTCCGAAGATCGCAGCCTTGCCGATGCAGATCTTGAAGCCGTTGTACTCGGGCGGGTTGTGACTCCCCGTGATCATCACGCCACTCGGGTGAGGCAAGCGGGTGTGGATCGTATGGTAGAGGATCGGGGTGGTCACGATGCCGATGTCGAGGACATGCGCGCCGGAAGCAACGAGCCCCTTGACGAGCGCGTCCCGCAGGGGGGGGGAACTGAGCCGGTTGTCCCGCCCGACGACGATCTCCTCATAACCCCGTTCGTGGGCGTACGTCGCGATGGCGCGCCCGAGCCGTTCGATATCGCCGGGATGGAAATCGACATCCACGACGCCGCGAATGTCATAGGCACGAAAAATTTCCGGGTTCATCCGTTGCTCCGCAGGAAACGTTCCACGCGCTCGGCGATCGCCTGGCCGGTGAAACCATATTTCTCGTAGAGTTCGTCCGGGTCTCCCGATTCCCCGAACCCCTCGACGCCGATGCGCTCCACGGGGACGGGGTGGATCCCCGCCAGGGTGTCGCAGACCGCGCTGCCAAGGCCGCCGATCACGTTGTGGTCCTCCACGGTGACGATGCGGCCAAAACGGCGGGCACATGCGGTGAGATAGGCCCGGTCGATCGGTTGGATCGTATGGATGTTCGTGACTTCGGCCTGAATCCCCCGGACGGCCAGTCGATCGGCCGCATCGAGGGCGGGGGCGACGACGCCCCCCGTGGCCAGGATCGCCACGTCGCTCCCCTGGCGGAGGGGATCGGCCTCCCCGAGCCGGAAGGTGTAGTCCTCCCCATGCAGGTCGCGCACCTTCTGGCGGGTCAAACGGAGGAAGAGGGGGCCCTCGTGGCGGATTGCGGCCTCCACGGCCTGCGCCGTCTCAACCGCGTCGGCGGGCTGCACGATCGTCATGTTCGGCAGGGGGCGCATCAGCGCGATATCCTCGAGTCCCATCTGGGAGTAGCCGTCCTCGCCGATCCCGATGCCGGCGTGGGTCCCCACGATCTTCACATTGGCGTTCGAGAAGGCGACCGACATCCGGATCTGCTCGTAGCGTCCGATCACGAAGCAGGCGAAGCTGCAGACGAAGGGGATTTTGCCTGCCAGGGCCAGCCCCGCCCCTGTGCCGACCATGTTTCCTTCGGCGATTCCCATCTGGAAGAAACGTTCGGGGAAACGCCGGCTGAATTTCACCGATTGGGTGGAGACGCTCAGATCCGCGTCGAGAACGACGACGTCGGGGTATTTCTCCCCCAGCCGTTCGAGGGCCTCGCCGAATGCCTGTCGGGTCGCTTTCATTCCTCCGTTCTCCTTCGCGTCTACCGCTCCCCTCGAAGCTCGGCGATCGCGCGCTGGGCTTCTTCCGGGGAGGGGGCCTTGCCATGCCAGGCGATCACGTCCTCCATGAAGGAGACGCCCTTGCCCTTGATCGTGTCCGCGACGATGATCGTGGGGCGGCCCTTCGTGCGGCGCGCGAGCCGGTAGGCGGAGAGGATCGCCGTCATGTCGTGCCCGTCGATGCGCAGCACGTTCCAGCCGAATGCGGCCCACTTCGCCTCGACCGGCTCGATGTTCATCACTTCGCTCACATGCCCATCGATCTGTCCCTTGTTGTAGTCGAGGATCGCGGTGAGGTTGTCGAGTTCGAACTTGGGCGCGGACATCGCGGCTTCCCAGATCTGTCCCTCCTGGATCTCGCCGTCTCCGAGGAGACAGTAGACGCGGAAGGGGTCGTCGGAGAGCCCGCGTTCCCGGCGGTAGAGCTTCGAGGCGATCGCCATCCCCTGCGCGATCGAGAGCCCCTGGCCGAGCGAGCCGGTCGAGGCCTCCATGAGGGGGAAGCGCAGCCGGTCCGGATGCCCCTGGAGGCGGCTGCCCGTCTTTCGGAGCGTCATCAGCTCCTCCCGCGGGAAATAGCCCGCCCGGGCGAGCACGGCATAGAGGCCGGGAACCCCGTGCCCCTTGGAAAGGATGAAGCGGTCGCGGTCGGGATCGTCGGGATGCTCGGGATCGTGACGCATCTCGTGGAAGAAGAGCGCCACGAGGAGGTCCATCTCGGAGAGGGATCCTCCCGGATGTCCCGATTTCGCCTCCGCAAGCATCCGGATGACATCGATGCGCGCCTCCCGCGCGATCTCCAGGAGCGTTTCCGCCGGTAACGCCAGACGTTCTTTCGGCATGGTCCTCACACGCCTCCCTTCCTGCTATGACAGACCGCGTGCGCCCTCTCCCCGTCGAACATCCGGACACGCTTCGCGCGATCCTTCGTATGGCGAGGAGGTCCCTCCCACCGGACTCCCGAGGAGCCCCTGGGCCCGCACAGACGTTCGATCCCCTCCCGGCAGTCGCCCAGGGGGAGCCAGGGACAGGCCCCACAGATCCACGGGAGTCGGTCGGGCATGATCCGCTCTGCGATCCGCTTCAGGATCGTCCGCCATGTCACGATCGTCCCCACCTCGAAGCCGAGCAGGGAGAGGACGAGGTGGTCCTGTGCCGCCACTTCCCTTTCCGAATCCGCCCCTTTGAGGTGACACCCCGCCCCCTTCCGGTGCGGGCAGACGGCACAAAAACGATCGGCCGCAGCAAGGAGACGGACGGGTGTATCGGGAAAGGTGGCGAGATGGCGGCAGACTGCGGTCATCTCGGCGATGAAGCGGGCGTCGTAGCCCCGCCCCCGGAACCCTTGCAGGCAGAGGAGCGTATGGCCACGAATGGCGAGGGGAGCGGTGATCGAATCAGTGGATCGGAACCCTGCCACGGAATCCTTCCTCGTAGGTATGGAAATGGTTCAGTTCCGGTTCGGGATACTTCCAGCAGTAGTACCCCGTTCCGCTGTCGAAGTCAACGAGCCATAGTCCCTTGACCTCGCAACCGAGTTTGCGTATCTTCTCGATCCACCGATCGATGACCGTCTGGCAAGCCTCGATCGCTTCCTCCCGGCGGGGGTCGTCTTCCGGGAGCGCGACGAGTCGAGCCGCCAACGTGTCGAATTCACGGTACGCCCGTTCCGTGATACGCCGCACGACCGGGAAGAGCCGACAGGCCTCCTCGTAGGAAAAGGTCTTGCGCTGGTGAATCGGAACGACGACCGCCCCACTTTTCTCGGACATCTACGCCTCCTCTACCCTCCTGTCCCGGCGTGGCTCCTTACAGATCGTTCGTCATCTCGCGGAGGTTGTCGGGAAAAAGGAAGTTGGGACGCATTCTAATCGCTCCACCCCTCGATGTCAACGCCGAGGGCTGGACCTGCCAGGGCAATCGCATCGAAATCGACTCGACCTGGGCGATCCGGCATCATCGAACCGAGGTACCCTGAAATCGAAGGCACCGGCCCGAACGTGGCCCCACACGGGGCGAAAGAACGCCGGCGGGGCCACATGGATCGATGCCGGCGTGGATCGTGGCCCGATCCCGATCCCTGTCCCGAAATGGTGTAACGATTCGTTGCACTCCGGTCGGGACGGGGGATCGTTGCAACACCGAAAAATGGGAACGATCGCTTGCCGCCGCCTCCCGAGCAGGATGGCCCGATTCCTGCTAGTCCTCTCCGCAGGGGTACCCCTGGAGAGGGGGTACCCCTCCTCCCCTGAGGGGAGGAGGGGACCCGACCCGACCCCGCCAACGGGGTCGCTCCCTCCCGAAACCGAGCCCGCAACGAAAGGATGACGAGATGACGGAAGCATCGAGGAGATCGACAAAGGTGAAACCGCTGCTCGCCGGGATCGCGGTCGTGCTCCTCTTCCTCCTGGGGCGTTCCTATGATCTCCAGGGGAAGCTGGGGCTGGCGCTCCAGTGGATCGATGGACTGGGACCCACCGGTGCCCTCGTCTTCATGGGGCTCTACGTCGTGGCCACGGTCGGCTTCATCCCCGGCTCCCTCCTCACCCTCGGGGCGGGGGCGGTCTTCGGGGTCGTGAAGGGGACGATCTACGTCTCGATCGGCTCGACGCTCGGGGCGGTCCTCGCCTTCCTCGTGGGACGGCATCTGGCCCGAGGGTGGGTGGCGGAAAAGATCGCGGGGAACGAAAAGTTCGAGGCGATCGATGAGGCCGTCGGACGGGAGGGGTGGAAGATCGTGCTCCTCACCCGCCTCTCCCCGATCTTCCCCTTCAACCTCCTCAACTACGCCTACGGCGTCACCCGCGTCTCCCTGCGCCACTACTTTCTCGCCTCCTGGATCGGGATGCTCCCCGGAACGCTCATGTACGTCTATCTCGGTTCCCTGGCCGGTGATCTGGCGACGCTGGGCGCCGGGACACGGACGAAGACGCCCGCCCAGTGGGGATTGACGATCGTGGGGCTTGCTGCTACGGTCGCGGTGACGATCTATGTCACTCGGATTGCGCGTCGTGCCCTCGCGGAGGAGGTCGGAGCCTGAATCCCCCCAACGATGGCGAAACCACCCAGACCCGAGTCGAAGCATACCGAGGCGAATGCCCACCCACACGACAGGAGAATCGAAGATCATGCCCGAAGCGCTCAAGCTCCTTCCCGACGACGAATTCAACCGGAAACTCGTCTCGAACGTCCATCCGCCGGACTGGCGGAATCCAGAGCCCGCCCCAGTCTACAATCTCATTGCGATCGGCGGGGGTGCCGCAGGTCTCGTCGCCGCGGCCGGCGCCGCGGGACTGGGGGCGAAAAGCGCCCTCATCGAACGCCATCTGCTGGGGGGGGATTGCCTGAACGTCGGGTGCGTCCCCTCGAAGACGCTCATCCGCGCGGCACGCGCCGCGCGCGAGGTGGCCCGCGCCGCCGAGTTCGGCATCGAAGTCCCGCCTCCCACGATCGATTTCGGCCGGGTCATGGCACGGGTGCGCGGGGTCCGGGCCGAGATCAGCGCGCACGACGCCGCGACCCGTTTCCGCGATCTCGGGGTCGATCTCTTCCTCGGAGAAGCGCGTTTCCTCGACCGCAACACGATCGAAGTCGATGGGAAGAAGCTCCGATTCAAGAAGGCCGTGATCGCCACCGGCGCGCGAGCGATCCTCCCCCCGATCCCCGGCCTGGCGGAGGTGGGAGCGCTGACGAACGAGACGGTCTTCTCCCTCACCGAGCGCCCCGCCCACCTCGCCGTCCTCGGCGCCGGCCCGATCGGCTGCGAGATGGCCCAGGCCTTCCGGCGCCTCGGCAGCCGGGTGACGCTGATCGAGATCATGGACCAGATCCTGATCCGGGAAGACCCCGATGCCGCAGCGATCGTCGAACGAGCCCTGCGGCGCGACGGGGTGGAGATCGTGCTCGGTGCCAGAGTGGGACGGGTGAGCCGGCAGGGCGAGAAGAAGGTTCTCCACCTCGAGGGGGGGAAGGAACCCTCCACGATCACCGTGGATGAGATCCTCGTTGGGGCCGGGCGGGCACCCAACATCGAAACGCTCGATCTCGAAGCCGCAGGTGTGGCCTACGAGAAGTTCGGCGTCAAGGTGAACGACCACCTCCAGACCTCGAACCCGAACATCTACGCGGCCGGCGACGTCTGTCTCCGCTACAAGTTCACCCATACCGCCGATGCCTCGGCGCGGATCGCGCTACAGAACGCCCTCTTCTTCGGCCGCAAAAAGATGAGCGCCCTCACGATTCCCTGGTGTACCTACACCGACCCCGAGATCGCACACGTGGGCCTCTACGAACGGGACGCAGAGGAACGGGGCATCGGGATCGATACCTTCACCCGGGAACTCTCCGAGGTCGATCGGGCGATCGCCGAAGGGGAGACGGAAGGCTTCGTCAAGATCCACGTCGAAAAGGGGAAGGATCGCATCGTGGGCGCCACGATCGTCGCGGGACACGCCGGTGAGACGATCAGTGAGATCACCCTGGCCATCGCCGGCAACCTCGGACTCGGCACGATCGGACAGGTCATCCACCCCTACCCCACCCAGGCCGAGGCGATCAAACAGGTCGCCGATGCCTACAACCGATCCCGCCTCACCCCCCGCCTCAAAAAGTGGATGACCCGCTACTTCTCATGGCGACGCTAATCTGGAAGAGTTGGAAAGAGAAAGGAGGAAGCAGGAGATCGCGGGTGCGGAGCGTGGGAGGCGGAAACCCGGAACCCGGAGGAGAGACGAGCCGGCGATTCAAGGATGAAACGAGGATGACCGATAGAGAGAAGAGATCGTGGAGCGTGATCATTCCAACTCTGAACGAAGCAAGGGAGATCGATCGTTTGTTGCGCCACCTCTCCGAGGTCATGCCGGAAGCCGAGGTGATCGTCGTCGATGGGGGGAGCGAGGATGCCACCCTCGAAGTCGCAGGTCGCCATCCCCGGGTGAAGCGGTTCGCACGCCCGGGGGCGCCACGGGGCGCGCTGCTCAACCGGGGCGCAGAGGCCAGTTGCGGAGAATGGCTCCTCTTCCTCCACGCGGATACCTACCCGGAGGGTCCACTCTCCCCAGCACAGATCGAAGAACGGATGCGGGGCGCCGTTGCAGGGGCCTTCCGCTTCCGCCTCCGGTCGGCGCGCTGGTCGAGCCGGATCGTCGCGTGGGGGGTGGCGCTGCGCAACCGGCTCTTTGCCCTCCCCTACGGGGATCAGGGACTCGTGATCCGGCGGGAAGATTTCTTCGAGATCGGCGGTTACCGCCCCCTCCCCCTCCTCGAAGACGTGGAGATCATCGATCGGCTCCGAAGGCGGGGGAGGATCACCCTGCTTCCCTTTACGGCATGGACCTCGGCACGGCGGTACGAACGGCTCGGTGTGTTCCGAACGACGATGATCAACTATGCCGTGATCGTGGCCTACCGCTTCGGGGTCTCCCCTTGGACGCTGGCGCGCCTCTACCGTTCGTCCGGCGCAACGAGGCGGATCTTCCGGTGGATCGGTGGCGTGGGGCGCCGCTTGCGCCTTTTGCAATGAGGAGGAGGGATACGGCTGCCTCCACGCGCTCTCGGTGATTCAAGCACGCCCGGCATCCGTCAAGTTCCGGATCGCGCTCCCACGCCACCCGGCGCGCCGGAAGGGGAGAGACGATGAACTACTGGGAATATCCGTCGATCAAGAAGCACCTCATCCTCCTCTTCTTCGCGGTGAGCATCTTCTCCTGCACGGGGATCTACTGGCTCGTCCACCGCGCAGAGGCCGTCCTCGAGGAGACGATGGAGGGAGAAACGGAGCGGATCGCCCACTTCATGAACCGGAAGATCTGCGAGGAGGAGTTCTGCCGGCTCATCGTCGGACGGCCGCGCCCCCCAGAGGGGAGAGGAACGAATACCACGGCTTCCTTCGGACTTCAGCGGCTCCTCGCGGAGAGCCGAAGGAACTTCGGGGTCGAGAGGATCTGTCTCTTCGACAGAGGGGGAAGGCTCGCCTTCTCCCTCCCCGCGGCGCAGGAGGGATCCCTCTCCGATCCCTATCCAACCCTCCGGAATCCTTACTCCGAGGTCCGGGTCACCCCACAGGGTCGGCGGATGCTCGACACCTACGTGCCGATCCGCCACCCGCATGCGCACCGGGGGCCGATGGAACGGATCGGAACCTTCAAGATCACCCGGGACGTGACGGAGAGCGTAGCGACGCTGGCCGCACTCAACCGAAACGGCATCCTGATCGCGATCGCCGTCTTTCTCGGCTTCTTCCTCTTCACCTTCGTGATGCTCGACCGGGTGCAGCGATTGATCCTCGTCAAAGAGCGCGCCCTCGAAGAGGCGCTCGAAACCTCGAGGGCGAACTACGAGGCGCTCAAGAACGCCCGGCTCAAGCTCGAACAGTCGGAGAAGCTCTCCACCCTCGGAACGATCGTCTCCGGGATCGCGCACGAACTCAACAATCCCCTCACCACGATCCTGGGCTACGCGCAACTGATCCCCACCACGCCCGCCGTGCAGGAGAAGGGACTCAAGATCATCGAGGAGGGGGCGATCCGCTGCAAGAAGATCATCGACAACCTCCTCCTCTTCGCACGGCAGCACAAGTCCGAGACCACGATCGTCTCCCTCACCGAGGTGATCGAACGGACCCATGCGCTCTTCGAATACGCGTTCCGGAAGCACAACATCCGCTTCATCACCGATATTTCCCCGAAAGGCTCCGATGTCCGGGTGCGGGGGGACTTCCACCAGCTCCAGCAGGTGCTCGTCAACCTCTTCAACAACGCGCTCCAGGCGATGGAAGCGGGGCCCCCGGGAGAACTCACCTGCCGGGTGCGACGCAGCGGCGAGGTGGTCCATCTCGAGGTTTCCGACTCCGGCCCCGGAATTCCGGAGGAGATCCTGCGCCGGATCTTCGACCCCTTCTTCACGACGAAAGAGGTGGGGAAGGGAACCGGCCTCGGGCTCTCGATCAGCTTCGGGATCATCCGGAGCCATGGGGGACAGCTCTATGCCCGAAACCGGCCGGAGGGGGGAGCGACCTTCGTGATCGAACTCCCCGCGGTTGCCGGGGAACACGTTGCGCCCCCCCCGCAGGAGATCGCCCTCCCCGAACTCCCCCGCCCTGGGATCCGGCGGGTGCTCGTCATCGACGACGAGGCTTCCATCCTCCAGCTCTGCCGGGAGACCCTCGAAAGCCGAGGCTTTGTCGTCCGGAGCATCGAGAGCGGCGGCGAGGCGATCGAGCTGTTGCGCAACGATTCCTTCGACGTCGTCCTCTGTGACCTGCGGATGCCCGGCATCGATGGCCGACAGATCTACGAGTTCCTCCGCAGACACGCCCCCGATTGTCTCCAGCGGGTGATCTTCATGAGTGGGGACACGTTGAACCAGGAGACGGCCGCCTTCCTCGAATCGATCCCTGGCCGCTACCTCAAGAAGCCCTTCGACCTCGAGGACCTCCTGGCCACGGTCTACGAGGCGGTGGGAGAGACGACCGCCCCCCCCCCGCCGGAGGGGAGATAGACCGAACCTCCGATCATACGGAGGGGGATCGGCCGCCGGGCGCTTCCTCCCGGCGCGAAAGGAGGGTGCCCTGCACCCAATCCCACAGCGGGACCGTCACGTTGAAGTTCCAGCGCTGCATGAGACGGGGATCGTGGTGGATCGCATGGAAACGGGCGAGCTTCCGGATGAGGCGACGCCGGCCGACCCAGCTCCCCCGGGGGAGGTGAAAGGCGAGATGGAGCCACTCGTAGCTGAGAACGTAGGCCATCGCCACGATCACGAAGAGCCCCGCCAGGTTCCCGAGCCCAAGGAACCACAAGAGGAGGGTGAGCGGAATCGTGGCCGCAAAGACGAGGACGATCCCGTAGGCAGGGATGAGCACCAAGGCGAACTCCCGCGTCGTGCGGATCTCCATGTCATCCGTGAGATAGATCCGGTGATGCACGGGGGTATGCCGGTCGTAGAGCACGGGCGCGATCCGGGAACGGCGATGGAGCATGTACTTGTGGATGTTCCACTCCGACATGTTGAAGAAAAGGTAGAAGAGTGGAACACCTGTCCACTCCCACCACCGCAGGTCATGGATGAGAAAGAGCGCCCCTCCGATCGTGGCCACCCCGAACAGGGAAGTGATCCCCAGATGGAGATAGGGGTTGTAGAAGGAAGGCAACGCATCGAGGATGTCCTTTCGAAAGGCATCCCGGTTTTCTTGCGAAAGGAGGGAATCTTCCCACATCGTCGTTACCTCTTCGGCCACCTGCCAGACGCCTGCCTCCAGCGGATCATCCCCCTCCCGGTCCGGTCGTAAGCACGAAGTTGCCGTTGCGGAAGTCGATCATCTGCGGCTCCCCGTTGCGGTCCGTGGTGAACGTCTTCTGGATGAAGATCCCCGTCAGCGTGTCGATTCCGCCAAGGCCCTGGGAATCGACCCCCCGCCCGTTCCAACTCGTCTGCGTCCACGTGTCGAGCGTGTCGTTCGACTTCGTCGTGACCGAGAAGGAGAAGCGATCCGCGGTTCCGCTCCCCTGCTCCATCCCGGTATCCTCGAAATCGACCGTGGCGAGGAAGAGATCCCCGAGGTGTTTGATCTCCATCGTGACCGCGACGCTCTCCCCATCCGCCATGAACGCCTCCCCGCTGTAGCGCCCCGTGAAGTTGGGGTCGAAACAACCGGGCGCGGCAAGGAGGGGAAGGAGCGCGAGAAGCAGCAAGAGGAAGTGGCAACGTTTCGTCTCGAACATGCGGATTCTCCCTTTCGAGCTGGGGGCGAGTCCCCTCTGCTTTCGGTGTGCTTCTCCATTGCGCAGCAGGCTGATGGCCACGTTGCGCAGCGTCGCCATCGCCGCCCGCCGGAGCGTCAGCGGAGGCGGGTCGGTTGCAGCGGGTGTCAGGCATAAACCCCTCACGCGTATCACCTCGAAGCCAGCCTTCTGCAATGCGGCAATCCGTTCTCGACCTTCGAGCCGCGGCAGTTTCGTCACACTTCGACCCAAACGCGCTGAACCCCGATGAATTCCTGAGTCGGGAATTCGTCGCCTTCCACTTCCAGGCACAACGCAATGGCCTCTCGTATCCGCTTCATCAGGGTATCCAGCGATTTTGCTTGCGTGTGACAGCCGCGCAATTCCGGAACGCTGGCTACATCGTAGCCTTCGGCATCACGTTCGATGAGAACGTTGAAGACTTTTGCCATTTGTCTTCACTCCCATCGGAAGGTGTCAAGGGTAGGCTAACCCCTTCTCGAACCCGTGTCAAGATCTTCGAGCGTCGAAGCCAGGGCTCCGGCGAAGTCCGGTTCCGGAGCCCGGGGGTTGGCCGTTGCGCCGGCGGCAGGAGGGCTGGCGATACGGCGGCACGTGGCGTAGGGGCCAGACTCATCCCCCAGATCGTGCCACGACGTGGAGAGCGGCGCCAGTTCCCCGCCCATCTCACCGGAGGCCTGGAGGATTCACGACTTTTCCGGGGCCCTGCCGAGGACGTATGGGAGAAAGAGGGAAGAAAATTGAATCCTTTCCTGCGAGAAACTCTTCTAAAGAACGACGAGGCTCGTTTCTCGTGCCCCCTTTCGGAGGTGGATCCCGCTTCCCCGCGGCTCGAGAGCCTGCCGGCGGGATGTCTGGCCTTCTTGCTGGAGGAAAGGTGATGAACTGTTCGGAAGTCGTCGAGTGTCTCTGCGACTATGTCGAGGGGGAACTTCCTTTGGACCTGCAACGGAAACTGGAAGGCCACCTGTCGCACTGTATCGGCTGCACGGACCTCCTGGCCTCTTACCGATGGATTCCGATCTTCTGCAGGAAGTTCTGGAAGATCGAAGTCCCTCTCACGGTTCGGACGAAATTACGTGATCTCGTGTACCGACGGATCGTTCGACACGAGGAGGCGCCCCCCTCCTCCATCCCCGGATCCCACGGCTTCGAGAGCTTCTGAACGTTGCATTCCCCTTTTTCCTTTCCTTTTCCCTCACCCTGGAAGCGATCGTTCGTGGGTTCATCCCCCTTCTCCTCCATGGCATTGATCTTGAATTCCGGCCCCTGACGCTGAGGGGTGGATCTCGACGCCGTCGAGGCGCTCCGGCGTAGGCATCGAAGGCGCTGCCGATCGGGACGCTTGAAGGAACCGGGATTCCTGCGCTCTTCCCCCGAAGTCCGGATCGCGCTCTCCCGGCGGTGCCTCTCCGGCATCGGGCGTGTAGGATCTTCCTTCACTCACCAGGTACGACTGTCTTTTTTCCCGACGGGGGAGGAGCGCATCGAAATCGACCGGGACTTTCACGAGGCGTCCGGAACCGGACTTTACTTCGGGTTTCATTTGTGCTAGAACCTCGAAGTCGAATCGCAAGCCTATGGAACCCGTTGGAATCGAGAACGATCTCTTGCTTGGACCACGACGAGGAAAACTGATGAAGTTTCCATCGAACAGGGAGCCGATCGCGATCATCGGTATGTCCGGGATCTTTCCCAAGGCGCTCACCCTCGAGGAATTCTGGCGCAATATCCGTGAAGGGGTCGATTGCATCATCGAAGTCCCGAAGGAGCGTTGGGATCCGGAACTCTACTACGACCCCGACTTTCGTGCGGAGGACAAGACCTATTGCAAGATCGGAGGCTTCATCACGGGGTTCACCTTCGACGGGCTCAAGTTCCGGATTCCACCCGCCGTTTCGATCCGGCTCGATCGTTCCCAACAGCTCGCCCTCGTTGCGATGGAACGACTCTTCGAGCAGGGGGGCTTCGAGCGGCGCGACTTCGACCGGGAGCGGACGGGCGTGATCCTCGGCAACGCCCAGGGGGGGGACAACCGGGACCATCTGGCCTACCGTGTCTATCTCCCCCAGATGAAACGGGACCTCCTGAAGGTGCCACGATTCCGGTCACTCGATCCCGCGATCCAGGAGGAGATTCTTGCCGGCTTCTCGGAGAATATCCGGGCGCATTTCCCAAAAATCACGGAAGACTCGATGCCCGGGGGACTCTCCAACGTGATCGCCGGCCGGCTGGCCAACCGGTGGAACCTCCGGGGACCGAACTACACCTGTGATGCCGCCTGTGCCTCCGGGCTTGCCGCGCTGAGCGCCGCGGTCGATGCGCTGCGGGAGGGGAAGATCGATCTGGCCGTGACGGGTGCGGTCGATACCTGCATGGCACCCAGCGGCTTCATCCAGTTCTCGAAGATCGGCGCGCTCTCCCCCGACCTCTCCTGCCCCTTCGACCACCGGGCCAATGGGTTCGTGATGGGAGAGGGGGCAGGCCTCATCATCCTCAAGCGCCTCTCCGACGCGGTCCGGGACGGGGACGAGATCTTCGCGCTCATCCGCGGGATCGGGGGGAGCAGCGACGGCAAGGGGAAGGGGATCACGGCACCGAATCCGATCGGGCAGGAACTCGCCATCCGGCGTGCCTTCGAGGATGCGGGCTATGGACCGGAGAGCGTCCAGCTCGTCGAGGCGCACGGCACCTCGACGAAGGTCGGGGATGTCGTCGAGTTCGAGTCCCTCATGAAGATCTTCTCCCCTCACGTCTCGGGGCACCGGAAGATCGGGCTCGGTTCCGTCAAGTCGAACATCGGGCATCTCAAGGCAGCGGCGGGGATCGCGGGCCTTCTGAAAGCCGTTCTGGCCCTTCATGAGAAGCTTCTTCCCCCCTCGATCAACTTCGAGAAGCCCAATCCCGCCCTCCGGATCGAAGAGAGCCCCTTCTACGTCGTCACCGAGGCCACGCCCTGGCCACGCCCTGGAAAGAATGCTCCGCGCAGGGCGAACGTGAGCGCGTTTGGCTTCGGGGGGACGAACTTCCATATCGCGCTCGAGGAGTACGATCCCGGCCTCCCCCCCCAGGGCTACTCCCTCAAGGAGGATCGGGCGAGCGCCTCCCCACGAAGGGAAGGGCAGAGGACCCAGGAGATCCCTTTGGCCGAACCCTCCCCCTCACTCGAGGCCTACTTCGACACGTACCTCCCCCTCGAAGGGGAGGCCTTCTTCCTCGGCGGAAAGGATGCCGACGAGGTCGGCCGACAGCTCACCTTCCTCCAGGAGACCCTCGAACGAGGCCCCCTCTTCGGAAGGGAGGCGCCTGCCGGCATCCGGATGGTCGAACTCGCACACCCCCTCCGGACGAATGCCCGGAATCAGCCCTTCCGGGTCGCCTTCTCCGCGGTCGATCCGAAGGATCTTGGAAAAAAGGTGAAACTCGCCCTCGAAGCGATCGCGGAGCCGAGGAAACGGCATATGTTCCGCGTCAAGGGGATCTTCTTCACGGAAGGGGAACGCGCCCCGGGGAAGATCGCCTTCATGTTTCCGGGACAGGGGTCGCAATACGTCAACATGTGCCGCAACCTCTACCGGAAGTACCGGATCGTCCACGATACCCTCGTGCAGGCCGACGAGATCCTCTACGATCTCATCGGGGAACGGATCCTCGATCTCCTCTTCGTCGATGACCTCTCCGATCCGGAGCGGGTACTTCATCACGAGGCACAACTCACCCGAACCGAGGTGATGCAGCCCGTGATCCTCGCGGCCGACGTTGCGCTCAGCCGTCTCCTCGGAGCCTTCGGGATCACGCCCGACGTCGTGATGGGCCATAGCCTCGGCGAATACGCCGCGGCCGTCGTGGCGGAGGTCATGAGCTTCGAGGATGCGCTCTACGCGGTCTCCGTGCGCGGCCGGGAGATGGAACCGGTCCTCGAGGAGGTCAAAGATCCCGGGAAGATGGCCTCTGTTGGGTGTTCCACGGAGAAGGCGCAGGAGATCCTCGAGGAAGTCTCCGGCTATGTCATCGTCGCGAACAAGAACTGCAACTTCCAGACCGTGATCGCGGGGGAGAGCGGACCGATGGCGGAGGCGATCGAACGCTTCCGCGCCCAGGGGATCGATGCCCGTCTCATCCCCGTCTCCCATGCCTTCCACTCCGCGATCGTGGCACCGGCCGGTCCGGCCTATCGCAAGATGCTCGAGCGGCTCGACATCCGCCCCCCGAAGCTGCCGATCCTCTGCAACGCCACGGCGGACTACTACCCCACCGGCCCCAACGCCCGGGAGGAGATCATCGAACTCCTGGTGCGTCACTTCCATTCCCCGGTGGAGTTCATCCCGCAGGTCGAGCGGATGTATGCCGACGGTGTGCGCTACTTCATCGAGGTGGGCCCGAAGAAGACGCTCGCCTCCTTCGTGGACAACCTCCTGCGGGGGCGGCCCTACACGGCGACCTGCACGGATCATCCCCGGCGGGGGGACATCTACCAGTTCAACGAGGTCCTTGCCCTCCTCTCCTCGCGAGGCTTCGATGTCGATTGGGCGGACAAGGCCCCCCGTGCGGGATCGCGCTTCTATCTGCCCCCCTTCCTCTCCCCTGGAGCCTCCCCTCCGGAGGAGGTCGCCGTCGCCCCCGAAGCGGAGGGGGTCACCCGTTTCCCCCTCCCCAAAGGGGATGATCTTGCGCGATACGCGGCCACCCAGGCCGCGCTCGAAGGAGAGGCCGTCGTCATCGGTGCCCCTTCGTCCCATCGCCTCGACGATACCCTGGCACGCGCTTTCGAGGAGATGCCCGATACAACCGAGATCGTGGCGCAACACCCCCGCCACGGTCCCCTTCGCCTCGTCGAGGCGGCGCATCTCCTCCGGAACAGCGCGCAGGCACACCCCCTGCGCGTCGGATTCGCGGCCGCGACCTTTGCCGACCTGAGACGAAAGATCGACGCAGCTCGTGAGGCCCTGCGGGCTGCACCGGAAAAACGAGCGATCTTTGCCCGAAAGGGGATCTTCGTCGGCGCAGCGGAGATCGAAGGTAAGACCGCCTTCCTCTTCCCCGGTCAGGGTTCCCAGTACATCGGCATGTGCCGGGATCTGGCCGAAAAATACCGCGTCGTGCGGGAGACCTTTGCAGAGGCGGACGAGATCCTCCATCCCATCCTCGACCGACGGCTCACCGACCTCCTCTTCACCGACTCCGCGATGGGAAAGGAGGAACGCAAGGCCGCCGAAGAGGCGCTCCGGCAGACCGAGATCACGCAGCCCGCGATGCTCACCGCCGACGTGGCGATCCTGCGTCTTCTGGCCGAGCATGGCATCCACCCCGACATCGTGGCGGGGCATAGCCTTGGCGAATATGCCGCCTGTGTGGCCGCCGGTGTGATGAGCTTCCCCGACGCGCTCCGTGCCGTGGCCGTTCGGGGAAGCGCCATGGGCTCGATCAAGGGGGTGGGGGACCCGGGGAAGATGGCGAGCATCAGCGCTCCGGAGGAGAAGGTCGCCCCCATCCTCGCCGAGATTCCCGGGTATCTGGCGATCGCGAACAAGAACTCCTACGGTCAGACGGTGATCGCCGGAGAGAGTGCCGCGGTCGATGCAGCGGTGAAACGGTTCATGGCGCTCCGGATTCCGGCCGTGCCCCTTTCCGTCTCCAATGCCTTCCACACCCGTCTCGTGGCATCGGCCGCGACGCCGGTTCGGGATTTTCTCCGCAAGATCCCGCTCTCCCCCCCCCGGATCCCGGTGATCGCCAACGTCACGGCACGTCCCTATCCTAGCGGTCCCGATGCGCCCGCCCAGATCGTGGAACGCCTCACCGAGCAGATCGTCTCCTCCGTGGAGTTCATCCGCAGCGTCGAGGCGATGTATGAAGCCGGGGCACGGATCTTCATCGAGGTCGGCCCGAAACGGGCGCTGACCGGTTTCGTGGAGAACATCCTCTCGGGACGCGAGTTTTTGGCCCTCCCCACGAACCATCCGAAGAAGGGGGGGGTGCTCCAGTTCTCCGAGGCGCTTGCCGCCCTTTCGGTCAACCACCACCCCTTCGACTGGAAGACGGCGACCCCTGCGCCCGGCAACACCCTCTACACCGAATTTTTCCGAACGATGAAGGAGCCCGCTCCCCTGCGGGAAGAGACGACGATGAAAAGACCGGCCGACGATGTCCCCCCCCTCGATCAACCCCGCGACGCCTCCGTGCCGGCGGCGCCCCCCTCCCCTGCGGAGAAGGCGCCCTCTTCAACGGCATCGCCCCGTCCGATCACAGTAGCGGGCGAGGGGTCGAAGACCCGATCCCTTCTCGATCTCTTCGGTTGTCTCGTCGATGACGAAATCCTCGCATTGCTCGACGACGACGCGTTCCTCCCCTATCTCGAAGCCCAGCAGGAAGTGATCCGATCCTTCCTCAAGGCGAGCTTCCGGCAACACAAGGCCTTCTTCGCCCGGCTCACCGCCGAGATGGGCGTGGAGGCACGGCCGGTGGTCCCCCCTCCAGCGCCGGCGGGGATCGAGGATCATCCCTTCCCGCCGGCTGCGCCCCCTGCGGCCGAACCCCGAAGGGAGGGTGGAGCGCGGATATCCGCTCCTGTCGTCCCCTCCAGCGCCGTTTCCTCCGTCGAGGAAGGGCGACCTGCGTCAACGGTCACGCCTCCGGTGCAGCGCGCGCATCCCGAAAGGCGTGAGGCGCCGGCGGCTCCTGCGTCCCCCCCGCCCGCCGCTGCGGCGCCGGCTGCTCCCCGTTCGCCGATGGAGGCGATGCGCGCGCCGGTCGGGGAGATTCCGCCCGAGTGGATCGGCGCCGACTTCGAGAAGGTCAAAGGCGCCATCCTCCCGCTCGTCGTCGAGAAGACGGGGTATCCCGAGGAGATGCTCGAACTCGACCTCGACATGGAGGCCGATCTCGGCATCGATACGGTCAAACAGGCCGAACTCTTCGGCGAGTTGCGGGAACACTTCCACATCCCCTTCCAGGAGGGGTTGCAGATCAAGGACTTCCCCACGCTTCGTCACGTCATCGACTTCGTCGTGGAGAAGCTCTCGCCGC
>CAZTSL010000033.1:23412-37123 GCA_964616915.1 uncultured bacterium
GACTTCCCCACGCTTCGTCACGTCATCGACTTCGTCGTGGAGAAGCTCTCGCCGCAAAACGTCGCGCAGGCCAAAGCCTCTCCGGCGACCGGGGTCCCCCTCTCCCAGGGGGATGGAGCGGCCAGGTCCCCCTCGATCCCCCAGGCCTCGGCACCTTCCCCTGCCACGAGCGGGCCTTCCGCCTCGGATACCGCGGCGCCGGCTGCTCCCCGTTCGCCGATGGAGGCGATGCGCGCGCCGGTCGGGGAGATTCCGCCCGAGTGGATCGGCGCCGACTTCGAGAAGGTCAAAGGCGCCATCCTCCCGCTCGTCGTCGAGAAGACGGGGTATCCCGAGGAGATGCTCGAACTCGACCTCGACATGGAGGCCGATCTCGGCATCGATACGGTCAAACAGGCCGAACTCTTCGGCGAGTTGCGGGAACACTTCCACATCCCCTTCCAGGAGGGGTTGCAGATCAAGGACTTCCCCACGCTTCGTCACGTCATCGACTTCGTCGTGGAGAAGCTCTCGCCGCGAAACGTCGCGCAGGCCAAAGCCTCCCCGGCGACCGTGGCCCCCCTCTCCCAGGGGGAGGGCGCGGTCGAGGCTCCCTCGCTCCGTCCACTCCCGACGTCCCCTCGGGCTGCGGATCTCCCCCCATCTCCCCCTTCCGCTTCGGACGCGCCACGAACCGAAGCGCCCACCGGTGAGCGCCCCCCTACCTCCCGTTCGCCGATGGAGGCGATGCGCGCGCCGGTCGGGGAGATTCCACCCGAGTGGATCGGGGCCGACTTCGAGAAGGTGAAGAACGCCATCCTCCCGATGTTCGTGGAGAAGACGGGGTATCCCGAGGAGATGCTCGAACTCGACCTCGACATGGAGGCCGATCTCGGCATCGATACGGTCAAACAGGCCGAGACTTTTGCCGAGATCCGGGATCACTTCCAGATCCCGATCGACCAGAGCCTCCAGATCAAGGACTACCCGACGCTGCGGCATGTGATCGAGTTCGTCGTCGATCTCCTCAACCGGCCCCAGAACGCACGATCGAGCCAGACGAGTTCGGCGGAAGGTGCCGGGGAGGGGGAAACCCCTTCCACGCCTCCTCCGGCCGCGAAGGCCTCTACGGCCCCGGAGGTCCGCGCGAAAGGAGAACCCTCGAAGATGCGGCGGATGATCGTCGAAGTCGTGGAGAAACCCCTCTCCCCCAAGAAAGAGCGGCATTCCCTGAAGGGACCGATCCTCCTCGTGAGTGACCATGGAACGCCGACGCCACTCGACGATCACATCGTCCAGCACTGGCCCAGGGATCTCTCCGTCCCCCTCGTAAGAATCGGACATGGCAGCAAATCGAAGCAGGGGCGGATCCCCTGTGATCTGAGCGATTTCGATGCGGTCGCCAGAACCATTTCGGAGATCCGGGAGAAGTGGGGAACGATCGGCGGTGTCATCTTTCTGCTGGGGTATGGCACGAAGCTCAACGTGGAGCGCAGCCAGTTCACCACCTGGCGGCGGCATCTCGACATGCAGGTGCGGGGATGTTTCCACGTCGCCAAATGCGTGATCCCCGATCTGGAGGAGACAGAAGGCTTCTTCCTCTCCGCAACGAACCTCGACGGCTTCCACGGCTACGGACTCGATTTCATCGGGGACGAACGGAAGACCGAAATCGAAAATCCCCTGGGTGCAGGCCTCACCGGCATCGTGAAGACGATCTCGAAGGAGACGCACGAACGGGGGGTCCGCTGCAAGGCGCTCGACTTCGCGAAGATGCATCGCCCCCTCGTGGCCCGCAAGATCATCCAGGAGATCCTCGAGGGGGATTCCCTGATCGAAGTCGGCTATCACGCAAGAAAGCGCTACGGTCTCAAGTTGACGGCCGCGCCGCTCGAAACGGAGGATCCCGTGATCACGATCGATCGGGATACGACGATCCTCGTGACCGGGGGCGCGCAGGGGATCTCGGCGGCGATCTGCAAGGATCTCGCGGCACGTTTCCAGCCCAAACTCCTCCTCCTGGGCCGGACGCCCCTCCCCGAAGAGGTGGAACACCTCGCCCGGCTCGATGAAGCGGCCCTCCAGTCGCTCAGGATGCAGATCCGGGAAGAACTGAAGGCCGAGGGGCTTCGGGGCACACCCGTCGAGGTCGAAACCCGTTTCACGCCGATCGCCAAAGGGATCGCGATCCATGAGAACCTCGAGGAACTCCGGGCGCTGGGCGCTTCGGTGGAGTACTTCACCGCCGATGCCGGGGATCCCCAGGCCCTCGGCGAAGTGCTCGATCGCATCGAGAAGGATCATGGAAAGATCGATATCGTCATTCATGGCGCCGGTGTGGAGATGAGCAAGCTGATCGTGGACAAGCCGCTCGAACACCTCGACCAGACCTTCTCCGGCAAACTCCACGGCGCCTTCCTCCTCATCAAGGCCCTCCGGCGCCTCTCCACGCACACCTTCGTGACCTTCTCCTCGATCGTCGGTCGTTTTGGGAGTTACGGTCAGGCAGACTATGCGGCGGCGAACGAGATCCTCACGAAACTGACCTTCGAGGCGCAGCGCAGACTGGGCATCCGGGGCATCGTCATCGACTGGACCGCCTGGGATGAGATCGGTATGGTGATGCGGCGCAGTACGCGGCGGGTGCTCCTCGAGATGAAGGTCGATCTCCTCTCCCCCGACGAAGGGGTGAGCTTTTTGCGCAATGAACTCCTCTACAACCGTGATGGTGGGGAGGTGATGATCGCCGGTTCGGTAGGGCCCGTCGATGAGGACGGCCTGCTCGATGCGGTGGAGGTCTCCGCCGCGGTTTCGCGGCTCGAAGGCGTGCGAAAGGAGACCCCCGAACGCTTTCCCTTCATCGATGAGATCGTGGCCTGTCGCCCCGGCCGTTCGATCACGGCGAAACACTTCCTCGATCTCGAACGGGACCGCTTCATGGCCGACCACGCCTTCGAGGGGACGCCGCTCCTTCCGGGTGTGATGGGGCTGGAGGCCTTTGCCGAAGCGGCCAGTCTCCTGACGGGCTCGACGCTCTGCTTCGTGGGAGCGAGTCAGGTCGCCTATCGGAGACCGGTCAAGCTCCTGCGCAACGAAGGGGTCGAGATCTTCCTGCGGCTCCGGCGTCTCCCCCCGCCCAGGAGCGCGACGCGGATCTCGTTCCATGCCGAACTCTACTCCTACTTCCGCAATCCAAAGGGAGAAGTCGTGGGGGGACGCCGTCTCAACTTCGAGGCCGTGCTCCACTTTGCGTCCGAACGGCCGAAGAATCCGAAGAAGAGGACGCTGGAGATCGCCGGCGGCATCGATCCCGGGATCGACCGGGAGGAGATCTATCGCCGCTTCTTCCACGGTCCCCGCTTCCAGGTCCTCGACCGGGTCGTGGCCACCTCGGAGGAAGCGATCGTCACGGAGGTTCGACGCATCGATCCCAGCGATTTCTTCCGCGATCTTCCCAATCCCGAGTTCGCCACGGCGCCGATGCTTCTCGAAGCACTCTTCCAGGCTGCCGGTGTCTGGGAGATGTACCACCACGCCACCGCTTCCCTCCCCGACTCGATCTGGAACCTCGAGATCTACCGGCGGATTCCGGCCAGGGGGAAACTCTTCGCCCTGGCGCGCTTCCGCGAATGCGAGAAAGATTCGCGCGGTTTCATGCGGCGTTTCTACGACCTGGAGGTCATCGATGAGCGGGCACGGGCCATCCTGAGCGTTCAGCGCTACGCCACGATCTCGGTCGGGGAGCTTCCCCCCGGGCTTCGCTTCAAGCCGGTAATCCGGGAGAAGGTCCGTCTCGACGACCGTGAGGTCGAGCGTCTCGTCTCCGGCCACAACGGCCTCGATACGGTGCTGAGTGAAGGGGAACGCCGTCGTCTCGCCCGCTTCAAGAACGCCGAGCGCCGCAGGCGATGGCTGGCGGGCCAACTGGCGGCGAAACGGGCGGTACAACACTTCCTCTCCCGGATGGGGGGACCTTCCCTCTCGCCACGTGACATCGAAATCGACCAGAGCGCCCGGAAGTCTCCTTCCGTCACGATCTCTGCGCCGGGAGGAGAAGCGGTTCTTTCCAAAGGGCTCTCGCTCTCCCTCTCGGAGGAGACGGACCACGTCGTTGCGCTCCTCACCCCCGGGAACCGGCAGACGGAGCGCAACGAGGCGTGAGCGCAAGGAGAATCACCGACCCTGCACTCACGCCGGTCTGAGAGCGGGGCACCGCGGGGCGGCCCCCTTCACTTCGGGCGCGCCAGGAGATCCCGGTAGAGGAGGCTCGGCTGGATGCCACGGTTGTGCTGGTACTTCCCGCTGCGGTAGCGATCGAAGTCCCCCTCGATCGTATGGTAGTAGATCTGGCAGACCTCGACGCCGGCATAGATCCGGATCGGCTGGACACAGAAGATCTCGAGCGTCCAGTACCCGCAGAAGCCCACGTCGCCGAAACCGGCGGTGACGTGGACGAAGAGGCCAAGACGGCCGATCGAGGAGCGCCCCTCGAGCATCGGGACGAGATTGTCCGTCTCGGTATACTCGATCGTCCGTCCGAGATAGAGGCGGTGTGGCTCGAGAACGAGGCCCTCGGGGGGAATCCGTAACCATTCGGTCTGAGGGGGACGTTTCATGTCGAGGAGGTCGTCGCGGTAGGTGAGGAGGTCCTCGTGGAGCCGGAGATTGTAGCTGTTGGGGTTGAGCTGCGCCTCGTCGAAGGGATCGATGCGGATATCCTTCCCGAGACGTGCCTTGATTTCCCGACCCGAAAGGATCATGGAAGCTCCTTCCACGGTAGCGCGTGCTGGCGTGCGGGGGAAGGGGATCACCTCGATCCGCGTGCCGTGTCGGCACTACGGGCTCCCTGGAAGATCTCCCAACTCTTCAGGAGGTCGAGGGCCCGCTTGAGCTGGATGTCCCGGACGGCGGGCTGTACACGCTTCCTCTCCCCTTGCGATTCGTTCTCGAGGTGTCCGGAGAGGTCCTCCTCCCGCAGCGCTCGCGCAGCGATGGCAGGGAGATCACGGTCGTCGGTGGCCACGAGGATGTCGGGGGTGATCCCGCGCGCCTGGATGTCGCGTCCCTTGGGGGTGAAGTACTTCGCCGTGGTGAGCCGAAGCCCGGAACCGTCGTCCAGGGGGATGATCGTCTGCACCGATCCTTTTCCAAAACTCGGAACGCCGAGGATGACCGCTCTTCCATGATCCTGGAGCGCACCGGCCACGATCTCGGAGGCCGACGCGCTTCCCTCGTTGATGAGCACGACGATCGGATAGCCGGAATGCGTCCCGTTCTGTTGGGCGTAACGCTTCATGTTCTGGTCTTCCGTTCGCCCCACGGTATAGACGATCAGCCCCTCCTCGAGGAAGAGGTCACAGACCTTGATCGCCTCGTCCAGGAGACCGCCGGGGTTGTTGCGCAGATCGAGCACGAGCCCCTTGAGCGTGCCTCCTGCGCCCTCGAGATCGAGGAGGGTCGTCTCGAGGTCGGCAGAGGTGTGGGACTGGAACTGGGAGATCCGGACGTAGGCGTAGTGGGGTTCGAGGAGGGAGCCACGCACGCTCGTGACCCGGATGATGCTCCGCTTCATCGTCACTTCCCGGACATCCTCCTCCCCCTTGCGCAGGATCGTCAGGACGACCTCCGTCCCCACCGGGCCACGGATCCGCTTCACGGCATCGAGGACCGAGAAACCCTCCGTCGATTCCCCATCGATTTCGAGGATCTGGTCTCCCGGTTCGATCCCCGCCGCTTCGGCCGGCGTATCCTCGATCGGCGCGATCACGGTCAGGATGCCGTTTTCGACCGTGATCTCGATGCCAAGCCCGCCGAATTCTCCGATCGTATCGCGGTTGAGTTCCTGGAAGATATCGGGCGGCATATAGGAGGAGTGGGGATCGAGCGTGGCGAGCATCCCCTGGATCGCCCCCTCGATGAGGCGATGGGGATCGACTTCCTCCACGTATTTCACTTCGATGAGCCGAAGGACCTGGTTGAAGATCCGGAGGGCCTCGTAGGTCTCGTCGGAGAGGGCCAGTGTCTGGATCGTGCCGGTACACATCCCCCCCACGAAGGCAACGAGGGTCAAGAGGGTCATGCCACCTGCCGTTCGGATGAATCTTCTCATACGTCGTTTCCTGTCGAGCTTGCCATGGGGATGCCGTCTACGCGCAGGCCGGGGGCGCATCTGCCGCATCTCCCTTCGGGGTTCATCCCCTTACCGAGGAACCGATCGGAGGGCGTAGTGCGCCAAGGGTACGTGATTCTACCACAGCGCCGGAAGGGGGGTCAAAAGGAGGGGTCACGGCTCCCCCACCTCGAAGGTCGCCTGGAAACGGTAGTTCTCCGCCACGAAGGCCGGCGTGAGGAAGGGGGCCCACCCCGGGTCTCCCCCGAGGTGGAGGCCGAAGAAAGCCGTAGCGATCGCCACGATCACCTCGTGGCTCGGATCGGGATCGTGGCAGTCGGCAAAGGTGCGGCAACGCCACCCCGTGGCAGGACGGATGTAGAGGATGTCGGAGAAGGCATAGTGATTGCGGTGTTCGAGGGTCAGGAGGCTCTTCTCTGCGGGGATCGCGTCGTAGATCGGGAGGGTCTCCACGGCGTACTCCGTGATCGTGTCCTTCTTCGCCCCCATCACGGCGTGGGGAAGCAGAAGGGGGCTCAGCCCCTCCTCCCCGAAGTAGCGGTACCCCCCGGGGGCCATCGGCACACATGCATCGACCCGCGGATCGGGGAGGCTCACCCATTGCACCCCCTCCCCGAAGAGTGCCTCTGCATAGCGGACCATCTCGCAGTCGTCATCCTTCCCATCGGCGCAGCGGGCGCGTGCGACATCGACGTTCACCTTCGCACCGCAGACCATGAGCGTCGTATAGGCGCCATAGGAGTGCCCCGTCATCCCGATCCTCGTCTCATCGACGATCCCTCCTACGGGGAAGGTGCCGGCCTCGTCCATTTCCAGGATCGCATCGATGACGACGCGGATGTCGAGGGGACGGTCGATCGCCCCGCGGGCCGTGAGGGTATCGTCACTGTCGTAGAAGGTGTTTCCCGGATGATCGGGGGCGGCGACGATATAGCCGTGCGAGGCGAGATGTTCCGTCAGGAAGACCGATTGCAAACGGATCGCGTTGGAACCGTGGCTGAAGACGATCAACGGATAGGGGCCTCCCGACGGATCGGGTTTCGCGTCCCGAAGCGCGTTCCCCCACAGGAGGTGGGCATAGTACTCTCCAGGTTTCTCCCCCTCGAGATCGGCGGGATACCAGATTTCCGTGAGGAGGCGCCGCCCGTCGCGTGTCTCGTCGATGATCTCGATCGTGGTGACCCCCACATCGTAGGGGCCGGCCATCCGTGGATCCGCGGTTCCATGAGCGATCCCTCCCCACCCGAGTACCAGCCCCACCAGGAAGCAGGATCCCCGGCGTCCCCATCGTCGTCTCATTTTCGCTTCTCCTTTCTCACAGGTTCGTGCGTGGTGCGACCCGGGAAACATTATCGGAGGGCTGCGGCAACCTGTCAATCCTCGTAGAGCTGCGAGCGGATGTCACGCGAGGGAGCGGAACACTTCGGCCGCTCACCAGCGTGCCTGCCGCTTTCTTCCCCCTTCCCGCCCCGCTGAGAACCTCTGGACAGATGGGGAAAGAGTTGATAGACTCCCCTTGTCTTCCCTTGCTTTCGTCTGGCTCCGAGATATCGAGAAGGGAAGGACACCCGGTCCGTCGTTTCGCGTCGATGACGGCAGGGTGCTTCCAGGCCCGGTTCCGTCAACGCCGTTCTTTACGAAGGAGGATACCATGGAAAAACTCGTGACCCGCTTGACCATCGTCACCCTTCTCCTTGCCGGGGTGGCCCTCTTTGCCGCGCCCCTCTGTTCCCCTCCCGAGGAGGTCTGCGACAACGGTATCGATGACGACGGCGACGGTCTCATCGACTGCAACGACGTCGAGGATTGTCTCGATGTCATCGCCGAAGTCTGTGACGACGGCATCGACAACGATTGCGACGGCGACGCCGACTGCGCCGATTCCGACTGCCTCGATGCGATCGTGGAGACGTGTGACGACGGCATCGACAACGACTGCGACGGCAAGACCGACTGCGAGGATCCCGATTGCCTCAACGTGATCGTGGAGGATTGCAGCGACGACATCGACAACGACTGCGACGGCAAGACCGACTGCGAGGATGAGAATTGCTTCGGAAGCGGACCGAGCAAGGTCGTCATCAACGAGTTCATCTACAACCCCTTCGGGCTCGAGACGAGCAACGAGTGGGTCGAGTTGTGCAACCTGGGGGATCTGTGCGAGGATCTGAGCGGGGCCAGGATCAAGGACGCCTCCAACCTGGATCCCACGGTCTTTCCGGCCCAGACGATCTTCAGACCCCGGGCCTGCAAGATCCTCTCGAACAACACGCCTGGCTCCACGGTCTGTAACGTGCTCACGAACCTCCAGTGGCGGGTGCCGGTCACCCTCAACAACGCGGAGGGGGACACGATCACGCTGATGGACGCCGATGGGAACACGATCTCGGAGGTGAGTTACACGGGCGACGCCGCGGAGGAAGGGTTCTCCCTGGAACGCTGCCTCGATTCCAACGGGGATCCGGTCTACGTCCAGACCTCTGCGAGTGTCTACGGTTGTGAGAATTCCGGGACGCCGGGAGCGTTGAATCTCTGCTCTGTGCAGGAGTGATCCGCTTCGTGCGCCGGAGGGGGGATGCTCCGGCCCGCGTCCGGGCTTCCCCCCCTCCGGCGCGCCTTCCAATGCTTCTCGCCCCTTCCCTTTCTTCTTTGCCGGGGGAATACGCGCCTCCGGGAATTCCGTATTGATTTCGTGACCGGTCGTCTGGTATATTCCTCCTTGGAGGGATGGGGACGCCTTCGGCGGCCTTCCTGGGAGCCTTTCGGACCGGGCGCTTCGGAGGAACGCGATGAAGCTCATCGATGTGCTGGCTGCTGCTCGTTTTGCGGGAGCGTCCGATATTCACTTCAAACGGGGGATCCCCCCCATCTTCCGGATCGACGGCGCGCTGGCTCCCTGTCCGGAGGCCGGGCGTCTGAGCGACGCCGAGATGACGGCGTTCATTCGCGAGGTGGTTCCGGAATCGAAGCGGAAGCGCTTCGAGGAGGAACTCGAACTCAACACGAGTTTCGTGCGCCCGAGGCTCGGACGCTTCCGGGTGACCCTCTTCCGGCAGCGGGGAGAGGTCGGCATGATCATGCGTTTGATCCCGAATCGGATCGAGACGCTGCGCGACTTGAACCTCCCGGAGGTCACGGAGCAGATCGCCATGGAGCGGCGGGGGCTGATCCTGATCACCGGGGCGACCGGTTCGGGGAAATCGACGACGCTTGCGGCATTCCTCGACCACATCAACACGCACCGGACCTGTCATATCGTGACGATCGAAGATCCGGTGGAGTTTACGATTCGGGAGAAGCGATCCCTCATCACCCAGCGGGAGGTGGGGGTCGATACGCACGCCTTCCCCGTGGCGCTTCGTCAGGCGCTGCGCCAGGACACGGACGTGATCATGGTCGGGGAGATCCGGGAACGGGAGACGATGGAACTCGTGCTCCAGGGGGCGGAAACAGGGCATCTCGTCCTCTCCACCCTCCACACGACCGATGCCCAGGAGACGATCCATCGCGTGGTGAGTTTCTTTCCGGCCACCCAGCAGGAACAGATCCGGATCCAGCTCGCATCGGTCCTCAAGGCGATCGTGGCCCAACGCCTGATCTCACGATCGGATGGGAAGGGGCGTCTCCCCGCCGTGGAGATCCTCATCGCCAACGAACAGATCCGGGAGTTGATCCGCAATCCGATGCGGACCTCCGAGATCCCCCAGGCGATCTTCAACGGGCACGTCTCTTACGGGATGCAGACCTTCGATCAGTCGATCATGCACCTGCTCGAACGGAAACTGATCGACGAAGGGGAAGCGATGCGCTACGTCCGAAGCACGCAGGATTTCTCGATGCGGCTCAAGGGAATCGAAACCGCGGACGACGGGAACTGGTCGATCTGAGGGAGGAACCTGACGGCCGTCACGCCCCGTTCCCCTGTGCGGATCGTTCGGAATCCCTCGTCTTCCCCTTCATCGGGTGCCCGTCTCTTTTGCCTGGCAGCGCGGGTCTCTGGCCCACAGGGGGCCTCGTTGCGCATGGCGGGGGCTGTCATCTGCGGTCCTGGGAGCGCCTTCCGTCATATGCGGTCGGCGGCCTCGAAGGCGCGGCGGATGCAGTCGCCGACGGAGACGCCCTGAAGGTAGTTGCCGATGAGGAGGAGGCGGGGGTGAGCGCTGAGGTGTTCTTCGATGGCGGCCAGTCTGGCGACGTGTCCCAGGCTGTAGTGGGGAATGGCCGCACTGTGGCGTTTGATCACATGGAAGCGGGGGGGGAGATGGATGCCGAGGATCCGGTCGAAGTCGCGTTCGAGGAGGGAGAGGATCGCATCGTCGGAGAAGCCGAGGATCTGGGGGTCGCAGAATCCTCCGATGAAGGTGGTGAGGAGATGGTAACCGGTGGGGGCATGCATCGGAAAGAGGGAAGAGGACCAGATCGTCCCCAGGATCCGGATCTCTTGCCAACGGGAGACGAGGAAACCGAAGCCTTCGAGGGGGAGGGGGACGTCTTCACGACTGAATCCGGTGGCCACCACGACCAGGGGGGAATAGGGGATCTCGTGGAGAAGCCTGGGGAGGGCGGAATCGAGTTCTTCGGTCAGCCTTGCGCTCGTACCGGCCGGGGTGGCGAGTACGACGTTTCGGGCCAGGAAGTGTTCCTCGCGGGTACGCAGGAGGTAGTGTTCTCCCGATTTCCGGATCGCGATCACCGGTGTGCCGAGGCGAATCGAAGGGGCGAGCCGCTTGTGGAGCGCGGTGATCAGCGTCGAGAGTCCGCCGGGGAAGGAGCAGATGCGTCGATGAAGTTTCCGGTCGGTTGCGACCGGATTCCCTGGGGTTTCCTTGGCCCTTTCCTTTCGCCCCTTCCTGGCCGAACGGAGAAAGCCTTTGAGGACGCTTCCGTATTTCCGTTCGAGTTCCACGAGGCGGGGAAAGGCCGCGCCTACGCTGAGTTGCTCCGGATCCCCCGCGAAGATGCCCGATACGAAGGGCCCCACGGCACGCTCTACGCTTTCCGGACCGAAGCGACGGGTGAAGAAGGAGGCCACACTCTCCTCTTCCGGATCGGTGCGGGGGGGAACGAAGGGTTCCTCAAGGAGACGCAGCTTCCCGCGCCAGGTGAAGAGCGAGGAACCCAGCAACGAGATCGGTCCCATCGGCAGAGGTTTCAGGCGTCCATCGTGATAGATGAAGCGGGGCATCCGTTCGGGGGCGAGGAGGGGTTTCAATTCGAGTTCGCGGCTCATCTCGAGGAGTTCGGGTGCCGCCAGAACACTGTTGGGTCCCTTCTCCACGAGAAAGTCGTCGTGGGGTTCGCTTTCGATGACGCCGCCGACCCGCTCCGCGGCTTCGAGGAGGAGGAAAGGCTTGTGGCGTTCGTGGAGCCGGAAGGCACAGGCCAGCCCCGAGATTCCCCCCCCGACGACGATGGTTTCGATTTCGACCGGTCTCATCGGTTTTTCCCTCCTCCTTCGTTGCGAGGTCCTCGTCCCGTCCGTCGATCGTGATCGAGGTGGTCAGAGACGAGATCCGCCAGGCATTCGATGAAAGTCGCCTCGGTATTGAGCCCTTCGGTACAGCGAAAATGTTCGATCCCGAGGCGTTTCGCTCGTTTCCGGTAGAGGATGTCGATTTCGTAGAGGGTTTCGACGTGATCGGAGACGAAGCTGAGCGGTACGACGAGGAGGGAGGTGATTCCTTCCCTGGCGAGGGTATCGATCGTCTCTTCGGTGGAGGGGCCGAGCCACGGGATCGGTCCGAGTCGGCTCTGGTAGGCGAGGCGATGGGGGAGGGTGATCCCTTCGGCTTCGAGCCGGGCCACGACCGAACGGACCGAGGCTTCGATCTGCTGGGGATAGGGATCCCCTTCACGGACGTAGCGAAGGGGGATACTGTGCGCGCTGAAGAGGAGGGTCGTGGTCTCATCGGGGGGGAGATCGGCCAACCCCTCCCGGATTCGTGCCACCACCGCTTCGATGTACTTCGGATGGGCGTACCAGGAGGTGATGAAACGGCATTCGAGGTCAGGCACGTCCTGGAGGAGTTCCTCGACGCGTTCCACGACCGATCGGGTCGTCGTGAAGGAGTCCTGCGGGAAGAGAGGGAGGACGACGAGGTTCGTCGGAGCAGTGGCAATGATTTTCGGCAGTACCTCGTCGAGGCTCGGATGCCAGCAACGCATTGCGACGGCGACGTTGGCCTCGAGGCCACGGCGCCGAAGCGCCTCTGCCAGGGCTTCCCCCTGCGCTTCGGTCAAACGGCGCAGCGGCGATCCACCTCCGATCTGGGCGTAGAGTTTCTGGGAGGAGCGATACCGAAGGGTGGAGATCCCCCATGCAAGGAGTCCGCGCAACCAGGAGGAGCGGATCCGGAGGATCCCCGGATCGGAGAAGAGCGCCTTCAGAAAGGGACGCACCTCCTCGATCGTTTCCGGACCGCCCAGATTACAGAGGAGTACCCACGATTTTCGGGAATCCACGGATGAAGGAGTCACCAAATCTGCTCAGTCGTTCGATTCGTTCGTGCTTCTCTGTTGGAGGTGACGGATGATCTCGTTGATTCGGTTTCGCTCTTCGGGCGTGAGGTCCTGGAACTCCACGTAGATCCCTGCGCGTTTCTCTTCCGTTGCCGGATCGACGCGTTGAACTTCCCCTTCGACGTGAATCACCTCGTTCGAGTCTGGCGGGCAGAATTCCACTTCCACTTTCGAGAAGAGTTCGGGCGGCTCATCGACATGGATGAAGATGCCGCGTTCGCCCAGATCGTGTGCGAAGTTCGTGTAGAATTCGTGGAGGGTCTTGTAGCGGACCTGAAAGGAGAAGGGAACCCGTTTCGTTTTTCGCCGCTCGGTCATCGTGACTTCTCCTGGCAAAAATCTCCGCCACGGAGCCCTTTTCATGCTGGACCCCGCGGTGGGAGGCGTCCATGGGGTTGCGGGTTCCCCGGATCGTCTCCTTACCCTAGCCGGAGGAACCCTCCCTCGTCGGGACGGGGGACTTTCCGGTCGTGGTCACCGGGATGAAACTCTCCACGTAATAGCGGAGTTTGCTCCACCTCTTCGCTTCTTCTCCGATGATGACGAAGTTCTCCGGTTCATCCTTCGTGAGGTACTTCCGGACGCCGAGCATGTGGGTGATCGTGGTGACGCGTTCCCCTTTGTCGTTGTAGAGGGCGAATTTCACGATGATATCCCGCCGCGGCTCGTCGGAATGGTTGACCGCCGTCCCTGTGATCGTGAAGTTCCCCAACTCTTCGATCGTCACGCGCACATTGCGCAACTCGATCGTATCGTCGGCTGGGACACGTTCTACTTCGACCCGCTGCTGATGCTTGAGGTAGATGAAGATGAGGGAACCGAGTGCGGAGATGGTGAGAAAGACGATGAAGACAAGGAGGGGAAGGTTTCCTTCCTTGACCGGTTTCACCTCCTCTCCTCGTGGAGATTCTGGCGAATTCGGCGATCTTTCGGGTACCGTCTTCTCGTTGTCACTCATGATTTCTATGGGCGTATCCGTATCGGAGAGCGATCCAGTATGAAGTCGTTCCTGATCGCAACGATTCCGTCGATTTGGCGCTTTGGAGGTGTTCTCCTCTCCCGGGCCTCTGCCTTGGAGGGGCG
>CAZTSL010000034.1:0-36900 GCA_964616915.1 uncultured bacterium
CGGTTCTCCGGACGATGGTTCGCCACGGGGGGGAGGCCGTGACAGGTGCCGCAGGCCGCCTGGGAACCGTCATCGACCGTCCAGACGGGACGGGTGAGGCTTCCCCCGCCTTCCACGAGAGTATCCCCGTGGCAATAGACGTTCTCGCAGGTTGCGCGCTCCCGGTCCCAGCGGGGGGGGGCCTCCCGGGCGGAGGCAAAGGTGTCGTTCGTGAACGCCGCCAGCCCTCGAAAGGTCACCTCTGCGGGGAGGGGGGAGTCGATGTGTCCCTCCGCCGTGATCCGCTTCGGTCGCTCATGGCAACTCTCACAGGGGAAGCCCGCGGCGATGGGACCGCCGGAGAGGTGGATCCGGTGGGCGCCCACCCCGAGACGGCTGCGCTCCGTCCCGCCGGAGAGGTCGCGGGGGGGGGCCGGGCTCGTCTCGTCCCCGTGGCAGGCGTGGCAGCCGTTGGAGCCATCCCCGAATTCGACGTAGCCGTCGATGTGGAGGGAAGGCCCCACCACCCCCAGATCGGCATCGACGACGCGACCGTGGCAGATCGAACAATTCCCCTCCGGAATGTCGGGATGAGGGGGGAAGGCGTGGCAGCTCACGCAGGTGGCCTGGCTGCCGTCCACCTGCGTCCAGACCGGTTCCGGATCGTTCCCCTGCGCCGCCGGTTCGAATGCACCCCCATGGCAGTACACCCCCTGGCAGGTGGCGCTTCCCTCGTTCCAGAGGGGATCGGCCCCCTGTGCGACGGCCAGACCGTGGAAGACGACATCGACCTTCCCATCCCGGTGGTGGGGCGCGGAGAACGTCTGGGGGACCTCGTGGCAGCTTTCGCAAGGGATCGGTCCCCGTAGCGACGACCCCATGAGGTGCGGCTGGTGCGCCCCCACCCCGGGCGAGGCGGTATCGCTCCTTCCCGAGAGATCGGTGGGGGGGGCGGGGTTCTCCCCCTGCCCATGGCAGGTGCCGCATCCCTCCGGTGTCCCGGGATGGCAACCGTTGCAGCTCCGTCCCGCGCCCCCCCCCGCGTAGTCCTCGCCGTGACAACCCTGACAGGGGGTGAGGTCCCATCCGAGTTGCGCGATCATCGCGCCGTGAAAGGTGGGATCCGATGGGTTGAGAAAACCGGGGGGATGAACGCCGTCATGGAAGTAAGCAAGCCGTGCTTCCACCACCCAGCGTTCCAGGAGCCGAAAGAAGGCGGCGTCGGGCTGGTGAAAGGTGGGGGCGGCGGCATCCGGCGCGATCACGGTCAGGAGGCGGGAATCGGGATCCCCGGCGATCGCGTTGGGCACCTCGTCGCTGCCCCCTCCGAGCACCCCGTTGTACGTGGAGAGGTCGTAGTTGCCCTCCCGGCGATCGGGTCCGTGACACGATACGCAGGCCTGCGCCAGGCGGGGGGCGACGTCCATGCGATAGACCGGTCCGATCCGTTCCCCTTCGAAGTCGCGCGGCTCCATACATGCGGAGAAGGAGACGGCTACGGCGCATGCGGCCAGGAGCAGAACCGGAGAGATCGCTCGTTCGTCATCCCTGTGCATCGTTTCGATTCCTACGTTACGCGCCTCCCTTTCGGGAGGGGGGGGGGGACGCCCCGCGAGGGGCATCCCGCTTGGGTCCTGCGGCGCGTCTTCCCCCATGGGGCGCCCTATCGAGGAAGTGGCGTTCGTCCCGTCCGATCCGCCGTGGGGACCCCTCCCCGCACGAGGACGTCGAGTTCCATCGGTCCCGCCGGAATGCCTCCCTCCTGGTTCGGTTCGAAGGGTTCCTCGATCGTCACGGTGTGACAGGCCCGGCATCCGATCCCCTGTGCGATGAAGGAGGCACCGGGGTGTGTCTGAGGGATCTCCTGTCCCGTGTCGGGGTCGATGTAGTGCTCCCCGGCCAACGCGCCCGTGAGGAACTCCCACGAGGTGATCCCGGGAAGGAAGAGGTGGATGCGCGTCACCGGGAAACGGTTCGTGTCGGCGAAGTTGGGCATCGCCTCGAGCCCCGTCCCCGGAATCTCCACGGCCACGATGTCGGCATCCCCCCCCCCCACGGAGAGCGTCAAGGGGAAGGAGACATAGTGGTCCCGCACGGTCTGGTGATCGAGGTGAACCTCGAAGGCGATCTCATAGACCCTTCCACGCTCGATCGCCACGTCGTCGGGATGGCCCGTGTCGAGCCTGCGTTGCAGGAAGACGCGCCACGTGCCGTGGATCCCATCCGCGTCGGGCACGAAGTGGGAGCCGTAGGCCGTGATGTCCCCCCGGCTCTCCGTGGGCTTCCGCAGGATCCGGCGGGGCACCGTGTCCCCCTCCTGGGGTGTATACCCCCGCTCCTGCGCCGCCGCATAGGGGAGCACCGTCGGATTCGGTGCCCTGGGCCCCAACGCCGCGGCCGAGGGATCGGTGACGTAGAAGTCGGGGGTGCTCCAGAAGTCGTCCCAGAAGAAGGCGAAACGTCCCGCCGTCGAGTTCGGGTCGAAGAGGAAGCCAGGATCGCCGTTTTCATCGAGATCGTTCATGCGCCAGGGAGCCTCCCCCGCATCGCCGTGGCGTCCTCCCGTATCGTTGGCATCCACGAACTGATCGTCGCTGTAGCCGATCGGAGCCGATCGCGCCTGCCGGAAGTTCCATAGATCGAGGATTCCGGCGAAGTCCTCCGGGAGGAACTTCGTCACCTCCCCATCCTCGGGACGCCACTTCGGCATGTAGCGGTTCTTCTCGTGGCAGGTGAGGAAGCAGCCGAAGCGCCCGAATCCGGGAACTGCGTTCGGCCCCTGCGGATCGTTCAAGAGGAAGGTGGTACGCCCTTCGTAGATCGTGGAATGGATCTCCTCGCCACGCAGGGGATCCCCATCGAGCGTGGCCTGGCCATCGCGGCGATGTCCCCCTTCGAGCACCCAACGCCCCTCCGTGAAGTGCCAGTAATCGTGCCGTTCTCCCCGGTTGGCCCGGTAGGCGACCGCGAAGAAGATCGTGTCGTCGTTGTAGGCGACCTGTACCTGGTAGGGAAGGATCACGTTCTGGGGACGGAGACCTTCGAGCCCCGGGGGGGAGAGGATCGTCCCGCCGCCCCCCGGCCCGGTGGGGCCACTCGGTCCGGTGGGGCCACTGGGTCCGGTGGGGCCGTCGGCACCGTCGTCACCCGGTTCCCCCTGCGGGCCACTGGGCCCGATGGCCCCGTCTTCTCCGGCCGGTCCCGACGGTCCGCTCGCGCCGGGACTCCCCGGTGCGCCGGCCGGTCCTTGCGGGCCCACCGGGCCTTCGCAACCCCATGCCAGGACGATCCAGAGGAAGCCGATGCCCCAGAGCGATGTGGCAACGAACCCCTCTCTCCTGCGCGTCTTCCCTTTACTCATCATGCACCTCTTCTTCCCCCACGAATGGCACTCTCCTCCCCTCGCCCGTCTTCAGCAAAATGCCTGCCACTGATCACCATGGAGAGAGCGGGGGAAGGAATTCCACGCGAACCGCCGGCTTCCCCGATATGATCGTGCTTCCCGGAGAAGAGGGAACGCACGACGTTCGCCACCTCGCTCCGAAACAGGAAGAGCGCACCGATTCCCTGTGGGAAAGTGGCCTGCGTTCTGGCCAAGATGACGCACCCGTACACGCTCGAAGTCTCTGCGCCCCCCCCGATCTCGTGGGTACCACCGGAGAATGCGACCTTCATCCCCCTCTGGCTCTTGTGGAACGCTCTTTGCTGAGACCGCGAAGCGCTCCCCGCCGCTCCGGTGGGTCCCACGATCTCCTCCGGAGCGTGGGAGCGTGCGGAGAATCCTGCCAATCGTTGCTGTGTTGCGTTGGGATGGACTTCGAAGTTTCGGGGCGTCTCGACGAAAGACCCGTTGCATGGAACCTTCGGGAAAGACCGCGGAATCCCGATGGGACGACGAGGATGCGGCCTCGAAGAGGGGGAAGGCTGTGGGCTCGATGCGCCCTGGAACGAAAAGAAAGAGAGGTTGCGTCATGCGACGAATCTTCAGACGGTTGGCAAAAGATGGCAAGAAGGGAGGATGGAACGGAATGCGCCTCCTCCTCTTCATGGCGATCATCGCATTGCTCTCCCTTCCCCTGCTGGCCTGCGAGGGGCCCGAGGGTCCCCAAGGGCCGCAAGGGCTCCAGGGTCCGGAAGGTCCCACGGGACCGGAGGGCGCCACCGGTCCGACAGGCCCGGCCGGGCCGGCGGGGCAGGACGGGCAGGACGGGCAGGACGGGCAGGACGGTGAACCGGGTCCCACGGGGGAGCCTGGGGAGGATGCCTGCGACCAGGGCAGCGTCGCCGGCAGCGTGAAGGACGATCTGGGCACGCCCCTGCAAGGGGTGACGATCTCGACGATCCCCGAGACGATGACCACCACCACCGATTCGACCGGTACCTTCCTCCTCCAGGATCTCAACATCGGCGTCTACACGCTCATGGCCACTCGTGAGGGGTTCCAGGACGCCTCGATGGAGGTCGGCGTGGTGGCCTGCCAGACCGTGAACGTCTCCCTCGTCATGGTGGAGGGGGAGGCCTCCGGCCCCGCGATGATCTCGGGCATGGTCACGGACGTGCTGGGGAACCCCCTGGCAGGTGCCGTGGTGACGGCGGAAGGGACGCAGAACTCCGCGACCACGGATGAGAATGGCGCCTTCTCGATCGACGGTCTCACCGCACCCGGTCCCTATTACCTCACGGTGCAGGCGCCGGAGGGGTACCTCGATGGCGGCACCCGAGAATCGGTCTGGCTCTCGGCGGGACGGGAGACCGTGATCGAGGAGCCGATCCGCCTGTCGGGACGTCCCCCCGAGGACGCAACCTACGTCGGAACGAGCACCTGCGCGACCGAAGGGTGCCACTCGGCGGGACTCGTCGCCGCGGTCCAGAGTTCGGTCCATCACCGTTCGATCCAGTATCCGAAGGCGGGAGATCCCCCGAACTATTCCGAATTCCTGCGGGACGCCTGGCCCGAGGTGGGGGGACGTCTCGTCCTTCCCTTCCAGGCAAGCGCCTACGGCAACCCCGACCAGCAGGTCGAGGTCGTTCTGCTCCATCCCGAGGAAGATCTCTATCAGGTCCGGATCGGAGAGGATACCTTCGACGTGATCGGTTCGTACGGCGGGGTGAGCAGTGCGCTCTGGAAACAGCGCTACTTCTTCCGCGATACGAAGACCACCCTCCGCTTCGATCCCGCGAGCACGGACGGGGAGATCCCGGTCAAGATCTTTCCGATGCAGTACAACCAGAAGAGTGGAACCTGGGCTGCCTATGAACCCAACGATTGGTGGCAGGACAAGCGGACCTTCGCACAGAAGTGCTCCGGATGTCACAACACCGGTCTTTCTCTGGAAATCGACCCCGAGAGCGGCCTCGTATCGAAGTACACCTACAAGGAGCAGAACACGGGGTGTGAGAAGTGCCACGGTCCCGGCTCCGCCCACGTGGCCTCGCGGACGGACCAGGATCGCGTGCGCAACATCATCAATCCGAACTACATCACCGCCAAGGCCTCACTCCAGTTGTGCGGCCACTGCCACAGCCGCGGGTCGAGCGCAGCACCCCAGGGCGCCTACGGCTTCCCCTGGAACGAAAATGGCGGTGGCCCAGGTCATGGCGAGTTCATCGCAGGCATCGATCCGGAACTCGACGACTACTACGACCAGAACCCCGGCCTGTGGGGTGATCCGGTCGCGCACTCGAAGAAGCACCACCAGCAGTACAACGACGAACTCAAGGCGAAGCACGCGAACAACCCCTTCGAGAAGGTGACGTGTCAGACCTGCCACTCCCCCCACTCCGCCTCGCGAAGTCCCTTCCAGCTCCATGTGGACGGCTGGACCTACACCCGCCCCGATTACCGCATCAACGTCCTCTGCCTCGCCTGCCACGCCACGCACGGTGACTTCTCTGACATCGCCAAGACCGACGTGGCCGCCGTCCATGTGGGCGCGGAAGGCACCGTGACGGACATGGAGGGCAACGCCATGACCTTCACCGAGGAGGAGATCGCCGCAGCGAGACAGACCGTGGCCGACGGCGTGAAGGGACACATGCTCGGCCGCGCGGGGATGCCTGCGATGTACGATCCGGAAAACGGTCCCGGCCGATGCACGACCTGCCACATGCCGAAGACGGCGAAATCGGCGGAGTACGTCATGGGGACGGACGCCGACGGCAACAGCGCCCTCATCATGGGGGATATCGCCTCCCACGTCTTCGACATCATCTGGCCGCAGACGAGCCGCGAGATGGCCCAGAGCGCAACTTCGGACACCGATGTGATCCCGAATTCCTGCAACGCCTGCCACGACCGCTACGCCTTCTCCGGAGACTGAAGAAGCGTCTCGTTCACCCCACCTCCCCGGTGAGGACGCCAAGCCGCTCCTCACCGAGGCTCCCCCTCTCCCCCCTTCTCCTCGGGATGCCTCGCCTGCCTTCTACCTCACGACCTCATTGAGGCGATGCCCTCCGATTGCGTCCCTCCCACCCCTAGAGCCAATGATCGCTGCTTCCTTTGGGAGGGGATCTCCTTCCCCGTCTGTCGGAAGACCACGCAAGATCCGCCTCCGGCTGCCGCGGGGCGAGCAAGCGGCTCAGTTCGTTCCAAGTCGCGGCGGAGTCCGTCGAGACGATCGAGCGCTTCCCGAAGCCTTCGCTCGACCGGAAAGGAAGCCCTCCCCCGAGTTTCCTCCCCGACAAAGTGGGAGGAAAGGGCATGATCATGATCCGGACTCGACGATCGTTCGTGGGACAGGTTCTGGCATCGCTTGAAGTACGATCGGTCTTTCATCTCATACGTCTCTCGACATGAAAGGGACAATGGAATGTTATTCGGTTGTTTTAAGCAATTTTCATTCCATGCAAGGTCGATGATCGAGTTCTGAGATAAAGCGTTTTGTTTTTATGGGCTTATATGGCGCGTTTTTTTCTGTTGACTTTTCTTCCGTCGCATGATATCGTGCCAAAGATCTGGATCAGGAGTCTGGTTACAAGATCGGCGGGAGGACGATTTCAGCGTTTCGAGTTCCGGTTGAGGCCTCCCGTTGGATTGCGGGCTGCATAACGCCCCCGTCCCTTCCCTTCTCCGGCGGAAAGGGAACAAAAAGTTACTCACCACTCAATGTACGCCAGGTGGTTAGGGCGCAGATCAGGAGACAGCTGGGTGCTGTGGGAAACCGAATCAGGGGAAAAGGATGCCTCTACCCCGCCGATCTGCGGCTGGAAAGGGAGCGATGCGAAGTGTTTTCATTACAGGGGCGGCCACGGGGATCGGCCGTGCCACGGCAAGGTTGCTCGATGCCCAAGGGTGGCGGGTCTTCGCCGGTGTGCTCCCCGGCCAGGAGACCACCCCCCTTTGCAAGGGGGCTTCCCCCCATCTCACCCCGATCGAGATCGATATCACGAAGGACGATCTCGTCGGTCGTGCCGTCCAGCAGGTGGAAGCGGGTGTGGGGGAAGGGGGTCTCTCGGCCCTGATCAACAACGCCGGCGTGGCGGATCTCGCCGCCGGTCCCCTCGAAGGGATCTCCCTGGGGGAGATGCGGGCCCTCTTCGAGATCAACGTCTTCGGAACGTTGCGCGTGACCCAGCGTTTTCTCCCCCTCCTCCACCGTGCACAGGGCGCACGGATCGTGAACCTCTCCTCCGGGGCGGTACGGGTCCCCGTGCCGATGGCCGGCGCCTACATGATGTCGAAGCTGGCCATCGATGGGCTTACGCGAACGCTCCGCATCGAGCTTGCCCCCTTCGGGATCGAGGTCTGCGCGATCGAACCGGGAGGCGTGCGCACCCCGATGACCGCCGATGCCCGGGAGAGCATCGAGCGGGACTGGGCAAAGATGCCCGAAGGGATCCGGCAACGCTACCGCCCCCTCCTTTCTCCGGCCAACGAACGCCTCCTCGATGAACTCGAACACGCCAACCCGCCGGAACGGATCGCCGCGGGGATCCTGCACGCGCTGATGGCAAAGAACCCCCGACCCCGTTATACCATCGGGAAAGACGTTCGTTTCCTCCCCCTGGCACAGCGCCTCCTCTCCGAACGGAAGTTCGAGGAGATCCTCCTTCGTCGCTTCGGAATCGCACGAGGGAAAGGACGCCGGCAAGGGGAGGAAGAGGTCTGAGCCATGGAAGAAGCGCACGGAACGAAACACCCCCCTTCGAGAGCGGAAATCGCGGAACTCTTTGCCGCACAGCAGCGCAGGGCGCCCGACCTCGCCCGGATGGATGCAGTGGCCCGACGGGCGCGCCTTCGGCGGATCGTGGCCTACTTGCAGGAACATACGGGGGAAGCCCAGGCCGCGCTCCAGGCGGATCTGCGCCGCGCGCCGATCGACACGACCGCGGAGATGCTCATGGTCAAGTCGGAGGCAGATTTCATTGGGCGGCATCTCAAACGGTGGATGAAGCCGCAACGGGTGCGCTCTTCCCTCCTCAGCCTGGGGACGACCTCCCAGATCCGCTACGAGCCCAAAGGGAACGTGCTCATCCTCGGAACGTGGAACGCGCCGTTCGCCTGCAATCTCGTCCCCGCCATCGGGGCGATCGCCGCCGGAAACGCCGTGATCCTCAAGCCCTCCGAGTTGGCGCCCCACACCGCAGCCTTTCTCGGACGGATGATCTCCACCCTCTTTGCCCCCGAGGAGGTCGCGGTCGTGGAAGGGGGCGCGGAACGGGCCGCCGAACTCCTGGAACACCCCTTCCACCACATCTACTTCACGGGAAGTTCCGCCGTCGGCCGGATCGTGATGCGCGCGGCGGCCCGGCATCTGGCCTCCGTCACCCTCGAGATGGGGGGGAAGAACCCCACGATCGTCGATGAGAGCGCGGATCTCGAGAACGCCGCGATGAAGATCGGTTGGGGGAAATGCGCCAACTGCGGCCAGGCGTGCGTAGCGCCCGACTACGTGCTCGTGGACGAGCGGATCGCGGAGCGCTTCGTCGAGGCCGTGATCGCGGCGATCCGGCGGATGTACGATCCGGGGGGGGCGGGCATCTTCCACTCCCCGGCCTACCCGCGCATCGTAAACCGCCATCACTTCGACCGCCTCTGCGCCCTCCTCGACGATGCCCTCGCCCGCGGTGCCCGGATCGCCTTCGGGGGGGAACGCGATCCCGCACAGAACTATATCGCCCCCACGATCCTGACCGGTGTGACCGACGAGATGCGGATCATGGAGGAGGAGATCTTCGGTCCGATCCTTCCGGTGCTTCCTTACGCCGGCCCCACGGAAGTGATCGATCGGCTTCGCACGCGCCCCAAGCCTCTGGCCCTCTACATCTACAGCCGGGACCGCGGGCGGATCGAGATGCTGATTCGGGAGACGCGGGCGGGAAGCACGGTGATCAACCACAACATGATCCAGGCGGGCGTCAATCCCCACCTCCCCTTCGGCGGGGTGAACGAGAGCGGAATCGGCCGGGCGATCGGCAAGGCCTCCTTCGTGGCCTTCTCGAACGAACGGACCGTGGTGGAGCAGCATCTGGGATGGCGGGATTTCTCCCTCGGATCCCTCCCCCCCTACCGGGCGGGATACCGGCGGACGCTCGACTTCCTCTTCCGGCGGAAGCTGCGCTGAGCGCCTCCCGCCGCCGGCCTCTCTTTCCCGCCCCAGACTCGATCCGGCGGGGAGACGCTTCCTCCTCTCCTGCCGAATCTCGCCATGCCCTCGTCACGCGAAGCAGAGGAGGAGACGTCTACCCCCGGGGGGGGGAAGGGTGTAGGGGATCCGTTCCACGCAGGTGAGACCGAGTTCGTGGCAGACCCTTTCCCCCCCAGCGAGTTCTTCGTCCCCCCTGGGCCCCTTCATCGCGATGAGAATCCCCCCGGGGGCGCGATAGGGGGCAAGGAGGGGAAGGAGTTCCGGGAGGGGGGCCACACCGCGGGCGGTGACCACGTCGAAGGCCCCAGCCCGGGGATGCCCCTCGCCGGGGAAGGGGGGCGCTCCCGCCCGGCCGTGATGGATCTCGACATCGACGAGGCCTAGCCGCTCGGAGAGCGCGCGAAGGAAGAAGACCTTCTTGCGCGTGGCCTCGAGCAGGGTGAGCCGAAGATCGGGACGGGCGAGCTTGAGCACCATCCCCGGAAAGCCCGCCCCCGTTCCGACATCGAGGAGGGCCGCCCCCGCCGGCACGAGGGGAAGGAGACGCAGCGCGTCGGCGAAGTGCTTGACCAGCCAGCTCCGCTCGTCCTGCAACGCGGTCAGGTTGATCTTCCCCTGCCAGGTGGAGAGGGTTTCGAGATAGCCGTCGAGCCGGGACCAGAAACCAGGGGGGAGCGCTTCGGGAGGGATCCCAAGGGCCAGGAGTGCCTCGGAAAGGATCTCCTCCCGCTTCAAGGGACCCCCTCCTGCCGGCGCTGCCGTTCGAGATGGACGAGCAGAAGCGAGATCGCCGCCGGGGTCACGCCGGAGATCCGGGCAGCCTGCCCCACCGATTGGGGCCGAATGCGGGTGAGCTTCTCCCGGACCTCTCGCGTCAGCCCCTCGATGGCGGAGAAATCGAATCCAGGAGGGAAGCGGCGTGCCTCGAGACGAGCGAAACGTTCGATCTCCGCTTCCTGCCGGGCGATGTAACCCTCATATTTCACCGAGATCTCGACCTGCTCCTTGACGGCCGGATATCGGCGGAAGAGGTCGAGTTCCTCTCCTGGACAGGTCTCGATCAGGTCGTCGAAGGAGATCTCGGGACGCTTGAGGAGGTTACGGAGGGGAAGCGTCCGATCGAGCGCGATCCCGGTGCGGGCGAAAAGCGAGGACGCCCACGTCGAATCCTTGCGGATCTGGATCCGCTCGATCCGTTCCCGTCCCTCCTCGATGCGGCGCCGTTTCTCGCAGAACGCGCGGTAGGCGTCCTCGGGGAGGAGGCCGAGGCGGTGACCGATCTCCGAGAGGCGCAGGTCGGCGTTGTCCTCCCGGAGCAGGAGGCGGTATTCGGCCCGGGAGGTGAACATCCGATACGGTTCGTCCACCCCTTTCGTGACGAGGTCGTCGATCATGACGCCGATATAGGCCTGGGCCCGGGAGAGGACGAAGGGCCCCTCCCCCCGTAGCCGGCGAACCGCGTTGATCCCGGCCATCAGCCCCTGCGCGGCCGCCTCCTCGTACCCCGAGGTGCCGTTGATCTGTCCTGCGTGGTAGAGATTGCGGATCCGCTTCGTCTCGAGCGTCGGAAAGAGCTGCGTGGGAACGATCCCGTCGTACTCCACCGCGTAACCGGGACGCAGCATCTTCACCCGTTCCAGGCCGGGAATCGTGGCGATGAACGCCCGCTGGACCGCTTCGGGGAGGCAGTTCGAAATCCCGTTGGGATAGACGACGAAGGTATCGAGCCCCTCCGGTTCGAGGAAGACCTGATGACGGGTCTTGTCGGGAAACTTGAAGACCTTGTCCTCGATCGAGGGGCAGTAGCGTGGTCCGATCCCCTCGATGATCCCCGCGTAGAGGGGCGATTGGTCGATGTTGCGCCGGATGATCTCGTGGGTCGCTTCGTTCGTGAAGGTGATGTGACAGGGGCGCTGAACCTCGATCGCCACACGCTTGGAACGAAAGGAAAAGGGCCTGGGGTTGGGATCCCCATCCTGGCGTTCGAGATTCCCGTAATCGATCGTCCGCCCATCGAAACGAGGGGGGGTACCCGTCTTGAGACGCCGGATCTCGAAGCCGAGTTCCCGGAGGTGATCGGAGAGGGTGAGGGAAGGCGCTTCTCCGATCCGGCCCGCGGCGAAACGCTGATCCCCCACGTGGCAGAGCCCCTTCATGAAGGTACCCGTGGTGAGGATCACGGCTCGGGCGTGGTATCCGGTTCCGGAGGCGCCCACGACCCCGCAGGCAACCCGTTCCCCTCCCCTTTCCACCACGATCAGCCGCGTGATCGTGTCCTCCCGGATCGTGAGGTTCGGTTCGGCGCAAAGCGCCGCCTGCATCGTATGCCGGTAGATCTCCCGGTCGCACTGCGCGCGCGAGGAGCGAACCGCTGGGCCCTTGCTCCGGTTGAGGATGCGGAACTGGATCCCTGCCCGGTCCGTGACCCGGGCCATCTCTCCCCCCAGGGCATCGATCTCCTTGACGAGATGTCCTTTGGCGATTCCGCCGATGGCGGGGTTGCACGACATCACCCCGATCGAGGCCTGCCGCATCGTGACGAGGAGCGTGCGGCACCCCATCCGGGCAGCGGCCAGCGCAGCCTCACAGCCGGCATGGCCGCCCCCCACGACCACGATGTCGAAGGCCGTCATTTCCGTTCGTTCCATTCAGGATGAGGAGGAATCGGGGAGGTAGACGATCCGGGTTCCCTCGGGGTTGATCCGGCAATGGGCCAGGAAGCCTTTGAGATCCTGGTTGACGTGCGTGCGATTCTTGAACCAGAAGGAGAGGGCACGCTTCTTCGTGTCGGCGCGGTTGCGCCCTTCGATGACGATTGGGGCTTTCATGGTTCTACCTCCTTCTCGCCGAAAAAAAAACCGAACTTCTCGTGTCACCCCCGAGTGTCCGGTCCCTTCCTTCGGCGCAGGAGGCTCCACCCCGTCACATCGTGAAGCGCTCCCAGCAGAACGGGGGTGACATCATCCCTGTCTGCGATTGCCAGGCCGCAATTCGCCTCGGCCTGCCTGTTGGTCCTGAAGAATCGTCCATCGAGAAACCTTTCCAAGAACGACCGGCACGACACGGGAGAACCGGTAACCTCGTGGAGGCATCCGCCACCCGTCCCCAGCCGGTCTGGTGCCCATGCGGGTCAGAGCGGCCTCTGCCGGTCCCATCTTCGGCAACGAACCATTCTCGCTCGCAGTGTAATGCCTCGAAGGGGAAAAGTCAAGGAGAAGATGAAGGTTGGGTGCACGTCACCAAAGTGGAACTTTGGGAGGCGTCTCGTTGCAGTGCATCCCAAGGTACGTGGAGAATCGGTACCTTGGATCGTCCGCCGACGAATTCGGGGAGGAGCAGCCTCGATCAGAGACCGGGGGCGGAGAGGACGTGAAACATCTTGAAGTAGGGCATGTAGAGGGAGACGACGATGAAACCGGCCATGAGCCCCATGACGACGAGGAGGATCGGCTCGATCTTGCTCGTGATGTTCTCGGCGAGGATATTGACTTCCCGCTTGTACTTGAGGGCGAGTTTGGAGAGGACTTCCGGGAGTTGACCCGACTCCTGTCCCACGGCGACCATGTCGGCCACGAGGGGCTCGACGAAGCGGTTCTTGCGGAGAGGCGTATCGAGTTGTCCTCCCCGTTCGGCCTCGTACTTCATCTCGGAGAGGGAAGCGCCGATCACCCGGTTTCCGGCGGTCTCCGCCACGAGGTCGAGCGCATGGAGGATCGGAACACCACTTCTGAGGAGGATCGCAAAGGTCTGGGCGAACCGGATGATCTCCCCCTTCGTGATCAACTCACCGAAGACGGGGAGCCGGATCCGGAAACGGTCGATGGCGTACTTCCCCGCTTCCGTCTGGGTAAGGCGCGTGTAGAGGATGAAGAGGAGGAAGAGGGCAAGGACGAAGAGGACCCAGAAGGTCTTCGTCTGCATCACGTTCCCGATGACGACGAGCACCTTCGTGATGGCGGGGATGTCGAACGAAGCGGATTGGAAGAATTCCGCGAACATCGGGGTCACCCAGCCGATCAGGAAGGCGAGCACCCCCAGCCCGATCACGAAGACCGCGGCGGGGTAGAGGAGGGCGCCCCGGATCTTGCTCTGGAGTTCGAGTTCGTTCTCCCCGTGCTCGACGAGATGGATGAGGACTTCGGGAAGGGAGCCGCTGATCTCGCCCGCCTTGATCGTGTTGACCTGGAGGGGGGTGAAAACCTCTCCATGGCGAGAGCACGCCTTCCAGAAGGAGGAGCCCTCCTCCACGTCCCTGGCGATCTCTTCGATCACCTTGCGCATATCGGGGTTACCGGTGCGGCTGGCGATCAACTGGAGGGATTTGATGAGGGAGAGTCCCGATTGGATCAGGATCGATTGATGGCTCAGGAAGTTGTTCGTATCGCGCCGCGAAATCTTGCGTCCCCACCATCCTGCGGCCCCTTTTTCGACGCGGGCCACCTCCCCGAACTCCGATCCTGCCTGGATCTCCACGTTCCCGGCCCGGGTCGTGGTGGTGGAACCGGGCGTCTGCTCCTGCTTCTGCCGGCTCTCCTGCTGTGAGAGGCGTTGCATCAGATCCGATTTGATCGAGTTCCCGACATTCTTCTTCTGGTCTTCCATGCCTGATCTCCATCGTGATCGCCGTGGTCAGCGCGGTCGTTGAACGACAATTCTCTCCCATCGATTCCCTCGGCGGACGTGATGCTGCTCATCCGATGACGCGGAGGAACTCGGAGACGGTGGTCACGCCCTGATAGACCTTCTTGAGGCCCGAGGTCATGAGGTCGCACATGCCCTCTTCGAGCGCGACCTTGCGCAGGCGGCTCTCCGGGGCGCCCTCGAGGACGAGATCCTGGAGGCTCTCCGACATCTCGAGGATCTCGTAGATTCCGGTGCGGCCAAGATAGCCGGAATGTTTGCACATCTCGCAGCCGCTCCCCTTCCAGTAGCGCTGTTTGCGGTCGAAGCGGTGCTGAAGACCGATCTCCTCGATCTGGTGCCAGTTCGGTTTCGTCTCGACCTTGCAGTTCGGGCAGATCTTTCGTACGAGCCGCTGGGCGATGACACCGATCAAGGCATTGGCCACGAGATAGACGGGGACGTTCAGGTTGATGAGGCGGGTGATCGCACCGACCGAGTCGTTCGTATGGAGGGTGGAGAAGACGAGGACTCCGGTCATGGCGGCCCGCACGGCGATGATCGCGGTCTCCTCGTCCCGGATCTCCCCGACCATCATCGTATCGGGGTCGTGGCGCAGGATGGCACGCAGCCCCTTGACGAAATCGAAATTCGTCTTGTAGTTCACCGAAATCTGGCTGATCCCCGGCAGTTCGTACTCCACGGGATCCTCGATCGTCATGATGTTCTGACTCGTGGCGTCGAGCTGGGCGAGGCAACTGTAGAGGGTCGTCGTCTTCCCGCTCCCCGTGGGTCCGGTGGCGAGGATGATCCCATAGGGGCGATGGGAGAGACGATTGATCTTGCGCAGTTCCTCCGGTTCGAGGCCGAGGCCCTGAAGATCGGCGATGATGCGGGAGGAATCGCCGATCCGGATCGCGATCCGTTCGCCGAGATGGGTGGGAGCCGTGGCCACCCGCAGGTCGAACGACTTCTCGTTGGCGGTGATCGAGAAGTGCCCATCCTGTGCCTGCCGCTTCTCCGTGATATCGAGGTCCGCCAGGATCTTGATGCGGGAGACGACCTCGTTGGCCAGGGCCAGGCCGATGCGCATCATCTCGTAGAGGATGCCGTCGATCCGCAGTCGAACCCGCAGATAGCCCCGCTGGGGTTCGAGATGGATGTCGGTGGCGCGGGAACGGAGGGCACGTTCGATGATGTCCCCCACGAGATCGATGGCGGCCACGTCCCCCGTGACGATCGGGATCTCGCTCTCCACGAGTTCTCCCTTGCGCATCTCCTCCATCTCACTCTGGAGCGCCTCGGAGTCCTTGACGACCTGCGCATATTGGGCCTCGTACTCCTCGAGTTTCTGGAGGAAACGGTTCCTCGGACAGATCGCGGGTTCCACGTTGCAAAGAAGCCGCATCTTGATGATCGAGGTGAGGAGGGGGGAGATCGGCTCCGGAGAGGCGATGAGGATCGTGTTGTCCGTCCGCTCGGGATCGTGGAGCGGAAGAAGCGCGAACTCCTGGACGAAGACGTTCGGAAAGACCCGCACGAGTTCCAGGGGAATCGGGTAGGTGAGGGGATCGATGAGGGGGAGTTCGAGGAAATCGGCGAGGAGACGCGCGATCTGTTCGGCGGATACGAACTGCATTTCGATGAGGAGTTCCTCGAGTCGCTTGCCGCTCCCCTTCTGGCGCTGGAGTGCCTGGCGCATCTGTTCGCCCGTGACGACCCCTTCGGCGACGAGTTTTTCCGAGAAGCGTCCCTTCGTGCGGTGGATCAGGGGGAATTCTCGTTCGGAGATCAGGGCCTGTGCAAAACTGGTGGGTTGGAGATTTCCCTCGATCACGAGGATCTCCCAGGCAGCCTTCCCTTCCGCTTTGCTTCGCGTGAGGGCGGCATCGATGCGTTCCTGGGAGACGAGTTCGAGATGCACGAGTCTGCGCCCGCACCCCTGCGGATCGGAAGACCAGATCTCGTCGAGTTTCTCCCGCAGGTCTTGCGGCGTGATCCATCCGATCTGGTGGGCGACTGCTTCGAGGAACTCACGCACTCGATCGGCGTCGGTCTTCGGAGGTGAGGCTTCCCGTACCGGGGTCGGGGGGGGGGCCGGCGTCAGTGGCTGGAAATCTTCGTAGTCGGCCACCTTGCGCTGGGGATCGAAGGGGAGATAGATCTCCTTGGTGAGGGCCTTCTTGATCGACTGCCATTTCAGTTCCCGCTTGAAGGCACTCCAGACGCTCTCCTCCTCCCCTTCCTCGACCAGGTTCGTGGGGATCTCTTCCCTTTCCTCGAAGGGGCGCTCCCCCTCGTTGCGTGTCTCTTCTGCCATCTTTACCCTCATCCCATCTCGATCGGGTTTCGGTTGTGCGCTCTCTACGCCGCGTGCTCTCGCGGTGGGATTCCGGCTACCGTTCCGCCTGGAAAAGGATCTCCACGGGGGTGGTGCTCCGGTCGACCACCACGGTGATCCGGCTTCGCACCGGATGTTCTCCCGCCCGCACGACCCGGCCGACGGCCCGGATCGTGAAGGTGTCGGAACGAACCGCGAGGTAGGGGCGGAGGCGTTGCCAGAGGTGGTCGGAGAAACCGGGGACCCACCGGAGGGCCTCCACGGAGGAGAAGATCTGGTCGTCCTCGGTTCCGGAGATGCGGTCCGTACCGTTTCGGTAATCGACGATCCGTTGGGCCAGTTCCGGAGTGACCTCGGGCAGCGCGGCCAGGACTTCCACCGGCGCGGTGTTGATATTGATCCGGCCATGGCCGTAGCGGGTCAGGAACTGCACCTTCTCCGCATCGATGGTGCTCGTGTCCTTCGTTGCGATCAGGCGTTCCACCGCCGCTTCCGGAATCCCGAGATAGCGCGTGAGGACCTCCTTCATCTCGGGGACGAGCTTGATCTTGCTCTCCTCGTCCTCGATGCCGCGGATGATCCGGCCTTTCGCGTCGTATTGGCGGGTTACGTCGTAGCCCCCCACGATACTCGAGCGTTTCTCGTCGATCATGAGCTTTTCGGAGTAGAGTTTCGGTGCGCGGAAGAGTTCGTCGTCGAGCGCCCACGCTTCGTTGAGCGTATCCCAGTCGTTTCGATCGGTCGCCAGCCGTTCGATTGCGGCTTCGACCCCTGCCCGTGCGAGATACGCGGCTTGAAGGCGGGCCTCGAAGGCCCGGGTCCGGGTCAGATCGAAGTGGACCATCGAAAAGAAGGTCAGACCGAGGATCGACACGACGCTGAGCACGCCGATCAGCGAGATGAGAACCACCCCTCGATTCCGGGTATCGATGTTCACCTGTGTCCTCTCCATGAAGCACCCCTCCTGCCCCTCGTGGCGATTTCCTGTGCTCCGCCCCTGGCCCGCTCCTTGTACATGCCGTTCATCGCCTCCCCTTTCCGTGTGGCCTTCCGATTCCATCCGAGGCTGCGCTTTTCGAATCATCGTCGTGGGGCTTCAGGGCAGATCGAGCAACATCTCGAAGGGAACGGGGGGGAGTCCATCCCCTGGATCGACCCGGAGCGTCACCTTGACCTGGCGGGGGAGGGGGGGGGACTCGGCCCATGCTTCCCGCCAGACCCCTCGGCGGTCGAGGAGATGGAGATCGAGCCCTACGATCTCGGGTGCCACCGGTTTCACCTCCTTCTCCTCCACGCCCTCTTCATCGAGGTAGCGGACCTGCCGGTAGAGTTCGCGGCGGGTGAATCCCCGATCGACCCAGAAATACTCGACCTCTCCCCGACGCGCAAAGGGGGAGAGTCCCGCCCGGTCTCGCAGGATGGTCGAAAATTTCAGACGGTCTGTGGGTTCCTCCCGCCCCTCCTGGGGGAATGCCTCCGAAGCCACCTCGAAGAGGATCGCCTCCCCCTCCGTGGGAACGAGGGAGCGCAACTCCCGATGGAGCCGAAGGAGGGTGTTGCGGGCGTGTTCATAGGCCCACATCCGATTCTTCGTGCTCCGCGTGAACGACAGGCCTCGGATGAAGATCCCTGCGGTCAAGCCGAGGAGAAGTCCCATGAGCCCCAGGGTGACGAGGAGTTCGATCAGGGTGAACCCTTCCGATCCCTTTCCCGGCACGATCCGCTTTCTTTCCATCTTGCCTCCTCGATGCGCGTTCGCGCAACGCCCCTCCCTGTCGAGTAGCGCTTCGTCTCAGTGGGGGGAGATGTAGGTCACGAGATGCGTCTCGTGCCGCTCTCCGGAGACCTGCCACGAGACGTTCACGCGCAGCGTCCGAAGCCGGGTTTCTCCGAGGGGAGGACCCAGTTCGATCTGCCAATGGAACGCGCCGTTCTTCATGGGCTCCGGCGCCTCGGGGAAACGTCCCTGCCTGGCCATTCTCACGACACGGTCATATCCAAACCCGAGAAATTCCTCGATCTTCGATTCGGCAATCAGAAGTGCTTCTGTCCGTTTCTGGTCGAGAGTGAAGACCTTTACGCTCGAACCGAAGGCGTTGAGGAACATGATCGAGAGGACCCCCAGCATGGCGGAGGCCACGAGCAGCTCGATCAACGTGCTTCCCCGCTCCTTCGTGCTGGAACCTGGAGAACGCTCTTTCATCCGGAATACCCCGTCTTAGCGAGCCATCGAGATTTCCACCCTCTCGGGTGGGGCACCGGCGCGATCCCCTCGCTGGGGGGATGGGCCTGCCGAACGATCGGAGTCCCAGCGTCGGGTCGTACAGAGGCCTGGCGGCGGGGGAGGGCTGAGGGCTCCCCACGCGGGGAACGATCCCTCCTCTCCGAAAGCTCCTCGCGCAGAGGGGGAGATCCCCATCCGAGTCCTGGAATGGGAAGAACTTGCAAATACGCTTGAACCGTGGAGAGAATCGGGCCGTCTCTCCGGGCCGTGCAGGTCACGCTGTGCAGGTCGTAATGAAGTCTCGGTGCGGTGGAAAAGGACGCGTTCCTCGCTTTCCACGTCCTTCTTCGGTGCAGTGGCTTTCGTATCCCGAAAACGCGGCACCCACTATACCGTACCTCGAGCGGGAAAATCAAGGAGAAATTTTACGAGCGATTCCGGATCTCGGAGGAGGGCCTTCCTGGATGCATCATCCGGGTGTCCAACCCGATTCCCGCGGTATCGTGGAGCTTTGGCGTGGGGAGAGGAGGGGAATGAGCAGAGAGGGGCTAGGCCTCAATGCTTGACGCGATCGAGGAAATGGGCCATCGCCGACGGATTCTCGTAGTGGTCGGGGTCGAAGAGATCCGGCATCGACACTTTCTCCTGCGTATCCGAGGAGGGAACGACGATGTCGTTGAGGTTGCCCGAGTAGCTCGCGCTCAGCGTTCGAGCGTCGAAATCGTTGATCACGATGCTGCCGTTGTAGGCGACCGTCATCACGGCCTCCCCCTCCTCCGGAATCACCGCCGCGGCAAAGATCGTATCTCCCGGATCCGGTTCCATCGTGTTGTCGAAGGGGATCGCCGCACCCGGCGTCACCTTGGCGATCGGCACGATCGAGGCCACGATGAGGGAGCCGTCGGGGAGTCCCTCTGCCCCCGTGATCTCCACCTGGGGATCGATCACGACCACGAAGTTGGCCGACACATCGGTGAGCACCTGCGTGGGGGCCGCAACGTTGGCGTAGGTCTCGTTGAAGAGGATGTTCCCATCCTCGTCCTTGACCGTCAGCTCGAGGTTGATGAGGGAGGTTCCCGGATCGCCGTTGATCTCGATGTTCGTGAAGTTCCCGAAGAACTCGTTCGTGGGCCCGCCGTTACACCCCGGCCCCATGAGCGAGAGGGGGAAAGAGACGCAAGCGAGCAGGATCAGCCATTTCTTCATGATTTCATCTCCTTTCGGTTCGATCCGCCACCTTCTCTCACCTCTTCCCTGCGGATGGAATCGGGGAGAGACGCAGCGCTAGAGGGTCCTCTCCGGAGAACCCCAACAAGAGACGTGCCAACACGGATCGAGGGCGCACGCGCCTTTCTCCTTCGGGGAAGGTCTACGCCACGGCTCACCCCTCTCCCCTCATCCCTGGATCCCCAGTCATGAAACGACACTTTCAGGATGATGGATGGCCTGAAAGGATCGTTTTAGTCGAGAAGGTCGCGCAAAAATCGATGGTTACGAGGATCCGCTCCGTGGCGGTCGGTGAGATGCCCCGCGGTTCCTTGATTCGATGATGTGAAAGGATCGTTTCATCAGTTTCATCCCCCCACCTCCGCCCCTCCGATCGTTCCTTTCGGGCGACCCAGAGGAGCGGGAGGAAGATCCCGGTCGGATGCGCCGCTGCCCGCGCCACGAGGGGCCGGCCAATCGTGAAAGGATCGTTGAAAGGAGTGGGATGCACGCTCCCGCGGGAGGCGATTGACGCCTCTTGCATTTCCGTCTATGATAAGGGATGGGTATGGATTCGATCGCTGGGGTATCGAGCCAGCGCAGGAGGGTATCGGCCGCGCACTCCGAGCGCCGGGAGGGCTCGAGGGGATGATCCTGCGGAACCGATGACCCATCGAACCGGAATGAGCGCCAGGAGGAGCGTGATGAAGAAGATCGTCCTGTTCGTTTCGATCATCGTCGGTGCACTGCCCCTCGGCATTTCGCCTGCCCAGGCCCAATCTCCGATCAAGAAACCAGCCGGGGCGTCAAGTCCGGCGGCGAAAATGCCGAAGAAGAGTCCCAAGGCGCTCCTCATCCACAAGGATGAGATCATCGAGCGGCTCAAGCACTCCCAGAAGCCGGGGAGCGGGAAGTTCGGAGGGCTTCAGCGAAAGATCGAGGAGATGTACCCCAAGCTCGCCTTCGAGATCCACTTCGCCCACGATTCCGCGGAGATCCTTCCGGAATCCTACCCCCAGCTCGACGAGGTGGCCCGCGCGCTCCTCTCCCCCGAACTCTCCCCCTACCGTTTCGAGATCGGGGGGCATACGGATACGATGGGGGATGCCGCCTACAACCTCGAACTCTCCCGGAAACGGGCCGAGGCCGTGAAGCGCTACCTCCTCGACCATTTCCCGGCCATTGGAGCCCAACGCCTCGTGACGGTCGGTTACGGCGAAAACAAGCCCCTCGTCGAACCGGACGACACGCCCGAGAAACGGGCCAGGAACCGCCGGGTCGAATTCCGGCGCCTCGAAAAGATGAAGTAATCCCGAAACGTTCACGCCGCGGGTGTTCCATGGATGAACAGAATTACTCCCTCCTCTTCGTGGACGACGAACGCCAGAACGTACAACTCCTCCGGCGCGTCTTCCGGAAGCATCGCTATACGATCCATACGGCGGTCAGCGGGCAGGAGGGACTCGATATCCTGGCGAAACACCCGGTCGATCTCATCATCACGGACCAGCGGATGCCCCAGATGACGGGGATCGAGTTTCTGAAACGTACGATCGATACGCATCCCGACTCGATCCGCATCATCCTCACCGCATACACCGATATCCAGGACCTCATCGAGGCGATCAACCTCGGCTACATCTACCGGTACATCACGAAGCCCTTCGACGAGAACGAACTGCGCATCACGGTCAAACGCGCCCTGGAGAGTTACGAACTTTCCCGGGAGAAGAAGGCGCTCTTGAGCGACCTCAAAGAGAAGAACCGCCAGCTCGAAGAAGCCCTCGAAGACCTGCGTCGCGCCCAGGAGGAACTCCTCCGTTCCGAGCGGATGTCCACGCTCGGCAGGGCGGTGAGCTACATCTTCCACGACCTCAAGGGAGGACCGCTCACCGGAATCCGCGGGATCGCCCAAATGTGGGAACTCGGGATGATCGAACCGGAACGGCAAAAAAGCTACGCCCGACAGGTGATCGAAGAGGTCGATCAGATCTCCGAGATGACGCAGGAGATCCTCGATTTCGCCAAGGGAGGCGGGAAACTGCGGCTCACCACCTTCAACCTCGACGAACTCTTCCGGAAACTTACGGAACGCCTCTGCCACGACGGCAAGTGGAGCAAGATCCGTGTCGTCTACGACTCCGACTTCCACGGCGAGATCACTGCGGATGCGGGGAAGATCCGCCGCATCTTCTGCAACATCGCCCGAAACGCCCTCGACGCGATCTACAAGAGTCTCGAATCTTCCCAGAAATCTCCCGAAGAGGCCTGCTTCCTCATCTCCGTGACGCAGAAGGACGATCACGTCGTCTTCAAGTTCTCCGACTCCGGGGAAGGGATTCCTGCCGAATTCCAGGGGAACATCTTCGAGACCTTCTACTCGAAGAAGGAGGACGGCACGGGCCTGGGACTTTCGATCGTCAAGAAGTTCGTGGAAGACCACCGCGGTTCGATCGAGGTCCACTCCGTTGCGGGGAAAGGGACCACCTTCACGATCACCCTCCCGATCCATCAACCCGAAGAAAACGTGAGAATGTTCCGATGAGTGAAAAGCTGGGTCCTTCGATTTTCCCCCGGGCGATCAGCGGAGAAGTTTCGATCGCCGATCTCATCGACGACCACTTTCTCGCCTACAACGCGGCCCGTCTCCGGGAGGCGTGCCATCTCCTGGCGCACAAGATCCTGAAGCCCGACGTCTGCGTCGGCATGACGCTCTCCGGCGCGCTCACGCCCGCGGGACTGGGACTCTCCTGTCTCATCCCCCTCATCGAGAAGGGATTCGTCGACTGGATCGTCTCCACCGGCGCCAACCTCTACCACGACACCCACTTCGGGCTCGGGATGTCGCTCCACCAGGGGAGCCCCTTTGCCGACGACCGCCAGTTGCGGGAGGAAGGGATCATCCGGATCTACGACGTCCTCTTCCCCTACGACGTCCTGCTCGAGACCGACCGCTTCTTCCGGGAACTCATCCGCAAGGAGCCCTTTCAGCGGCGAATGAGTTCGGCTGCGTTCCATCATCTCGTGGGACGCTATCTGGCCGAACGGGAGCGGGTCTTGGGGATTCCATCCCCCTCTCTTCTTGCTACGGCCTACCGCTGCGATGTGCCGATCTATACCTCTTCGCCCGGAGACAGCTCGATCGGGATGAACATCGCGGCCGTGGCCCTCGAGGGAAATGGCCTCGAGATCGACATCGCCCTCGATGTGAACGAAACCGCGGCGATCGTCTACGATGCCAAACAACGGGGGGGGAAGTCCGCGGTCTGGATCATGGGGGGAGGGTCTCCCAAAAACTTCATCCTCCAGACGGAGCCCCACCTCCAGGAGGTCATGGGGCTTCCCGAACGGGGACACGACTTCTTCCTCCAGTTCACCGACGCGCGCCCCGATACCGGAGGACTCTCGGGCGCAACGCCGAGCGAGGCGGTCAGTTGGGGGAAGATCGATCCAGACGAACTCCCCTCCGCGATCGTCACCTATACCGACAGCACGATCGCCCTCCCCCTCCTGACCGCCTATGTCGTCTCCCGCTGCCGCCCCCGTCCCCTCAAGCGTCTCGCCTCCCGACGCCCCATCCTCCTCGAACGCCTGAAGGCGGCCTATCTGGCCCGGAAATCCTCTGGAGAATCGGCGCCTTCCGGCGAGGCGTGAGCGCGCCGTCGCGCGATCTACCCCTCAGCGAACCAGCGTACGCATGAAATCGCGTGCCGAGTATTCCTCACAGGAGAAGATCGTATCCCGGATGCTCTCTTGTCTTTCAGGGGAGAGGTAGGGTGCACTCAGGGCGTTGAACTTGATCGTGAGTTCCTCGTCGGTCATCGGCTCGCGGGGGTCCCCCTTCGGATATTCGAGGTAGGCGCTGTACTCGTTGCCCCCCTTCGTCCGGATGACGACACGGGAGGGCTGCTTTTCGGGGAACATCCGCTCGAATTCCTCGGAGGCCTCCCCCTCGATCCGATCGATCACCGCCCAGATCCGCTCGTCCTTGAGCTTCTCCTCCGAGAAGGAGGCCGGGGTGACCTGGCGATCGACGATCATCGCCGCGATACAGTAGGGGAGGGAGTGATCGGCCGTCTCCCGCGATTCCGGACGGTACTTGTGGGGGTCGAAGAGGATGTCGCAGGCCCGCGCGATCGTGGTGACCGTCACCCGATCGACCTCGTCCCAGGCGATGTCGTGCTCCCGCACGAGCTTCATCGTGGCGGAGAGATGCGTGTGCGTCAGCGCTTCCGTGGGGAAGGCCTTCATCGAGCATTCGAGGATCTTGAAGTGTTCCCCCAGTCCGTCGAAGAGCTTCGATTCGTCCCAGTCGGGACCGAAGACGTCCATGAAGCCCTCCTTCCCTTCGAAGACCGCTTCGGTACCCGTGTACCCCTCGCGGGCCATGAGGGCGGCGAAGACCCCGCTCTGCACGGCCATCGGATCGACGGTGTTCTTCATCATCGTCAGCTTTCCGGCCGTGGGGCAGCCGATCGTATGGTTGTGGGAACCGTTGATCCCGATCGCATGAACGAGCTGATCCACGCTCAAGTCGAGGAGTTTGCCCGCCACGATCGGAGAGACGAACTGGGTGAGCGTGGCGTGGTGCCATTTCCGCTCCCGGATCCCGGGGACCGCGAACTCGCAGAGACGCTGCTCGAACTCGTAGGCGAGCACGATCCCTTCGATGACGCGCTTCATCGGCGCATCGACGAATTCCCCTACGGCCAGCGCAGCGGGGATGAGATCGGAGGGGTGGGAAGGATCCTCCTTCCAGTAGATGTCGTTGTAGTCGAGCGCCCGGATCATGAGGGAGTTGACGAGGGTGGCGTTGACGGCCGGGAGCTTCTCCCCGAAACCGATCAGGGTCGCCTCCGGTCTCCCCCCCATCGCGGTACAGATCCGATGCATGATCCGCACGTCCTTCGTCTCGAGCGCTCCAAAGGCGCAACCGATCGAGTCGTAGAGGTAGCGCTCGACCTCATGGACCACCCGGTCGGGGAGATCGTCGAACGTGAGATTCCGTGCGAATTCAGCGATCTTTCGGGAGATCGTCTTCTCCATCGTTCACCTTTCCTTTGACCCACGCTTCGAGCCCTCCGGCCACGATCAGTTCCTGCGCGGCGCGCCCCACGGCGGGGAGGGGATGGGAACGCTCCCCCACGGTGAGTCGTGACCGTTTGAAATCGATCGTGGCATTCCATCCGGTGCGCACCGTGAGGCGGTCGGTGCCGAAGGCCTCTTTGAGGTCACGCACGAGGGAGGGAACCTCGAGAACGAGGAAACCGTTGTTGAGCGCATTCCGTTTGTAGGTCTCACTGAAGGAACCGGCGATCACGAGGCGGATGCCCCGGTGTTTGAGGGCCGTGGCGGCCTGTTCGCGGGAACTCCCCGTGCCGAAGTTGAATCCCCCCACCAGAATGTCCCCCGGTTCGACGAGTTCCTGGAAGTGGGGATCGTAGTTCTCCATCGCCACCGCGGCCTGCTGCGCAGGGGTGAAATCGTCGATGTAGGTGTACTTCCCCGGATAGATCCCGTCCGTGTTGAGATTGTCCCGGGGGCAGAAGAGGAGTTCTCCGGTGACGACCTCGGGAAAGCCGGGAAGGATCTCGACCTCACGAGGCGCGGCGGGCGGTGGTGTCTTCTCGATGAGCCGGCCCGGTGGGCCTTCGGGAGGGAGGGGGGATGGACCCGTGATCCGGCCGGCGATGGCGGAGGCTGCGACCACCGCGGGGGAAGCGAGATACGCTTTGGCCTCCTTCGACCCCATCCGTCCCTTGAAGTTCCGGTTCGTCGCGGAGATACCGACCTCCCCTTTCTCGAGGAGACCGGTCCCAAGCCCGATGCAGGGACCGCACCCCGGTGGCAAGGGGATCGCGCCGGCGGCAAGGAGGGCCTCCCAATCCCCCCGTCTCCTGCTCTCTGCCTCCACCTCACTCGAGGCCGCTGCCACGTAGAAGGAGACGTGGGGCGCGACCCGCTTTCCCCGCACGACGCGTGCCGCCTCCGCCAGGTCCCCCACCCGGCTGTTCACGCAGGAGACGAGGTACGCCTTGTCGATGCGGACCTCGTGCCTTTCGAAATCCGAGAGGGGCGTGATGACCTTGACGCTGTCGGGACCGGCCACATGGGGCACGATCCGGTCGAGGTCGAGGACGAGTTCCTTCGCATAGACGGCATCCGGATCGGGAGCGACGCTTTCCTCACAGGTGGCGAGAGCTTCGAGCAACGCCGCATCGAGGCGGGGGTGTTCCTCTCCGCGGGCCTCGATCGCTGCGATCCGCTCCGCGAACCACCTCCGGGTCGCCGCGTCACAGGGGAAGACCCCGGCAAGCGCTCCCCATTCCGTCGTCATGTTCGCGATCGTAAGGCGCGCCTCGATCGGGAGGGCGGCCACCCCCTCCCCCGTGAACTCGATCGCGTGGTTGAGCACCTCGTCGTTGCAAAAGAAGCCGCACAGGGTGATGATCACATCCTTGCCCGTCACGCCGGGGCGCAGCCGGCCGCGCAGTTCCACGCGCGCAACGGGTGGCACCTGCCACCACGTCTCCCCCGTCGCCCAGATCGCCGCGGCATCGGTCCGAACCACGGGGGTACCGAGCGCACCGAGCCCGCCGTACATGTTCGCGTGGGAATCGGAGGCGACCACGAGGGTCCCTGGAACGACATACCCCTCCTCGCACATCACCTGATGGCCGATCCCCCGCCCCGCCGGATGGAAATCGGCCCCCATCCGCCGGGCGAACGCCTCGATCCTCGCATACTTTTCGAGATTCTCCGCCCCCTTGTCCTGGATGTTGTGATCGAGGGTGATCACGACCCGACGGGGATCGGCGAGCCGTTTCGCGCCGATCGCCTCGAATTTGGGAATCACGGCGCCGGTGTTGTCGTGCGTCATCACGTAGGCGGGTGCGATCGTGAGGTAATCCCCGCTGTGGACCTCCTCCCCCCCCTTCAACCCTACCGCGAAGCGCTTTGCGATCTTCTCGATCCGATTGCTCGGCATGGCCTGGTCATCCTATTCGATCCGTTCGATCTTGACATGCTCGAGGACGACATCCTTGATCGGCCGGTCGTTTCGTCTCGGAACCTCGGCGATCTTGAAGACGACGTCGAGCCCCTCGACGACCTCTCCGAAGACGGTGTGTTTTCCGTCGAGCCAGGGGGTGGCTCTGTGCGTGATGAAGAACTGGCTCCCATTCGTATTCGGGCCTGCGTTGGCCATCGAGAGGATTCCTGGTTTGTCGTGTTTCAGGGAGGGGTCGAACTCGTCCTCGAAGGTGTAACCCGGCCCACCTCGTCCGGTACCGGTGGGGTCCCCCCCCTGGATCATGAAGTTCGGGATCACCCGGTGGAAGATCGTGCCGTCGTAGAAGGGGCGGGTGACCCATTCACCGGTCTTGGGATCCTTGAATTTCTTCGTCCCCTCGGCGAGCCCGATGAAGTTCGCCGTGGTCTTCGGGGCCTTCTCCACGAAGAGCCGGCAGACGATCTTCCCCATCGAGGTCTCGAAGACCGCATACGTTCCCGGCGTCTTGCGCCAATCCGATCCTTCGGCGTGCAGACCTCCTGCGAGGGAGAGCCCCATCCACATCCCGATGACGATCGCGATTCGCTTCATTCCGTTCGTGCCTCCTCTTCTTACGAACTCCTTGCAGATTCCTGGGAGCAGATGCGTCTGCCCATCGCTCCCACCCTTGGGCATCGGCGGCCCCTGGAGTGTGCGGGGAATTCTATACCCGATCCTTGGGGATTGCAAGTGTCGCAGCGGGACCGGCACGATCGATCCCTGAAAGACGCACGGTCGGCTTCAAGGGGGTCAAAGAGGGAAGGGGGAGGGGTCGGACGGAAGATAATCGCAGCGGGTGATCCGCGCGTTCCAGGCCACGGAGGGGCGTCACCTCGCAGCGCGCAGCTTCGACAGAGTGCGCCGGCAATCCTCGATGATCTCGCGATAGGTCTGATATCGCTGGCTGGGATGTTTGCGGGTCATCTTCTCGATGATATCGCAAACCACCCCAGGAATCGTCACGTCCCGTTTGTCGTGCAGGGGCAGGGGGGCATGTTCGTGGAGGCGCAGCAACTGGAAGATGTCGTCCGCATCGAAGGGGGGCGTTCCGACGAACAATTCATAGGTGGTGATGCCCAGCGCATAGATGTCGGAACGATGGTCGATCGTGTCCCCTCGGATCAGCTCCGGGGAGAGGTAGTAGGGGGTTCCCAGGATCACGGAACTCGAGGTGAGCGCCTTGTCCCAGATTTTGCTCTTGACGAGGCCGAAGTCGGTGATCTTCACCCCACCCTCCCGGGTGAGCATGATGTTCTTCGGGTTGATGTCACGGTGGATGATCCCCGCTTCCGAGGCGACTTCGAGGCCCAGACAGACTTCCGTGACGATTTCGAGGATCCGTTCGGGGGAACGATCCTTTCCATACGCGATGAAATCCTTGAGCGTGATCCCTTCGATGTATTCCATGGCAAAGTAGGGAGGGGTGGCCGTCGTGTCGATGTCATAGATCTGCACGATCTGGGGGGCGTTCAGGTGGGCAAGGGCCTGGGCCTCCCGGATGAAACGTTCGAGAAGTTCACCCTTCTCCCCCATCCGATCGGAGATCACCTTGATCGCGACAAAGCGGTCGAGTTCCTCGTGGTAGGCCTTGTAGATCCGGGCCATCCCTCCTTCCCCGATCTGTTCGAGGATCCGGTAGGGACCGAGCCGGTCCCCCTCCGCCAGCCGGCCGGTGAAGGAGGGGGAGGGAGAAGGAACCTCCCCCCCTTCCGGAGGGGAGAGGGCGTGGGTCTGCTCGAGGGGTTCCTCCCCCCCTCTCTCCTTCAGGGTGACAGAAAGGGAAGAGGAAGGGGCAGGCGGGGGGGGAGGAACCGGTTCCGGAAGGGGGGCCAGCCGCTTCTGCGTCTCCCCTTCCCTCGTGAGCACCCCCAGGATATCGAGGGTATGGAGGATCTGGCATGCCCGATGGAGGGGGATCCCGGCGTGGGTGATACTCCGGGAGATCGAGAAATGATCGGCGTAGGCATTCAGGAATCGGTGATCCTCGGATTTGAGGGGAATTCGCGCCACGACCTCACGGAATCGCTCCAGCGGACGTTCCTCCACCCGATCCCAATCCCTCGTGCGCCTCCGCAGTTCGGCGAAATTGCCGAATCTACCGATCGCCTCGAAGACGAGTCCGGGCAGCTCGAACGATCCCTGCCTCGAGGCAAAGGGGGGAGGAGGTTGCCTCGTCAACCGGTAGGCCCCCTGACGCCATCCCCAGATTCCGATGAACTTGCGCCGCAACCGGCGGGTGGCGGCTTCATGGAGTTCGTGGGGATCGATCCACCCTTTCGCGGCAATCGCCTCCTCCAGCGCGAGATGGAGCGCATGGTTCTCCGGATCTTCCGGCACCTCGAGGAGCGCTTCCCGCCCCGTGAGGACACCGGAGAAGAGATGTTCGTACTGGAGGCTGGAGATCCGGCCTTCCTGGAGGAGTTCGTAGCCGAGATTCTCGCTTCGGGAGAAGGTGTCCGTCAAGGCGATCAGCTCGCCCCCTTTCCAGTAGAGGATCCGGAAAGCATGGGCCTTCTCCAGGGTGAGTGCCCCGGTCACGCTCCCCAGCCGGAGGAGCCGGATCAGTTCGGGGAAGCCACAGGTCTCCAGACGCCCGGAAAGGGGGATCTCCTCCCACCTTTCCTCCTTTCCGAGCGTGATGCGGGACTTTCGATAGAACCGGCGTCCCACCCGGATCCGTTCGATCCTCTCGAGGAGCGTCTGAAAGGAAAAAGGCTTGTAGAGAATCGCATCCGCCCCGATCCGCTTCACTTCCTGCTGGATCCGTGGGGAGCGTGGAGCGGCGGTGGTGAAGAGGAGAGGGACCGTGGTGTGTTCCCCCTCCTTCCCGATGAAACGGCAGAGCCGCTCGAGATCGTTGCCGGGCAGCCGGAACTCGGAGATGATGAGATCGGGAGGGTGATCGGAGAGCGCCGTGATTCCCTCGTTTACGCTCTCGACGCAGACCACCGTGAAGCCGTAGGATTCGAAGTGGTCTTTCAGTCGCCGGGCCGTTTCCCGGTTCGGTTCGAGGATCAAGATCTCCTGCATCGTTCCCCACGTTTCCAGAATCCACGCATTCCCCTCCCCTCTTATCGGGTGGAATGCCGGGAACCTTTACCACGACGCCGGCCTCCCGAAGATCCGGGTTGGGATCGGGGATGTCACGCTTCATCGAACGGCGTTCCGGAGCGCTCGACCAGGTCCCGACGGTTCGGCGCAGCGATCGGGGTGGGGCATCGGAGCCGGGGGTTACCGCCCTGCGGCCACCCCTTCGCGCCGGGGGTCCGTGCCACCGAGGAGCCGAATCCTTCCCCCCTTGCGTTCGATCCAGACGATCTGAAGGCCGCTCGTCATCGGACGCACTTCGATCTCCTTCCCCTGAAGGAGGGGGTGGTGGGCCAGGTTTTCGGCCGTGGTATCCGCTTCGAGTTCGATCCGGTCTCCCCAGCCGAGGAGATGCGGGAGTTGCGCCGTGGCCTGGGGGTCGAGGCGCCAGTCGAGGAGCGCGGTGATCGCCTGGACGACGTAGCCGATGATCCGGGGGCCACCGGGGGAACCGAGGACACCGGTCAGGCGGCCCTCCCGATCGAAGATCATCGTGGGCGCCATCGAGGAACGGGGACGCTTCCCCGGTTGGACGCGGTTGGCCACCATCTCCCCCTTCACCGCTGGAACGAAGGAGAAGTCGGTCAGTTCGTTGTTGAGGAGGAAACCCCGCACCATGAGCCGGGAGCCGAACGCATTCTCGATACTGCTCGTCATCGAGACGGCATTCCCTTCCCGATCGACGATGCTGATCTGCGTGGTGGAAGGACCTTCGTGCGAGGGAGGGGACACCCGGTGGGGGAGGGACCCCGACCCCTTCCCGGCCGGCAGAGGCGGCTTCCCCCCCCGCCCGAAGTGGCGGGCCATCCGGGCCAGGTAGTCGGGGGAGAGGAGGGCCTCGATGGGGATCACCACGAAGTCGGGATCGGCCAGGTAGCGGGCGCGGTCCGCAAAGGCCAGCCGCCCCGCCTCGGCCAGAAGGCGCGCAACCTCGGCGGAGGTGGGGGAGAGAGACCCCAACTCATAATGTTCGAGCATCCCGAGCATCTGGAGCGTCGCCACCCCTCCCGAGGTGGGAGGGGGGAACCCGCAGATCCGGTATCCCCGGTAGGGGCCGCAGAGTACCTGTCGTTCCACGGGATGGTAGGCCGCCAGGTCCTCCAGGATCATCCGGCCCGGGTTCCGGGGGTGCGTGCGCACCGCCCGGACGATATCCTCCGCGATCTCTCCCAGCATGAGCGCGGAGGACCCCTCTTTCGCGATCCGCCGGAAGGTTGCGGCGAGTTCCCGGTTCTTCAGACGGTACCCCACGGGATGCGGGTTCCCCCGATCGTCGTAGAAGAAGGTACCCGCCACGGCTTCCTTGCGCAGAAAGGCGTCCTTGGCCAGGAGTTCGTGGAGCCGGGGAGAGATGGGGAACCCCGATTCGCAAAGCTCGATGGCGGGGGTGAAGAGGCGTTCCCACGCAAGGCGCCCATGGCGCCGGTGGACCCACTCGAGCATCCGCAGGAGGCCCGGCACCCCTACCGAGAGACCCCCGACCACGGCGTCGTAGAAGGCTTTCGGTTCCCCCGTATCGGTGAGGAAGAGGTCGGGGGTCGCCCCCATCGGAGCCGTCTCCCGGCCGTCGTAGGCTTCCACCCGCTGCGTTTTCGCGTCGAAGTAGAGGAGGAAGCCCCCTCCCCCGATCCCCGAGGATTGCGGTTCCACCACGTTGAGGACCATCTGCGCCGCGATGGCTGCATCGACCGCATTCCCCCCCGCCATGACGATCTCCACCCCCGCCTGGGTGGCATGAGGGTTCGCCGTGGCGACCATGAATTCGTCCGCCACGGCGGGAGAACGGGAAGGCGCCCGTTTCGTGGGTCCTTCCGGTGCGACGGTGCGTTCCCTCCCCCCATCGGTCGCGGGTACCACCGCGGGGGGGGAGGGTTGCGTGGGTCCTTCCGACGCAACGCTGCCCCTTCCGCGCCCTCCTCCCAGGAGCGTCCCGAGGAGGAGAAGGGCAAGGAGGAGAAGGGGCGGCGGGGTCGCGTTCGCGCTCCGAGGGGTACCTCCCACTACCGGAGCCGCTTCGGATCGAGGTTCCAGACGATCTTCGATTCCGACTTCTTCTGTTCGAGCCACGCCTCGAGGACCTCGTTCTGTTTCTTGGAGAGGAGTTGGGCGCGCAGGCTTTCCTTCTCCGCTTCGAATGCTTTCGGATCGAAGGGTTTCTTCTCCTTGAAGCGGACGACGATGAACTTCGTGCCGATCTCGAAGACCTTCTCGGGGTAGGGGGAATCGGCGGAGAGGGTGAAGGCTGCCTGCTTGAGTTCCTTGGCGTTTCCGAGGTTCCGGATATAGGCGCCCTCCCGGTTGAACCAGCCCGTCTCCTCGACTTCGAGGTGTTCGCGGGTGACGAGGTCGTCCCAGGCAGCGCCCCCCTTCAACTCGGCGAGGAAGGCTTCGGCGCGAGCCTTTGCCCGTTCCTTGCGTTTCTCCTTCTTGAACCGGGCGATGACCTTCTCCCGGACCTCCTCGAAGGTGGGCGTCTTGGGGGGGGCGATCTCGTCGAGACGGGCGACGACGAAACGCTCACCGGCGCGGACCGGTTCGGTAACACCGCCCTTTTCGAGGCGGAAGACCTCGCTGATCAGGGCCCAGGGGCGATCGAGTCCCTCGATCGGGTCCCCGCGGGCGAAGAGGGGCGTCGTCTCGACTTCGAGCCCCTGCTGCTGGGCGACCTTTTCGAAGTCCTCGGGGTTCTGGAGGGCTTCGGCGAAGGCTTTCGCCGCGGCTTCGGCCCGCTTGCGGGCCTCCTCGGCTTTCAGTTCCGCCGCGATCTCATCGGAGACCTCTTCGAGGCTCTTCTGGCGGGCTTCCCGTTTCTCCTCGAGCTTGATGATGTGATATCCGAAGCGCGTCTTGACGACGTCGCTCACCTCGCCCGGCAGGAGTGCGAAGGCGGCATCCTCGAAGGGGGGAACCATCCGGCCACGGCCGAAGAAGCCCAGATCTCCGCCCTTGTCGCGGTTGGAGAGATCATCGGAGTTCTCTCGGGCCACGCTTGCGAAATCGGCGCCCTGCCGGATCTTGGCCAGGAGGGCTTCCGCCTTCTTGCGGGCGGCTTCATCCTCGGCGGCAGAAGCATCGGGGCTCGACTTGACGAGGATATGGCGGGCGTGGATCTCTTCCTCCACGCGGAAACGATCCCGGTTCTCCTCGTAGAAGGCCGCGATCTGCTCCGGTGAGATCTCGATCCCGTCGAGGTAACGGGAAGCATCGAAGACGACGTAGGAGATCCTTCGCCGTTCCGGAAGCTGGAAGGCCGAGGGATCCTGATTGAAGAAGGCCTCGAGTTCCTCCTCGGTGAAGGAGATCTCCCCCGTCTCGTCCTTCGGATCGAAGGCCACGTAGAGGAGGTTGACCTGTTCGTTCTTGAGACGGTAGGCCTCCTCCACCTCGGCATCGCTCACCTTCACCGAATCGAGGATCATCCGGCGCAGTTTCTCGACGCGGAGCTGCTGCCGTTCCTCTTCGAGAAACCGCTTCTGGGTGAGACCGGAGCGACCCCGCCGCTGTCCGAAGAAGCGCTTGAACTTCTCGATGTCGAACTTTCCGTTCGTCTGGAAGACGGGGTACTCATGGATCTTCCGCTTGAGTTCCTCGTCGCTCACGGGAATATCCTTGCGCTCGGCCTCCTGCCGGAGGATCGTGTAGTTGATGAGCTGATCGATCGCCTGGCGGCGGAGCTGATCCCGGAAGGTTTCGGGATCGTAGTTCTCGCCGAAAATCTGCTGATACTGGTATTCGAGATTGCGCAGGGCGTTCTGGATCCGGGCCGTAGAGATCGCTTCGCCGTTGACCACGATCGCAGGCTTGCGCCCCCGGCCCTTCCCGATGAGATCCTTGATATAGAAGAAGGCTCCGAAGCCGATGATGAAGGAGAGCGCGACGCCGACGAGCAGGACCTTGATGATCCATGAGTCTGCATGACGTCTCAGGATGTCGAGCATGACGGTTGTCCCTTTCTGAAACGGATACGATTCCGGAATGCGCAGGCGTCATCTGCGCGATGATGTGACGGAGTGGTCTCTCGTGACGAGCGAGGGTTGGGTGAAGGAAGCTTCGATCGGTTCGATCCGGACCTGAATCTCATGATCGACGGCAAAGACCGATGCATCGGGGATTTCTTCCCAGATATCCTCTTGCGAGATCGGTTCGCTGGCGATGAGGACGTGCGTGTTCTTGCCATCGTGGAGGACCGGACCGAGGCAGTGGGGCGAAAAGTGGGGGCATGACGATTTGATCGAACAATCATGCTTCTTCGTACTGTAGTAGAGTTCGATCCCCCTTCGGGTGCCGAGCAGGATCTCGCCGTTCGTGACGAGGAAGTTGAGTTCCGAGCGTTTCTCCCGTTCGAAACGGGCGCTCAGCGTATCGATCTGGTGGACCGTGGCTCGCAGCGCGGCGATCCCCTCCCGCACGTCGATCTGATGGGGCAGGCGCTCCCGCCCCTCGAGGAGAAAGGAGAGGAAGAGGTAGAAGCAGTGCTCCGAATCGGTCTCTCCCAGAATCCGATGCCGCAGTTTCTCATCGATGATCTCGAGCAGGGAGTCCCGGATCCGATCGAAGGCGACCACGTTGCCGTTGTGGATGAAGAGCCAGCGTCCGAACTGGAAGGGATGCGTGTTGAGGTCGTTCTTCTCGCCGACCGTGGCCTTCCGTACGTGCGCAACGACGAGATCGGAGGCCAGCATCCGTGCGAGCCGCTCGTAGGTTCCATCCTCGAAGGCGGCCGTGGAACTCCGCTGGAGATGAGGGACCCCATCGTAATAGTAGCCGATCCCCCAGCCGTCCGGGTGGCGCAGGCTCTGTTTCGCGATCGCGTTCTCGGCGGCGCGCAGGGAGTGATGGACGCTGAGTTCCACCGCGCTCTTGAAACCGAAGAGTCGGCACATGCACTCGTCTCCTCTGCTCGATCCGGAGGTTACTATAACATACGACCCGAATTTTGCAACCGACTCGCCCTCGAGACGCCACGGCGGCCGCAATCCGATCGACTCGACCGGCGCTTGACGGCGGGAGGGCAATGCCGTATCGTAGGTCGTGGGTTGGTGATCATGGCTCCTACGCTCCCTTGCAAAGAGGTTCGGAATGGCAGATCCTTCCACGATCGTCCCCCTGGCGCCCGAAACATGCCTTGCGGAGACGGAACGGATCGACTTCTCCCATCCCCGGATCGAGGCGCTTCTCGCCCGGCTCGACCTTGCGGGGCAATCGCCCCGAAATCGGGCGGTGCGGCTCTTTCGTTTCGTGCGGGACGAGATCCGCTACACCTTCATGGCGCAAATGGAGCGGGAGGCGTATCGCGCTTCCTCGGTACTGGAAAGGGGCGCAGGGTTCTGCGTGCAGAAGGGGATGCTCCTTTGCGCGTTGGGACGGGGGGCGGGGATCCCGACGGCGCTCGTCCTCTCCGACCTCGAGGACGCCTCCCTCTCTCCCAGGATCGTTCGGGCGCTGGGCACGAACGTGATGTTCCATCACGGGCTCAACGCCTTCTACCTCGATGGGGTATGGCGCTTCGTCGATGCCAGCCTCTCCCCGGATGTCGTGAAGCGCAAGGGGTACCGGCCGGTGGAATTCGACGGGAGGTCCGATGCGCTCCAGGCGGAGACCACGCTCGAGGGGAAACCCCACGCGCGCTATCTCAAGTTCCATGGGATGTACGTCGATCTGCCCTACGCGCAGATGATCGCGGCCTTCATCGAGGCATACCGCAATGCGGACCTGGACGCGCTCGGGGAGATCCTCGGCGAGCGCCCCACCCTGTAGGGAGGAGAACGATGGCCGACTGGACCTGGAGAAGTGGATCGGTACGATGGAACGATCGCCGAGACGTATGGGGGGTGGGACTCCTCCTTGCGTTGCTCGCGCTCTGCCCCCCCCTTCTCGGGGCACAGGAGCAGAAGGCCCGCGAAGCCGTCGCCACCTTTGCCGGCGGCTGCTTCTGGTGCATGGAACCCCCCTTCGAGAAGCTCGAGGGGGTGACGGCCGTGATCGCCGGCTATACCGGCGGAAGCAAGGAGAATCCGACATACCGTGAGGTCTCCTCCGGAACGACCGGCCACGCCGAAGCCGTGGAGGTCCACTACGATCCGGAGAAGATCTCCTACGAAAGACTCCTCGAGGTCTTCTGGCACAACATCGACCCCACGGTCGAAAACCGCCAGTTCTGCGACGTGGGGAGCCAGTACCGCACCGCGATCTTCTACCATACCGAGGCGCAGCGCCGTCTTGCCGAGGCCTCGCGCACACGGCTGATCGCATCGGGACGCTTCGGGAAAATTTTCACGAAGATCGAAAAGGCGGGTCCCTTCTATCCGGCCGAGGCGTACCATCAGGATTACTACAAGACCCACCCCCTCCGCTACAAGGCCTACCGTTTCGGCTGCGGTCGGGACAGGCGCCTCGAGCAACTCTGGGGGGATCCCTAGAATGCCTGCCCGATGTTGAAGCTGAAGATCTGGGCGTCGTCTTCGGCCCGTTTGCGGAGGGGGAAGCCGAAATCGAAGCTCAGCGGACCTACCGGTGTGTGGTAGCGGAGCCCCAGTCCTGCGGCGGCATGGATCCGGGCGGCATCCTCCCTGCGGTCGAAGACGTTGCCCCCCTCCACGAAGAGGGCGATTCCGAGGTTGGTCGGAAGATCGAAACGTGCCTCGAGGTTGAGAAGGTAGAAACGTTGGGAAGTCAGGGGAGCGACGGAGCCGATCGAATCCCTGGTGAAACCACGAAGACTCGTGCGCCCCCCCAGGTAGAAGCGCTGGGAGAGGGGGAGGGACTCCCCCCGGTAGGCCGAAACCTCTCCCCCCCGCCCCGAGAG